>JAIKXP010000081.1 GCA_024684115.1 Sphaerochaetaceae bacterium | reverse complement strand
CGGTGCAAAGGTCTCAGTCTACGCAGACAGCAGCGGATCCAACCTCCTTGCAAGCACCACAACAGACGGAAACGGCTCTTACACAGTCAGCCGCGTAGTCTGGAGCACAAGCAGCCCTGCCTTTGGCAAGACAGCCGACTATACCACAATCTACATTCAGGTAACCCACGACGACTATGCCACAAGCGATCTGACTGCGGTCAAGATTGTCAGTGACAGCACAAACGGCAGCCAGGGCGATGTTCAGCTCACCCGCACACGCTTTACCATGCCTACGTTCAGCGGCCGGGTTACGAGCT
This sequence comes from Sphaerochaetaceae bacterium, assembly GCA_024684115.1. Classification (GTDB taxonomy): domain Bacteria; phylum Spirochaetota; class Spirochaetia; order Sphaerochaetales; family Sphaerochaetaceae; genus UBA1265. The sequence goes on along the minus strand of JAIKXP010000081.1, from coordinate 3,973 downwards.
ACAATTCTGAAAAATACAAGGAAAGTGGAGATGATGATTATGACGATTATCCTGTCTGGCTTTGCTACAAGGATGATGACGGAAATTTTGTAAGGTATTCAGCTTCCTCAGCAGAGACATATACAACAAGTTCAGCTCTTGCCACGTATGACACTACAACAACATATACCCATGGAAATTTTGCAGGACTTGGCGGTAGTACAATCAAGTGGGAAGGAACCCAGGGAGATAACGGATATGCAGAGAGTACTGTTTATATTGTCTTTGACTATAATAAGGATCTAAGCATAAGCACTGGTGACACATACGCTACAGTTACAATTCAGAGTGGAACAGACACATATACAGTCAGTTACAACAACTTCACGGGAGAAATAAGTGACTAAACGTTCTGTATCCGTTATTTTAATTCTTCTCCTCTGTTTTTCAGCCTTTGCCTACACGACAGATGAGCTTCTAAAGGCCATGGTCGGGAACAATACTGAGATTCTCAAGGCCAGGGAGGAGCTCAAGCAGTCCCTTCTTGATGTATCAGATGCAAAGGCCGGATATTATCCTTCAGTGGACCTCACCCTTACAGGCTCCTACATTGCCAATCCGATTGACCCGATAAGGATCAATCTTTCGGATTATATTCCGGGCATGTCCACAAGTGAGTACGTGAAAATCTACGATGGTCAGGAGAGCCTTTACTATCAGTTCAAGCTTCAGCTGACACAGCCGGTATTCACCTCCGGGAAGCTTTCAAACGGGGTGAAACTTGCAAGTCTTGCTGCAGAAGCCAGGGAACTGCAGCTTCAGCGCACAACTGAAAATGAAGAGGTCCAGCTCAGGGCAAACTGTGCAGCTCTTTACTACCTTCAGATGCTTAAGGAAGTTGTTTCTGAGCTTCAGGCTTATTCTTCCCGCCTTGTGGAGCTCTCTCAGTCTGCCTGTGAAAACGGCATGATGCTCGAAACTGACTTCTATAACATAAAGGCCAAGGCCAGGTCCGCTGATTCAGCCCTCTCTCAGGTTGAGTCAAAGCTTCTGTCAACAGAGGCCTCTGTTGCAAGACTCAGCGGTATTATGGACTTTTCTTTCAAAGAACTTGAGTTTGATGAGAAAGAGGTTCTTTCACTGTGTTCCAGAATTTCCTCTTCTGATTACACAGAGCTTAAGAGTTCTTCCGTCTCTTCAGAGAGAACCGTGTTTACACTTCTTGATAAGATGAACGAGATAGCTAAGGCTTCTGAAGATTTTGCAAATGCATCGGTGAGCTGGAAGCCGGATGTAGCCATTGTTGTAGATGCTTCCTATTCCGGAAGCCGCTTCCCTCTTATCGAAACAGACTGGTACAGAAAAGATGACTGGGCCGCAACCATAACAGTTGCAGTTAAAACCACACTCTTTGACGCCGGCACATCTGCCAGGGCAGTGGACAGGGCGGTCTCTTCCTCAGTTGTTTCTGCCGTGGACAAGAGTGCAGCTGAAAATGAGGTGCTCTCTACACTCGCTGAAAACTATGGAAATTTCATTTCCAGTGTGTCGGACATTGAGTACCGTAAGGTGCTCCTTGAGTCCCTTGAAAGTCAGAGCAGAAGCAGGCTGGAGCAGTTTGAGTCAGGCTATGGCAGTGAATCAGATTATATCCAGAGTCTTATAGATCTTAAGAGCTGTGAGTCCGAGCTGATTCAGGCCTATATTGAGAGGGCGGTTTCGGCGTATACAATAGGATATCTCTGTGGAATGAATGATTGACCGCTAACTCTGCAGAGTATATTATTCTAAGGAAATAAATGGAGGTCTTTTATGGCAAAAGGCGATATCAGAAAGGAAAGCAAAGGAAAGAAGTCTTCAAAGGATACAAAGCAGAAGACTGCACCGCAGCCGGCATATGTAGCAGCTGAGGTTATTTCAAAAAAGAAAGATAAGGACAACTGGTAAGAATATGTCATCTCTTCAAAGGTATCTCGGAAAGTTCGGGGATAGTGTAAATCCGGTCATGGCAGCATACGTTGCACAGCTGGAAAACATAAAGGCTGTTTCACCGGAAGTTGCATCTTCCATAGTTAAGGAACTCGAGGATCAGAGAACTCATCTGAAACTTATTGCCAGTGAGAATTTCTGTTCTCCGGCAGTTCAGAGTGCCATGGGAAACCTTCTCACTGACAAGTACTCTGAAGGCTTTGCCTACCACAGATTCTATGCAGGATGTGAAAATGTAGATGCCATAGAAGATTATGCATGCAAAAAGGCATGTGAACTCTTCGGAGCCGATCACGCATACGTTCAGCCCCACAGCGGAGCAGATGCAAATCTCTGCGCCTACTGGGCTGTGCTTAATGCCAGAGTTCAGGTTCCGGCACTTGAAGAGATGGGAATTACAAACGTCAGTCACATGACGAGAGACCAGTGGAATATGATAAGAATTCTCACAGGAAACCAGAGGATTCTGGGTCTTGATTACTACAGCGGAGGCCACCTTACACACGGCTACAGACAGAACGTCAGTGCCCAGATGTTTGATGCCTATTCATACACCGTTGATGAGAAGACAGACCTTCTGGATTACGATGAGATTGAAAGACTTGCAAAAGAAGTTAAGCCGCTCATCCTCATAGCAGGATACAGCGCATATCCGAGAAAGATCAGCTTCAAGAGGATGAAGGAAATAGCTTCATCAGTCGGCGCCGTTCTCATGGTAGACATGGCTCACTTTGCAGGTCTTGTTGCCGGAGGAGTTTTCGAAGACGAATACAACCCGGTCAAATGGGCAGATATTGTAACAACAACTACCCACAAAACACTCAGAGGACCACGCGGCGGCATGATTCTCTGCACAAATGAATTTGCTGAAAGCGTAGATAAGGGTTGTCCGCTTGTAATAGGCGGACCGCTTCCTCACGTTATGGCTGCAAAGGCCATAGCCCTCACTGAGGCTCTTAAACCGGAGTTCAGGGATTATGCTTTCAAGATAGTTGAAAACGCCAAAGCCCTGGCTGCCGCCTTTATCGAAGAGGGAATCCCGGTAACAACCGGAGGAACAGACAACCACCTCATGCTGCTTGATGTGCGTCCGTTCTCACTGAACGGAAAACAGGCTGAAGCACTGCTGAGGACCTGCTCAATTACACTTAACAGAAACACCCTTCCGTTTGATACCAACGGCGTATGGTACACCTCAGGACTCAGGGTAGGTACTGCAGCAGTAACAACCCTCGGAATGGATACAGAGGACATGAAGGAAATTGCAGCAGTCTTTGCACTTGTTCTTAAAAATGCAAGACCTGCAAAGATTACAAAGGGAGAGAAGGCCGGAACACTCAGTAAGTCCAGGGCTGTTGTTCCATCAGAAATCCGCGAAGAAGCTTCTTCACGTATTCTTGCCCTGCTCAATAAGCATGTTCTGTATCCGGAAATAGACCTTAACTTCCTTAAAGAAGAATTTATAGGCTGAATGCAGATTCTGATCTTCTTAAAATTTCTACTCTCTGAATCAAACTGTGATAGAATGATTAGTTACCAGTGGAGATATGATTATGAGCAGCTATATTCTTATTAAAAACGGAACTGTTGCTACGGCAGACAGAGTTTTCAAGGCAAGTGTACTGACCAGGAATTCAAAGATCCTCAAGGTTGGTAAGATTACAGCTCAGATGCTTTCCGACATGCTCGGAGAAGATGCCGCAAAGGTTAAGGTAATAGATGCAAAGGGCCTTTACGTACTTCCGGGCCTCATAGATGCACATACACACTACCATCTTGTAAGCCGCGGAACAGTCACGGCTGACAGTTTCCCACAGGGAAGCCGCGTTGCTGCCTTCGGAGGAGTAACGACTGTAGTTGACTTTGCAGACCACCAGAAGAATATGAACCTCACCGACAGCCTTGATTTAAGGCTGAACGAGATGAAGGACGGCATGGCCATAGATTACACACTTCATCAGGGAGTGTACGGCCATGGATTTACACCGGACATTGAGCAGCAGCT
>JAIKXP010000078.1 GCA_024684115.1 Sphaerochaetaceae bacterium | reverse complement strand
TGAGCGCCTGACTTCAGATATGATAGGTTATGTCCGAATGTTTGTCGCAGTCCCCCTGGGTTTTATCCTTCTTCTGCTGTTTGAAGGCTCCTTTCCCACAGGCTATTCCGTACAGACCTACCTGATGGCCTTCCTTTCCGGTTTCATAGGATTCTTTCTCTGTGACTACTTTATGTTCAAGGCAATTGTCACCATAGGGTCAAGGGAAACGGCAGTAATCATGACCTTAAATCCGGCCCTTACGGCTGTCATGTCTTTTTTCATTTTCTCAGAGATACTTACAGGAACCCAGATTCTGGGTATGGTCATTACCATCAGTGGTGTCGTCCTTATGGTTTTCGGAGAGAAGGGCACAAAGGAAAAGACTGAAAACAGTGTATTGAAAACAGGATTAATCTGCGCCTTTCTAGGAGCTGTGCTTCAGTCTGTTTCAGACATAACGGCCAAGGCAGCTCTTTCAGATGTCCCGTCGGTTTCAACTAACATGTTAAGACTCTTAGGAGGTCTTGCTGCATGGATAGTCTTTGGTTTTATAAAGAGAAAAGATTTTGCCGTACAGTTTAAAACGTTCAAAGACAGCAGATATGTTCTCATGATGTTCTTTTCTGTGCTTCTCGGCCCTGTTCTGGGTGTAACGCTTACACTTAAGGCTATGGAGATGATTCCTGCAGGTGTAGTGAGAAGCCTCTCACAGACAAGTCCTGTTTTTCTGATTCCGGTTGATCTTATCAGAAAGAAAAAAGTCTCTGCCTTATCCCTTGTCGGAACCCTTGTTTCTGTTGCAGGTGTGGTTCTTCTGTTTTAGAAAACAGTTTGACAATGAAGGATGACCGGACAACAAGGAAATTTTTTTTAAAATTTTATAGAAAAAATTCCCTGAAAAATATTCAAAGATACTCTCTTTTTGCTATACTCCAACCATCTTAAATTCAGGTGGCAAAAACATGACATCAAACGTTAGGCCGGCAGACATGGCCCGTATTACAACAGTTGAGCTTGCTAATGCATTTATCGATCAGCAGATTAAGGAACTCAGATCACAGATCGGCGACAAGAAGGTTCTTCTTGCTCTTTCAGGCGGAGTTGACTCCTCAGTAGTCGCTGCACTTCTGATTAAGGCAGTAGGAAAACAGCTTACATGTGTTCATGTAAACCACGGTCTTCTCAGAAAGGGAGAGCCGGAGCAGGTAATAGAGGTTTTCAGAAACCAGATGAATGCCAATCTGGTCTATGTTGATGCTGTAGACCGCTTTCTGGATAAGCTTGCAGGCGTAACGGAACCTGAAGAGAAGAGAAAAATAATCGGAGCTGAGTTTATCAGAGTCTTTGAAGAAGAGGCCAGAAAGCTCGACGGAATTAAGTTCCTGGCTCAGGGAACAATCTATCCTGATATTCTTGAAAGTGACGGCGTTAAGGCCCATCACAACGTAGGTGGACTTCCTGAGGATCTTCAGTTTGAACTTGTTGAGCCTGTAAAGCTTCTGTTCAAGGATGAGGTCAGGGTAGTAGGTAAGGCTCTGGGCCTTCCGGATAACATGGTTTACCGCCAGCCTTTCCCGGGTCCGGGTCTTGGAGTAAGATGCACAGGTGCCATCACACGTGAGCGCCTTGAGGCTGTACGTGAATCAGATGCCATCTTAAGGGAAGAGTTTGCAAAGAACGGTCTTGCCGGTAAGGTATGGCAGTACTTCACAATTGTTCCTGACTACAGATCCACAGGAATAAGGGACGGAAAGAGATGCTGGGACTGGCCTGTAGTAATTCGTGCCGTCAATACAAAGGACGCCATGACAGCTACTGTTGAGGATATCCCGTTCTCTCTCCTGCAGCACATCACAGACCGCATCCTCCACGAGGTTAAGGGTGTTAACCGTGTCCTCTACGACATGACTCCGAAACCGGTGGGAACCATTGAGTGGGAATGATTACAGTATTTTCTTGTAATACAAAGAATTAAATGCCTCTTTTCCCGCACTCCGGTATATATTTGGTACAAAAAGCTATTCTATGTATCATTTCTATCGCTATCAGTATCCACATTATTTATCTTCTTTGAGATAGCGCTTGACGGTTACGACAGACACCCCTAGTTCTTCCGCTACCTCCTAAATAAGCTTTCCTTCCCCGATCAGTTTCTTCGCCTTTTTAATGTTCCTGCTCTTCTTCGCAAGTCGAGCTTTGGTAGCTTTCTTTCTTCCTTTTCTGGAGGCTTCCGAAAGCGTTGACCGAATGAAGGCTTCATCTATTCCGAATTCCTCGTTCAGATTGAATTTCCGGAACAGGTTGTTAATGGTGGCTTTGGAAAGTCCTGTTTTTTTAACAAGAATAGTCTGAGTGTCGCCCTTTCCTAATAAATCTTCAGCTCCAGTTTTATCAAGAATAGTCATGGAATCTGTATGAGAAGGAAGTCTGAAAGAAACTCTAAATGGCAAGTTTGCTTTCAACGATGATGTGACATAATTAGCGGTTGTATTTCAAGTGATCCAATTACTGAAAGATAATAATCTTTACACTGATTAACGAGGAACTTCGATTTTCTCCATTTCAAATGGGTATATTGAAGTATTTGCCTTCAAAACAAAGTTGAAAATATCCGGGACAAGACACATGAAGAAGTCGGGTTCGGGGAAGGCGCTACGCCTTGCCTTATCAAAGAACTTGCTGCCTGCAGTGTTTTTCAAATCTGCTATTTCCTTGTGAATGTTCAGTTCTTCTCCAAGCAGTTTGGCTTTGATGTATTTTGCGCACAGAGTATCTTCGGCGGATTCTTCCGTGCCGTTGAGGCCCATGCAGACAAGGGTTACAACATCTGGATTACGCATTTTTATGTAGCGTGCAACTGCATCTGCATTAACAAGGCTTGCGCCTAAAACTTCGCTTGCGCTCTTTGAAGCATACATGATGCCCTGAGTGCCTGCGCTGGTATTGTGAACAATTGTTCTGCCTTTCAGTTCTACTGATGTTGTCAGGAAAGACGGGCTGTTACCACTGTCAAAGTCAGGAAGTTTGATCCCCTTGCGTTCGCCCACAAGGTAGTAGTCGGGGTGTTTGGCTCTCAGTTCAAGGCACTCGTCAGTATTGCCCATGGGAATAATCTTGGCAACACCCTCTTCGGCCAGAAAACACTCAACGGTGAATGCTCTGAAGACATCGATGATCACTGCAAGTCCCTTCGCGGTTTTTGCACCTTCAAGCTGTCCTGAAATGCGGATATCCATAGTAAACCTCTTATCGTAAAAAGGGGCCGCCGCTTCTGCGGCAGCCCCGGATGAATCAGATCAACTGTCTCTTGTTGCGCTCTGCTTCGGTCTTTTCATCGTCGACCGGATACCAGATCGGTTCAATGAACTTGACGTAACATTCGTCCTGAGCATTGAAACGGATTCTGTGCGGTGTCTGAATCTTAACCATCTGCTCTCCGACCGGAACCAGATACTCTGTTCTGTCGGTGAGGAAGATGCGCTTTTCAATATGAGTTCTGAAACCTTCTTCCGAAGAAGTTGTAAGCTCAATTTCATTGGGACGTGTTGCAACAACCATGTCGCCCGTTACGCCCTTGGGAATGTTGATCTTCAGTTCCTGGTTTGAACCCTTTGGATAAACCTTTCCGCCCTTGACTGTGACCTTGATGAAGGTGCTTTCACCGAGGAAGTTGTGTACAAAGCGGCTGTTCGGGTGGTTGTACAGGTTTTCAGGAGTATCAATCTGCATAATCTTACCCATATCGCAGACCATCATTCTGTCACTTATAGCCATAGCTTCGCTCTGGTCGTGTGTAACGAAGATGATGGTGAACCCGAACTTCTTCTGCAGTGCCTTGATTTCAAAGCGCATCGTTTCCCTGAGTTTGGGGTCGAGGTTTGAAAGAGGCTCGTCCAGAAGCATGACCTTCGGATTCGTAACGATAGCACGGGCAAGTGCAATTCTCTGTTGCTGACCACCGGAAAGTTCTCCAGGGTAGACATCTTCAAGACCGGTAAGGCTTGTGTGCTTCAGAGCTTCGGCAACACGCTGGCGGATTTCGGTCTTGTTGACCCTCTTTATTGAAAGAGGGAAGGCAACGTTGTCAAAAACCGTAAGGTGGGGCCATACTGCAAAAGCCTGGAAAACCATGCCTAGACCGCGTTCCTCAGGTGGGATATAGAGCTTCTTTGAACTTGAAGAAACAAGTTTTCCGCATAGCTCAATCTCACCGGCAGTCAGGTCTTCAAAACCGGCAATCATTCTGAGGGTTGTTGACTTTCCGCAGCCGGAAGGGCCGAGGAAGGAGAAACATTCGCCCTCGTGGACGTTGATGTTGAAGTTGTCAACGGCAGTAATGTCACCCAGTGTCTTTGTAGTGAATATTTTGGTTACGTTTCTTAATACAATCTGATCTGCCATGTTAGACTCCCTTTCTATCCTTCACTATGTAGTTAACCAAAGTGTTGAGGATGATGATAATGCCTATAGCAACCGTTGCAAGAGCGGCAGCCTGAGGAATCATACCGGCATCACGCAAGCCGTAAATCTGAACACCGAGAGTTCTTGTCTTCGGGCCGTACAGCAGGATTGAGGTTGTAACCTCACGCATAGCGGGCAGGAAGATAAGGAAGAAGCCTGAGACCATTGCCGGTCTGATGAGCGGCAGAGTGATATCAGACAAGCTCTCCGTATGAGAGGCACCACAGGCTCTTGCTGCTTCTTCAAGCGAACTTGAAACCTGAAGCAGGGCTGCCGATGAAGTCTTCATGGAGAAGCTTAGGTAACGGGCCAGGTAGGCTACAATGATGATCCAGATTGTGTTGTACAGGTTGATGTTGAGAATTGAACCCTGCCAGGCAAGGATAACTCCGATTGAAAGAACCGTACCAGGGATTGCATAGGGGAGCATGGACATGAATTCCAAGGCGCCCTTGTTCTTCGGTTTGATCTTCTGGACAACGTATGCAACAAGTGTACCGAGCAGCATACAGACAACGCCGGCTGTAATTGATGCAAACAGAGAGTTCTTGATTGAATCAATTGTTCCGCCGCCTTTGAATACTCTGGTGTACTGGATGAGCGAGAAGTTCTCAAGCTTGAGCGGAAGTCCGTAAGCCTTGAGGAACGATACCAGAACAATCATTACCAACGGTACGACAACGATAACGAGAAGTGTAATTACACAGAAGACCAGCAAGGGATACTTTGCACCGCGCAGTTTGATAAGTGTGGGGCGTGTGCTCTTTCCCTTGATGATATCGTAGCTTCCTGAAGAAAGAATCTTGTTCTGAAGAATCAATGCTGCAGACACAACTGCAACGAGCAGGACCGAAAGTGCGGCACCCTGCCTGATTCCCTCGAACGAGCCTCCGGCGTTGTATATAACCGCGTAGATTCTCGTAGGCAAGGTGTAGATTCCCTGAGAGTAACCAATAATTGAGGGAACACCGAAGTGTGCCAGAGAAGTTGTGAGAATAAGCAGTGCACCTGCGGAGATTGCCGGTTTTGTAAGGGGAAGGGTAATTCTCCAAATAACCGTGCTCTGCTTTGCACCTGCAATTCTTGCACATTCCTCAAGCGTCGGGTCCATCTTCTCAAGGGCTGCTACTACCTGCATGAATACGAACGGGAAGTAGTAGGAAACCTCAACGAATACAATACCCCAGATTGAGTTTATGTTCAGAGGAGCACTCTCAAGATGGAGCAGGTTCATCAGGAACTTGTTAAAGTATCCGCCGCGGCCGTTGAGTAGCATATCCCATGCCATTGCACCGAGGAACGGAGGGAACATATAAGGAATATTGAAAAGTGCTCTCATAAGTCCCTTGGCGGGGATGTCAGAACGACCGAGAAGCCATGCGTAGAATACACCTGCAATCGTACCCACGATAGTGGTGAAGAATGCAATCTTTACGGTGTTCCACATGGCCGATAGGTTTTTTGTATCCGTCAGCTGTGTTTTGAACATGCTCAGGTCAAGACTCCATCTACCGGTTGTTGCCTTCACAAAGAATGTGTTGAAGATAATCATGAAGATAGGAATTAAGACAATGATGATGAGCAGTACAAAGGTAGTGATTGTAAGGGCCTTGTCCAGGCTGAATCTCCTTCCGCCGTCCAAAGCTGCCAGATTGTTGTTTTGTTTAAACAGCTTCACTGTGTTCCTCCTTTGCATCGTAGAACCTGGGGTTCACAAAGCGGATTCCCACAGTTGCTCCGTCTTCAGGAACACCTGAAAGCTTTGCATCGAGCATACTCTGCTGTACGCGGATTACCTTGTGACCGAGTTTGATAAAGTAGTTGTACTCGCTTCCGAGGAAGACCTTGCTGACAACCTGTGCCTTAACGTCGGACTTCTCGTCAAAGACTACGTCATTCATACGGACGCCCATAACACTCTTTTCAGCAAATGTGGTTCCCTTGGGTAATTCCACATCCAGCTTGTAATCCACTCCACAGTCCAGACAGATCTTCTCGCCTTTGCATGTTACCGGAATCATGTTCGATACGCCTATGAACTCGAAGGTGAACTTGTTCGCCGGATGAAGAATAATATCCTCGTCCGTGCCGTACTGGCAGAGAGAACCGTTCGGTTCCATAATTGCCATCTTGTCACAGAGCTGAAGGGCACTCTGCTGGTCGTGTGTTATATACAGAACGGTTGATTTCAACCTGGACTGAATCAATCTGATTTCAAGGAGCATTTCCTCACGCAGTTTTGCGTCAAGGTTTGTAATAGGCTCGTCCATAACAAGAATATCAGAGTCTACTACAAGTGCTCTGGCTATTGCTACGCGCTGCTGCTGACCGCCTGAAAGTTGCATGGGAAGGTGGTTTGCATATGTTGTCATATGTACCAGCTCCAGAGCCTTCATTGCCCGTTCCTTGATTTCCCCTTTGGGAACGCGTCTCTTCTTCAGGGGATACGAAACGTTTTCAAGAACCGTCATATGGGGCCATACTGCGTAGTCCTGGAAAACAATACCTATGTTACGTTTCTCGGCGGGGATGTTGATTCTCTTCTTTGCATCGAACAGAACCCTGTCTCCTACGGTAATCTTACCCGATTCCGGTTTCATAAGCCCTAAAAGACAGCGTACAAGCGTTGTTTTACCACAACCGGAAGGACCTACAAGACAGAGAATCTCGTTACTGTTTACAGTCAGCGAGAAGTCTTTGAGGATTGTTTTCTTTCCGTAGGTGGCGGTAATATTTTCAAATCTTACTTCTGCCATTTTTAATCCTTATATAAAAAAAGGCGGAAACTCCCATTGGGAATCCCCGCACGGAATAAGCCTGGAATTATTTGTTCCAGATCTTGTTGAATGTTGCCTGATAGGACTTCATGTTCTGACCGAGTTTGATGAAGTCAACGGGCATGTTGACTGCAGCGATGGCAGATGTATCAACTTTCATCTTAACGTCGTCTCTTACAGAAACAAGGTTCTGTGAAACGAGTACTTCCTGTCCTTCCTTTGAGAGGAGGAAGTCGATGAGGAGCTTTCCGTTATCAGGATTTGCACAACCCTTGATAAGAGCAACAGGGCTTGTCATTGTACAGACATCGGCTGTTGTGAAATGGAAGTTCATTGGAGAACCTTCTGCAATGAGGTTTGCAGAAACGTAGTCAAGACAGATACCTACCTTGTATGATCCGTCTGAAACTCTGTTGTGTGTTGCTGTTGTTCCTGACTCAAGCTGTGTTCCGTTATCATGGAGAGCCTTGAAGAAACTCTCACCGTACTTCTCGCTCTGCATCATGGCTGTCATCCAGTACTTTGTTGTTGAAGCCTGGTCGGGGTCTGTCATGATAATCTGGTCTTTCCACTTTGGATCAAGCAAATCGTTCCATGTCTTTGGAGCATCTTCGTCTTTGACGAGTGTTGTGTTCCATGCAATACCCATTGTGACAAGTCTTCCGGCTGTATAGTATCCGTCCGGATCGATGTATGCTTTTGCAATGTGAGCTTCTTCGGGTGAAGAATACTTCTCAAGCCAACCGTTGGCCTTGAATCCTTCGTAGTCACACGGATCACCGAGCCATACAACGTCAGCTGCAATCTGGCCACCCTGTGCCTCTGTTGTCATCTTTGTAAGGACCTTTCCGCCGGATGCAAAATAATACTCCATGTCAATGCCGGGGTAGGCCTTCTCAAATGCCTCTTCAACGGCCTGAAGCTGTGCTTCCTGCATTGAAGAATAAATCATTACCTTACCAGAGTACTGCTTTGTTGCAGTTGTCTCGGCGGACTTTGCCTCTTTCTTGCTGCATGCAACGAACATACAGAGAACGAGAGAAAGAATTAGTAATACTACGAGTGCTTTTTTCATATGCTTTCTCCTTAATGTACTAAAAGTTTAAATCATTATGCGTATATTGCAAGAAAAAAAGGTTCTTGGACAAACACTGTGTGATGTTAGAACTGAACTAACCTCCATTTGTTGGATCAAATCCAACAAGGGGGTTTTGTTTTGCCTAAAATTACTGACAAACAGAAACAGAAGTTCTACAAACTCTACAAGCAGGGCTTTGGACAAAAGATAATTTCAAGGGAGGTAGGAATAGCCAAAACTTATGTATCGGGAATTCTAAGATCATTTAATGCGGGAGACTTCTCATGGCTCGAACATAGCTTTAGACATCGTTCAAAATTTATCACAGAAGAAGAGAAGGTGATGATTGTCAAAGAGCTTTTGAAAACACCCATTTCGTGGGCTGAAGCTGTGCAAAATATGGTTTTCCAGAAAATGCACTAAGAATGTGGAAAAACAATTATACTAAGTATGGAGTATGTTCCCGAAAACAAGGTAGACCCAGAAAGGAGGGTTCCAATGGAGAAGGAATCATCGAAGATCAGAAGGCTCGAAAAAGAGAAGAAATCTCTTTAAGACGAAATTACTATCTACAAAACGTACTTCCGAGTCTGTGCGGAAAACGAGACAGTTCCTCAAAAAAAAAGACTTTACGAGCAGTTGGCGAATGCAGAAAACTTGGAATCTCTCTCAGACGATGCCTATGATGGTGCATACAGGGACAAAGAAGCCCACGGCGGCCATTGCCTGGGTTCCGATGAAACGTGCTGTGATAAGGCCGTCTATGATTGAGTTCACGGCTGCGACCACACATGCAAGAACGTATATATGCTTTTTTGACAAGATTCGCTTCAATTATGCTAAAAGTATAACACGGTTATGGTATAATCATACCATGCAGACTTCGGATATTTCATACAGAAACAGCGTCATTTACAGCATCTACGTCAGAAACCATACGCAGGAAGGCACTTTCAGGGCCGTTGAACCGGATCTGAAGAGGATCAGGGACCTGGGTACGGACATGGTCTGGCTAATGCCGGTTCATCCCATCGGACAGAAGGGCAAGAAGGGAAGCCTTGGCTGCCCCTACTCAATCTCCGACTACAGGGACACAAACCCCTGCTACGGAAGCATTGATGATTTCAGACACCTTGTGGATGCAATCCATGCACACGGAATGAAGTGCATCATTGATGTTGTTTACAACCATACATCAAGGGACTCTGTTCTCCTCTCACAGAACCCGGACTTCTACTGGAAGAACAGGGACGGAAAGCCAGGAAACAGGTTTGAGGACTGGACTGACGTCTACGACCTGAACTACGGCAACAGGGAACTATGGGAATACCAGGCAGAGACTCTGAAGTTCTGGGCCTCCATCGTGGACGGCTTCAGATGCGATGTGGCATCAACCGTGCCGGTTGAGTTCTGGAAGTACGCAAGAGAGGAAGTCGAAAAGGTCAATCCCTCCTGCTTCTGGCTTGGGGAAACGGTTTTCAGCGACATGATTACAGGCGTCAGAAGCATGGGTTTGGACATATGGACGGACAACCAGATGTATGAGGCCTTCGATGCCGAGTACCAGTACGACATCTTCAGGCTGTTCCAGGGTCTTTTTGACGGAAGAACCAGCCTTGAGACCTACCTGTACGCCCTTAATTCACAGGAGTACATCTATCCGGAGAACTACATGAAACTGCGCTTCGTGGAAAACCACGATACCGAGCGCTTTGCATCGCTTTGTCCTGATTTTGAAAAACGCATGCAGTGGCTGTCATTCATGTTCTTCCAGAAGGGACCCATGCTCATCTATGCAGGTCAGGAGTTCTCCTGCACAACCAGGCCCAGCCTGTTCGACATTGATGTCTTTGACAGGAATGGAAAGGACATAAGTTCAGAGATTGCACAGCTTGTGGCAATGAAGAAGAGCCTGCCCACGGATGCTGTTTTCCAGGCAAAACTGACCGGAAGGAACACCGTTGAGGCTTCATACTATTCAGACAATAAAACCATCGTAAGCAGGGAGTTTACCCTATGAGTGTCAGAGATCTTATAAGCAAGTACAACGCACTGCCCGGAGTGAAGGCGGCTGGAATTGGCGGATCCAGATCCGCAGGAAGCGGCGACAAGACATCGGACTACGACATCTACGTCTTCACAGAGCAGGAACCGTCCGTTGAGGAGCGCCTGGACATAGTCAGACCCATCTCTTCAAAGTATGAGGTGGGCGGGGACTACTTCGGCCCCGGAGACGAGTACTGGGTGGATAGTGAGGACGTTGAGTTTGATGTCATGTTCTTTGACACGAAGTGGTTTGAGGGCATTGTCAATTCCGTTTGGCTTGAGGGCAAGGCGTGGAACGCCTACACAACGGCCTTCCTGTACACACTGTCAAATCTTGAGATCACCTATGACCCGGACAACTGGCTTGGAAACCTGAAGAAGACAGTCTGTACGTCCTACCCTGAGAAACTGCGTGAGAACATAATCCACAGGGGTCTGATGCTTATGAACGACAAGCCCTTCTCATCCTATATTGAGCAGATAAAAAAAGCTGTTGAGAGAAACGACCTGAACAGCATCAACCACAGGAAGGCGGCCTTCCTTGAAAGTTATTTCGATGTACTGTTTGCAGCCAACAGGCTGCTGCATCCGGGTGAGAAGCGCCTGATAGCCTTTGCCGTGGCAAACTGCAAGGTTCTGCCAAAAGACTTTGAAAAAGACATTGCGGCAGCCCTTGAAGACAGGACTGCCGCACTGCCCACCCTCCTTTCGGAGATGGTGGAAAAACTCAGGGAGAGTATCAGAACTCCAGATTCTTCCCGGTTTCCTTGTTGAATACGTGAGCAACTGAACCGCTGAATGTGAAGTGGATTTTGTCTCCCATTGCGTAGACGTTTCTGTCGTTGTTGAACGGAACAATCATGATTACATCGTGGCCGTCTGCATTGGCATGAAGGTGGATTGAAGAACCCATCATCTCGGATACCTCGACTGTTGCCTCGACACCCTTTGATCCGACCTCTGTATGCTCCGGTCTGACACCCAGTGTGACGGGCTGGCTCTTGATATCAAGCTTCTTCAGTCTCTTCTGCTTGTCGGCATCAAGCTCTACTGTGTACTTGCCGAGCTTGACGTAGTAATTGCCGTCTTCCTTCTCAAGTTGTGCATCGAAGAAGTTCATCACGGGCATTCCGATGAAGCCTGCAACAAACAGGTTTGCAGGATGGTTGAACACCTCCTGGGGTGTGCCGATCTGCTGTACGGAGCCGTCCTTCATGATGACAATCCTGTCACCCAGGGTCATGGCTTCTGTCTGGTCGTGTGTTACGTAGATGAATGTTGCATCGATTCTGTTCCTCAGCTTGATGATCTCTGCTCTCATTTCGTTTCTGAGCTTGGCATCAAGGTTTGACAGGGGCTCGTCCATAAGCATGACCTTCGGTGCACGCACGATGGCTCTTCCGATTGCAACTCTCTGTCTCTGTCCGCCGGACAGGGCCTTGGGCTTTCTGTTCAGATACTGTGTGATGTCCAGAATCTCTGCAGCTTCCCTTACCTTCTTGTCTATCTCTTCCTTGGGAACCTTGCGCAGCTTCAGTGAGAAGGCCATGTTCTCGTAGACTGTCATATGGGGATAGAGGGCGTAGCTCTGGAAGACCATGGCAATATCCCTGTCCTTGGGTGCGACATCGTTGACAACCTTGCCGTCAATGACAAGCTCACCGCCGCTTATGTCCTCAAGTCCTGCAACCATTCTCAGGGTGGTGGACTTTCCGCAGCCTGACGGTCCTACCAGTACTATGAACTCTTTGTCTGCAATATCAAGGTTGAATGACTGGACTGCCACAACTCCTTCTTCCGAAATCTCAAGGTTGGTCTTCTTCCTCTTATCCTTCTTCTGCTCCTCGCTTATGGGATAGACCTTCTTGATGTTTTTCAGCTGTACTGTAGCCATATTAATTCTGCCTCCTGGTTAATTTCCTGTAACGTTTCACAATTTCATTGTTGAAAGCTCCGTCAATCATGCGCCAGCTCCAGTTGATGTCGTTGCATGACGACGGGTAGTTCATCCTTGCAGTGGTATCCAGCTCAAGGATATCCTGCATGGGAATAATCACTGTGTCCGCCTTGCTTTCAAGCAGACACCCTATAAGTGCCTTCACAACGGACTCCCGGTCCGTATCAAGGTACTCCAGAACCTTTCCGGCAAGTCTTGTCGGAAGGCTGTCAAACCACCCTCTGGTGGTATCGTTGTCATGGGTTCCGGTGTACGCAACACAGCTTCTGTTGTAGTTGCGCGGCAGGAACTCATGGGTAAGCCTCAGTTTTCCCTGCTTTGTCAGGTCAAAGCCGAACTGGGATATCTTCATGCCCGGGAATCCGTTGGACTTTCTCAGCTCAATCACATCTGATGTGATGTTTCCAAGGTCCTCGGCAATTATCGGAAGATCTCCAAGCTCCTTCTTCATGGCCATGAACAGCTCTTTTCCGGGAGACGGTGTCCATACCCCGTACTGTGCCGTCTTTGATCCTGCAGGTATGTCGTAGTAGGCGGCAAGGCCCCTGAAGTGGTCTATCCTGACAATGTCGTTCAGCTCAAGACAGCGCTTTATGCGCTTTATCCACCATGCAAAGCCTGTC
>JAIKXP010000073.1 GCA_024684115.1 Sphaerochaetaceae bacterium | reverse complement strand
TCAATCTTTTCCCTTAAGGCCTTGTCATAGTTGTTATCAAAATAGAGACTTCTTATATGGTACTTACCGTCTTTTGTATGAGGATCAAGTTCAGCAACCGCCATAAGACGGCTTCTGATGGAAAGAAGATCTGAGTAAGAGAGAACATGCTTAAGTTCGTGTCTGTATTTAATTGCTTTTTCCATAGGTTTCCTTCCCCTTTTGACACACATTAGAACCAGAGTCTTTTTCTTTCAATTTTTCGCTGAAAATCTACACAATACTTCACTTAACTGAAAAACAACTTCTTTTAAACAAAAGTTTTAATCCTGGAGAAATAAAAAACCCGCTCTTTCGAGCGGGCTGATTGTATTGTTTGTTTTGTTTTTTATGCACCGAGAAGAACTCTTACAGGCTCCATGACTGGAACACTTGCAAGAAGAACACCGGCTGCTACTGCAGAACCGATAACACCGGATACGTTCGGACCCATGGCGTGCATGAGAAGGAAGTTCTGCGGATCTGCTTCCTGACCGACCTTGGAAGCAACTCTGGCTGCCATAGGAACAGCGGAAACACCTGCTGCACCGATAAGCGGGTTGACCGGATGCTTTGGATCGAGCTTGTTCATAAGCTTTGCAATAAGAACACCGACTGCTGTACCCAGGCTGAAAGCAACAGCACCGAGAAGGAGAATTCCAAGAGTGTTCAGAGTAAGGAAGTGTGAAGCCTCCATCTTTGAACCGACTGAAAGACCCAGACAGATTGTAACAATATTCATCATTGCATTGGATGCAGTATCTGAAAGTCTCTTTGCAACACCACACTCTGTAAGGAGGTTACCGAACATAAGAGCTCCGATAAGAGGTGTAGCAGAAGGAAGCAGAAGAGCACACACAGTAAGAACTGAGATCGGGAAGATAATCTTCTCTGTCTTTGAAACAGGTCTCAGCTGCTGCATTCTGATCTTTCTCTCTTCCTTTGTGGTAAGAGCCTTCATGATAGGTGGCTGGATAACAGGAACAAGAGCCATGTATGAGTAAGCTGCAACGGCAATAGGTCCGAGAAGCTCGGTTGCAAGACGGGTTGTTACGTAAATAGCCGTAGGGCCGTCAGCACCACCTATTATACCGATTGAAGCCGCTGCATGCAGGTCAAAGTTAATTCCCGGGATGAATGAAAGAGCCAGAGCTCCAAGGAGAGCTGCAAAAATACCGAACTGTGCAGCTGCACCGAGAAGAAGAGTCTTCGGGTTTGCAATAAGAGGACCGAAGTCTGTCATGGCACCGACACCCATGAAGATAAGAATCGGGAACAATCCGCTCTGAATACCTGCATCAAACAGGATCTTGATAAAACCTGTAGCTCCCTGGGCACCTTCTGCAAGAGACGGGTCCATTGAAGCAATGTAGGCATAAGGAATGTTTGAGAGGATACATCCCATTCCGATAGGAATGAGAAGCAGAGGCTCAAAACCTTTCTTTATAGCAAGAAATAGAAGAAGGAAGCCAACAAGAATCATTACGGCATTTCCCCATCCGAAACCCGCTGACGGGTCAAGATTGAGGAAACCGTAAAGACCGGTTGTCTGCCAAAGATTTAATAATGAATTACCCATTATAACTGCTCCTTACACTCAGGCAATTGTCATCAGAACATCACCAGTCTGAAGCTGCTGTCCCTGAGAAACGCTGATTGAGGAAACTGTACCGTCACACGGTGCGAAGATTTCATTTTCCATCTTCATAGCTTCCATAACCATAACGAGCTGTCCGCTCTTAACTGCCTGACCCTGCTTTGCCTCAATTCTGAGAACAAGACCCGGCATAGGAGCTGTTACTTTCTGACCTGCACCAGGAGCTACCGGAGCGGCTGGAGCTGCTGACGGAGCCGGTGCTGCTGCAGCGGCTGCTGCAACTGCTGCCTCATCAATACCGAAATCAACTGAAAGAGGATAGGAAACGCCGTTAACTGTAGCACTTGTCTTGCTGAGCTTAACGCCGTAAGCCTTGCCGTTGACTGTAACTGTGTACTCGCCCTTAGCCTTGGCTTCCTTCTCCTTCGGATCTGCCTTTCTGACTCCGTTAACCTTGCTCTTGCCTGTGAGGAAGAGAATTCCCTTCTCCTTACAGGAAGCTGCAATGAAGATATTCTCTTCTGTTACAGGAAGGTTTTCAGCCTCGAGCATGGCAATAGCTGCCTTTCTGCCCTTCTTCGGATCTGCATCATTAATGTCTACAACCTTCTTTGTTGTAGGCTCAAGCTTAAGCTGCTCGGCAGCTGCCTTTACAACTTCCTTGTCCGGAGCTACAGGAGTCTTTCCAAAATAGCCGAGAACCATCTTGCCGTAACCTTCGGCAATCTTCTTCCAAGGTCCGAACATAACGTTGTTGAAAGCCTGCTGGAAGTAGAACTGAGAAACCGGAGTAACTGAAGTTCCGAAACCACCCTTTGCAACTGTCTCGCCCATAGCTTCAACAATCTCAGGATACTTATCCATAAGTCCGTTGTCTCTGAGCATCTGTGTGTTTGCTGTAAGAGCTCCACCCGGAAGCGGGAAGAACGGAATGTTAGGATTGACTGTTGTTGCCTCTGGTGGCAGGAAGTAATCCTTCATACACTCCTGGAAAACTTCTTCAGCCTTCTGAACTGCATGAATATCAATTCCGAGATCATACTCTGTTCCTCTGAGTGCATGCCACATTGTGACAATGTCCGGCTGACATGTTCCGCCGGATACCGGCTGCATTGAAAGGTCGAGCTGGTCTGCACCTGCATCAAGAGCACTTCTGTACTGCTGTACGCAGCAACCTGCTGTATCGTGGCTGTGCATTACGATTGTAACGTCCTTACCGACAAGCTTTCTTGCTCTCTTGATTGTCTCATAGACAACTGCCGGAGTAGATGTACCGGAAGCATCCTTGAAACAGAGGCTGTCAAACGGGATGCCTGCATCAAGAATTCCACGGAGAACTCTCTCGTAGAAATCAGGATCATGAGCGCCTGTTACCGTTGGGGGAAGGCTCATCATTGTAACTGTGACTTCATGCTTGAGACCTGCTTCATGAATGGCCTTTCCGCTGTCAACAAGGTTGTTAACGTCGTTGAGAGCGTCAAAGTTTCTGATTGTTGTCATTCCATGCTTCTTGAACATCTCTGCATGGAGCTTGATTATGTCTCTCGGCTGTGAATCAAGACCTACTACGTTGACACCTCTTGAAAGTGTCTGGAGGTTTGCATCCGGTCCGGCAACTCTTCTGAACTCATCCATCATTTCAAAAGCATCTTCGTTGCTGTAGAAATAAAGACTCTGGAATCTTGCACCGCCACCGGCCTCAAAATGAGTAATTCCTGCCTTTCTTGCAGCATCAACTGCCGGCATGAAATCCTTTGTAAAAACTCTTGCTCCATAGACAGACTGGAATCCGTCTCTGAAAGCAGTACACATAAACTTAACTTTCTTAGTCATCTGAAATACTCCTCCGTCACTCTCTGGACTTGACCACAGCGGCAGCAATTACGGCCGCAATTTCGGAATCTGCACCGGTAACCTGAACCGGAGCAGCTTCTGGAACTGGCGCTGCTTTTTGTGGCTTCTTTGCCTCTATCTTACCTACAATCTTTGAAATACCTTTTGTTGTAAAAACAAGAATTGTCAGGAAGACAAAAACAATTGACATGCCCAGAAGCATCAGGACCACGCCGTTTCCCATCTGCTGTTTTAAAACTTCAGCAGGTAACTGGGTAATTAGAAACATATAAGCACTCCCTGGTTGTTTCACCCCTATTATATTCAGGGCACAAAATTCTAGTATCATCTTACTGATAATGCTCTTGCGTGTCCAACAGTTTGTAAGCTTAAAATTAGGCTGTTTTGCTGTTCTGAGGGGGTTTAATACCCGAAACCGTCCTGACCACAGGTATTCTTGCCATGACATACTTTATAAACAGGTAGGAAACATAGAAGTCAACAACAGTGTTGATTACAATTATGAGGGCCGGACTTTGCGTCTTGAGAACATGAACTGCGAACTCTCTGGACAGAACAAGCCAGTACCCGTTGAGAAGATAGATTGGAAGAGAATAGTCGCTGTACCTGCCAAAGCTCTTCAGGAAAGACGGGAAAGTTTTTGTAAGAACCAGGCACACAGC
>JAIKXP010000066.1 GCA_024684115.1 Sphaerochaetaceae bacterium | reverse complement strand
GACGGACTTCTTCCGAAGACCATTCTCTACTCCCTGAACCCGAATGACTACTATGTTCTCGGTACTCTCATGGGCTGTTTCCAGGGCGGAATCCCGGGAAAGATCCAGCTCGGAAGTGCATGGTGGTTCTGTGATCACAAGGATGGAATGGAGCAGCAGATCAAGACACTGGGCAACCTTGGAACACTCAACAGGTTCATCGGTATGCTTACAGACTCAAGAAGCTTCCTCTCATATCCGAGACACGAGTACTTCAGAAGAATTCTCTGTAATATTCTCGGAACATGGGCAGAAGAGGGAGAGATTCCTTCAGACATGAAGATTCTCGGAAAGGTCGTAAGTGACATTTCATTCAACAACGCAAGAAATTATTTTGAAGGATAATAAAATGCAGAAATTTGTATTATTAAACGGAAAAGAGTTCTCTGTTTACGAGGATTCTATTCAGAAAGATGTTTGCATGATTGACGCCGGAAGAGAAGACCTTGTTGTCTCTGCTCCAGGCCTTGGTTTTGCAGGTGAACTCGTTGATTCAAAAGACGGAAAGACATACGTATTCTCAAGACTCAACCATGCCACAGCTGAATCTCTCAGAAAGCTTTTCCCATGGACAGCTCCTTCCAGAGTTCTCGGAAGAGACAAGACAATGGGTGTCGGTGACAGACTCGGAGTAGCCGGTGACGGTCATATCAGGGTTTTCAAGAAGTTCCCGGAGATTACTCCTATTCTTGCTCAGCAGAGTATCAGAGAGCTGACCCTCACAAACAGAACCTTTGCAGACGTTCTGGACAGTGCAACCTTTGCAGTTTTCAGAAACGGTTTTACAACCGGCTGGGGTGCTGACGGAGACCACGTAAAGACAGCTGAAGAAGTTGAATATGCCCTCACATCCGGTTACACCATGATTACCATGGACTGCAGCGAGCACATTGACAACACAATCGAGGCTCTCTCTTCTGAAGAAGTCAACAAAAAGTACGTCAAGAATGCAGAGCTTGAGGCTCTCTACCTTGGCAAGAGCTTTGACATTGGAAACGGAGTTACAATCAGCTTTGACGAGGATCTTTTCAGAAGAACAGTTCTTATCTATGCAGAAGCCGTTGACTATGCAGAGGGAATCTACAAGAAGCATGTAGCTCCGGGCGGAGTTGCAAGGGCCGACTTCGAGGTTTCAATTGACGAGACAATGACTCCGACCATCCCTGCACAGCACTTCTTCGTTTCTTCAGAGCTCACAAGACGCGGTGTCAAGGTTGCTACAGTTGCTCCAAGATTCTGCGGCGAGTTCCAGAAGGGTATTGATTACATAGGTGATCTTGACCAGTTCGAGAGAGAGATGAGAGTCCACGCTCAGATTGCAAGACACTTCGGTTACAAGCTCAGCATTCACAGCGGAAGTGACAAGTTCTCAGCTTTCCCAAGCAGCGGAAGAGAGACACAGGGCCGCTTCCACCTCAAGACAGCCGGAACAAACTGGCTTGAAGCTGTAAGACTTATTGCCGTTAAGGATCCTGCTCTCTACAGAGGAATCCACAAGTATGCTCTTGAAGCTTTCAAGGAAGCATCAAAGTACTACCACGTAACAACAGACCTTACAAAGATTCCTGACATTGACACTCTTACAGATGCTCAGCTTCCTGATCTGTTCAAGAACAATGACTCAAGACAGCTCATCCATATTACATACGGTCTTATCCTCAACCTCAAGGACGAGTTCGGCCGCTTTGTATTCAAGGACAGAATGTACTCACTGTGGAGAACTTACAGAGAAGACTATGCAGAATATCTGTTCAACCATATTGGACACCACGCATCTGCAATTCTTCTCAAGTAAGAAGAGAACAGAGCTTAAAATAGACGACCTTCGGGTCGTCTTTTTTTATTCATCCTTGCCTTTTGCAGGAATTCTGAGGGGAATTGGGCCTATTTTCCTACATTTGTAGGAATCCTGAGGGAAATCAGGTCTATTTTCCTGCAACCTGGTAGGAATCTGATGCAAATCAAGCCATTTTTCCTGCCTGGAATGGGGAGAGAAATTTTAAATATTATATTAATGTCGGAATAATGCAAAAAGACTTGAAAACATTTTATTTATGTAATTATAATACGCGCATGGATATAGGCTTTATAGATGCACAGATAAGCCACGGCTCATCGAAGAGACTGTGGAAGTCGGTTGCCTCCAGGTTTCCCGAAAATGGAAACGACAGGCTATTTGTTTTTCCCGGTGGTGTTTATTCCAGTAATGACCCGGCAGAAGCACTTGGAAACTACGTATTCAAAAAGGCTTCTCCCAAAAATCTTGATGGTGCAATTCTCTGGCTCTCCTCCCTTACGGGAGTAGTCGGATCTGAGCAGGTCATGGGAATTCTCAGACCTAAACTTCCTCAGACGCTTGTTACAATATCTGGAAAAACAGAACTTTATCCTGATATTCCGGATATAACTTTTGATACAAGCTATGCCCTCAAGGAAATAACTAAGCACTTTATCAACAAACATAATATACGCAGGATTGCCTTCATAAGGGGTCCTGAGGGACACCTGTCCGCAAACGAAAGGTTCTCGGCCTACAGGAAGGTGCTTGAAGAGTACAAGATTCCTTATGATGAAAAGCTTGTTTCTTCTCCGGTCTTCTGGGACAGGGGAAGAAAGGCCATGAGGGAGCTCCTTGATACCCGCTCTCTGGTCCCCGGAAGGGATTTTGAGGCCATAATATGTGCCAGTGACCTTCTTATGATTGAGGCAGAAGCGGTTCTTAACGAAAGAGGATACAAGATTCCTTATGACGTTAAGATAAGCGGTTTCAACGATTCAAGAGAGTCAAAGGTCCTCCGTCTTCCTGCAACCACAGCCAGGATGCCGAATGAGAAGATGGGCCATATGGCAGTAGAAAGCATAAGGAAAAAACTCTCCGGACAGGCATTTGTTCCTGACCAGAGTCTTGTAGCCCAGCCCGTTTTCAGAAGGTCCTGCGGCTGCCACCATGTTTTCAACGGTGAATCTTTCCAGACTCCTGCAGAGTACTTCAGCTTCCTCAATGATGTAACAAAAATACCTGCAGAGGAGTGTAAACTCTGGTACGAGAAGCTGACGGGAATTCTTGACGAGCAGAGTCTTCTTTCCTGTCTTTCAGGAATTGTCCGTATTTCTGAAGATATCTATGTGATAAATGAGCTGCTTTCAACTCTTGAGAACCTTTCATTCCTGGACAGGGAAAAGGCCAGGGATATTGTCTCCCTTGCAAGGGAACTGCTTCCGGAGGTTGTTGAAAGGATCAGGTCTGAAAAAGACTACAAAGAGCAGCAGATAACTGCAAAGATAGGATCTTTCAAGAATGAGTTACTGGGAAACAACAGGCTTTCAGAGATTGCCCAGACACTTGAAAAACACTGCAAGGACATAACTTTTGAAGAGGTTTACCTTGTAATAGACAAGGATGACGGAATAAATACCCTCTACTCAGACGGTGAAGAGATAGATTTCCCGTCCGACCTCATCCTTCCTGAAAAGATGTATTCAGACCTTGCTGCGGGAGTATATGTTGTTTTCCCGCTTCATGATGAGACAACATACTTCGGACACCTTCTGATTAAGACTACGACCCTGGACGGACACGCCTGTACCATGGTTGCAGAGGCTGTTTCCAGTGCAGTAAAGTCTTCCCTTCTTTTTGAACAGACCATAAAGGCCCGACTTCTTGCAGAGCGTGCAGAGCAGGACAGAACCCTGTTCTTCTCAAATGTAAGCGAGAACTTAAGGGAGCCGCTGGCTGAGGCAAAGAAGATAATCACTGAATCTCAGACGTCCAGTACAGATGAAAAGGCTGTTGTACTTGAACTGATAGAGGGAGCTGAGAAGATTCTTGACCTGGCCCTGAGCAAGACAGGAGAACTGGAACTTAACAGCGAAATTGAAAGGTACGACGTAATACTCTCCCAGTTCAGTCAGTATACCGGAAGCGGAGTGCTTCCATGTCTGCTTCTCGACAGAAAGAAGATAACTGACGTATTGAATGTTCTCTCTGAGATAGGCGGAAACTGTGAAATAAAAGCAACACTCACCCGTCAGGGTGTACTTACGACCATAAAGAACAACGAACAGATACCGGTGTTCAAGAACTGTGATACGGTTGAACTCAACCTGGCCCAGAACCTTGTTTACATGCACAAGGGAAAGATAAACATAGGAGAAGACAGCTGTTCCTTCCTTCTTCCTTATCCTTCAATCTCAGGAAGAGATGTAAATGAGATTGGAGCAGGAGAGAGGCTTGCAGTCTTCGGAGATGCAGGAAAGTTCAGGATTGAAGGCGCCGGAGAGGACCCGGTTGTTTTCTCCAACTTCAACGAGACCGGAAAACTCATGCTTGGTGTAGGTGCGATAGTCTGGAACGTAAAGGACAGCGGAAAAGATGCGTTTGACGCCCTCAGGCTGATTCTTTCAAGCGAGAAGCTTAAGAGCCTCCCGTTCATCACAGCCCCGGACAAGTGGTCAAGAACCCTTGAAGATACTCTCAGAATGTCTGTTGAAACAGGCAGACACAGGATCCTTCAGATCGGTGACGGAGCAGAATCCATTTACAAGTGGATTCAGAATCCGGAGATTATAAATACAACAATCTATGAAGCTGCTGATAAGTGCAGGGAAAAGACTCCGGATTTGATTGTTTTCTCTGATTCCGAAGAGCAGAATCCTGACATGGAAGAGATAGCCAGGGTAATCAGAGCCGTCAGAGGCATGAAGAAGGCCTATCAGACTCCTGTCATAATCTGCCTTGAAACTGTTAATCAGGAGTGTCTTGAACTGCTTCTTTCCTTCTCCAACGTTCTGCTTTGCAACTACTGTATTCTGGACAGCAGCGAGTTTGCCATAAGAATCAGAAATATTGTTGACGGAGATGAGATTCTGCCGGTTCTTACCGGAGCAATTGTAAAGAGAGCCCAGGCCTACCTGTGCATACATGCCTGCACTCCAATCTCAAGATGGCAGATTGCAGAGAAGGTTAACGTTTCTGAGGATTACCTGACCAGAATTTTCAAGAAGGAGCTGGGACTGTCCCCGTGGGACTATCTGAACAGATACAGGATCTATCTTGCAAAGAAGCTGCTCAGGAACTCGGCCATGACCATAAATGAAGTTTCAAATTCAACGGGCTTCCAGGATCAGGCCTATTTCTGCAGGGTTTTCAAGAAGATTACAGGTTACAATCCGAGTAAAATCCGCTCTTCAAGAAAGCAGGGAAGGCTTCCCCGAGTATAATAACTGAATAATCCTAAAGACGGTAGGATTTATTCACACAGTAAAGCTTTAGACTATTTTGTAACTTTCACTAATTCAGTGATACAACTACAGGAAAACTATGACTAAAATTGACAACAGACTTTCAATGACTGAACGTATGGCTCTTTCTGCCATGAGAAAATTCCAGAAGGAAAATACGAAGTACGGATACACAGCTTCCATACTTATCGAAGGAGTCCTCAGGGCTTGGAAGATTACAGGAAAGCACGAGTACCTTGAGTATGCTGAGCAGATGCTTGAATACTATGTTAACAGAGAGGGGAAAGTCAGGTCATACAAGATGGAAAACTACAGCATGGACCAGGTAAGAATGGGAAATGCCATGCTTGATCTTTACGAAATAAATTCAGACGACAGGTATACTATAGCCACGGAGCAATTTCACGTGCACCTTCTCAATCAGCCCAGAACGTGCTCCGGTGGCTTTTTTCATAAAAAAATTTATCCGAACCAGATGTGGCTTGACGGAGTCTATATGCAGGCTCCCTTCCACGCAAGGTATACAAAGAAATTTGGAGGATTCAAGGAGTGTGTTGAAGACCTTATCTTCCAGTTTGAGCTTCTTTATGAACATACATATGTTCCCGAGACGGGGCTTCTGAAGCACGCCTGGGATGAGAGCCGCAAGATGCCGTGGTGTGACCCGGTAACCGGTCAGTCTCAGGAAGTCTGGGCCAGAGCCATAGGCTGGTACGTTATGGCAATAGCTGACCTTCTTGACATAATTCCTGATGAAGAAGAGTACAGAGACTGCAGGAAGAGGTTCGTTGCAATAGCTCAGAAGCTTGCTCCTGTTCTTGTTTCCTTCAGGGATGAGAAGACAAAGCTCTGGTATCAGGTAGTAGACAAGGGCGGAAAGGAAGACAACTATATTGAAACTTCCGCTTCCTCTGCATACATCTACTTCTTCCGCAAAATGTACAGGCTGGGCTTACTTGGAGAAGAGTTCCTCAAGGTTGCAGAAGAGTCTTTTGACAGCCTCTGCAGAAACTTCATAACAACAGATGAAGAGACCGGTGCTGTTTCCATTCACAACGTATGTGAAAGCGCAGGACTCGGAAAGTCAGGCCCGAACAAGCCTTACCGCGCAGCAACATATGAATACTATGTAAAGGGCGAGCCGTGTCTGACAGACAACCTCCACGGTGTTGGAATATTCCTTCTCTGTGCAACTGAGATGGAATTCCCGGGTCAGATGAATACAAGCCGCGTTGAGCTTAAGAAGCATGATGATTTGAATGTGGTACTGAAGGAAAACGCAGGAAAGAACGTGGTCGTAATTCCAAAGGGAACATACGAGACTGGTCCTGTTGAGATTCCTTCCCACACACACCTCGTGTTTGAAGAGGGCTCAAGAATTGAATTTGTAGATGACTTCTTTGCCTATGAGCCGGTAGAGACCAGATGGGAAGGAGTTAACTGCTGGGCCATGCACCCGTGTTTCTTCATTAAAGATGCAACAGACGTTGTAGTTGAGGGCCCGGGCGTTCTCGACGGCAACGGAAAGAAGTGGTGGGACAAGGTTCTTGAATGGAAGAACAGCGGCCGTAAGGCTGAGCCGACCCTTCCTATTGAAAGAAAGCTTGCAGAGCTCAACCCGGATTACAGGAACCAGCCGGGCGGTGGCGGCGGCAGACCGTGTCAGTTCTTAAGACCGCCTCTTCTCCAGATTATAAACTCCAACGGAGTACAGATAAGCGGAATCAGACTTACAAAGTCTCCGTTCTGGACACTGCATCCGGTAACCTCCAGGAATATTGTCCTTAAGAACCTTACCGTCATAAATCCGTATGAATCTCCGAACACAGACGGAGTGGATATTGAGAGCTGTATAAACGTCAGGATTACCGACTCAGTTGTTGAGGTCGGAGATGACGGAATTGCAGTTAAGAGCGGAAACGGAAGGGAAATGATGAAGTACGGCGGTTCCGAGAACATTCTTATGGAGAACTGTACCATCAAGTATGCCCACGGCGGTTTTGTAATCGGAAGTGAGACAGCCGGCGGAGCAAAGAACGTTGAGGTCAGAAACTGTAAGTTCATAGGAACTGACCGCGGAGTGAGAATCAAGACAAGAAGAGGTCGCGGCGGAAAGATTGAAAACATTACAATCAGCCACATTCTCATGGATAACGTAAGCTGTCCGGTTGCCATAAACGAGTTCTACAACTGCGGAACTACAAGACCGAACGACTTCAGTCTTGAGAAGCTTCCTGTTGAGGAAGATACTCCTGAGATTAAGAACATAACCATTGAAAACATAAAAGCCATTCACTGCGAGGGTGTCGCAGGCTTCCTGGTAGGACTGCCGGAGAAGAGGATAACAGGCCTTGTAATCAGGGATTCTGTTTTTGAACTGACCCCGAAGGTAAGGAAAAACCTTGAGATTGAGATGTATTCCGGAATTCCGGATACGGATTACAGGGGAATCAGAGTATTGTTTGCAGATCTGCAGGTAGAAAACGTGAAGGTCAACACAAATCCTCCTGTCAGACTGGAAATGTAAGGAGAAAAACCGATGGCATTGAAAAGGTATGCACAGGTTGGAACTGGCGGAAGAGCCAGAATGTATTATGAGGCAATAGCTTCCACTTATAAGGACATTGCCGAGTTGGTCGGCTTCTGTGATCAGAGCCAGACCAGAATGAATTATGCCAACAACACAATAGCCGGTCTTGGAGCAAAGAAGGTCCCGACCTATCTTCCTCATGAGTTTGAGAAGATGATAAGCGAGACAAAGCCGGACATTGTCATAGTTACTTCTGTTGACAGGACACATGATGACTACATCTGCAGGGCCATGGAGGCCGGCTGTGACGTCATTACCGAGAAGCCGCTCACAATTGACGAGAGAAAGGCTCAGAGGATAATTGACACCCAGAAGAAGACAGGTCGCCACATAAGGGTTACCTTCAACTACAGATATGCTCCGTTCCATACAAAGGTTAGAGAGCTTATCAGGGACGGCGCAATCGGAACACCTACTTCTGTTCATTTTGAGTGGCTGCTCAACACAGACCACGGTGCCGACTACTACAGACGCTGGCACAGAAACAAGTACAACAGCGGCGGACTTCTTGTTCACAAGGCTACCCACCACTTTGATCTGGTAAACTTCTGGCTCGGAACAGAGCCTGAGACTGTTTTCGGTTTTGGAAGCCTCCAGTTCTACGGAAGGGCTGCAGCAGAGAAGCGCGGTGTTGAAAAGTTCTACTCACGCTGCTACGGAAGCAAGGAAGCTGAAAACGATCCGTTTGCAATCCATATTGAGAAGGTCCCGACACTCAAGGCTCTCTACCTTGATGCAGAAGAGGACAGCGGCTACATAAGGGACAGAAGTGTTTTCTCTGATGACATAAGCATTGAAGACACCATGAACGTTCTGGTCCGCTACAAGAACGGTGTTCAGATGAGCTATTCTCTGGCTTCCTACATGCCTTGGGAAGGCTTTAACGTAAGCATTAACGGTACAAAGGGCAGACTTGAGTACCATTCAGTAGAGAAGACCTACATTAATGCCGGCGGAGCCAAGAAGGATGAGGGTGCTACAGAGAAGAGCAGTATCAGAATCTGCCCCATGTTCGGCGAGCCGTATGATGTAGATGTAAAGGTTTCTGAGGGAGGCCACGGTGGTGGAGACCCGGTTCTTCTTGATGACGTATTCCTTGACAACCCGCCTTACGACGAGTTCCACAGGGCTGCTGACTTCAGGGACGGAGTAAAGTCCATCATAGTCGGAATTGCAGCAAACAAGTCCATAGCTTCAGGTATGCCTGTAAACGTAGATACTCTTATCCACTGGTAAGAGGGTCTGACTTATAGAGGAGGCTGTAACAAAAGTCGTATTCTCGGCTGAAGTTACAGCCTTTTTTCTTGTCTGCGATACAAATGTTAAGATTTGTAACCCTGATTTTTGATACTGAGGCCTTTTTTTAATTTTGTTCTCTATGTCGCTTCGGATATGTATAATATAAACATCTTGTAAAGGAGAGGTATTATGCAGGATTTAATGAAAAAACTGAGGGAAGCAGCTGCTTACATAAGAAAGCAGATTGGGGACATGGATATTGATGCCGGTCTTGTTCTTGGTTCAGGACTCGGTGATATGGCTGGGGAAATCAAGAATCCTGTTTTTGTAAATTACAAGGATATTCCTCATTTCCCTGTATCAACAGTTCCAGGTCATGCAGGAAGACTTGTAATCGGTTCTCTTGAAGGTAAGAACGTACTTTGTATGCAGGGAAGATTCCATTTCTATGAGGGATGGAGTATGGATCAGGTAGTTTTCCCGGTTCAGGTAATGAAGGTTCTTGGAGTCAAAAACCTGATTCTTACAAATGCAGCAGGCTGTATAAACAAGGACTGGAGGCCGGGCGACCTCATGATTATTACCGACCATCTCAAGCTTACAACTTCTGAAAATCCTATGAGAGGCCACAACGAGGAAGAATTGGGTCTGAGGTTCTTTGACATGAGCCGTGCCTATGATCCGGACCTTATCATTATTGCAAAGGGAGTTGCAAAGGAGCAGGGCATTGATATCAGACAGGGTGTCTACATGTTCTTTGCAGGTCCGAGTTTTGAGACTCCTGCAGAAATCAGGGCAGCAAGACTTCTCGGAGCAGATGCCTGCGGTATGAGTACTGTTCCTGAGGTAATAGCTGCAGCACACTGCGGACTTAAAACCCTCGGAATCAGCTGCATGACAAACATGGCTGCCGGAATACTTGATCAGCCTCTGGGCCATGATGAAGTACTTGAAACAGGTCTTAAGGTCAAGAAATCTTTCGCAGCCCTCATCAAGGGCATACTTGAGAAGATCTGATGTCCTGTATTTTCAGAGCAGAGGATCTGGTTTTTAAGGCAGATAACAGAGAAATTCTCAGCGGCATCAGTTTTGCCGTAGACAGGGGACAGCTTATGGCCGTTTGCGGACCTAACGGGGCAGGCAAGAGTTGTCTCCTGCGTATTCTCAAAGGGCTTTCCCGTCCTCACAGCGGTAAAATTTTTTTCTCGGAGCAGGACTGCACAAAAAATGAAAAACTGAGACTTTCTAAAACAGGTCTGGTGTTTCAGGATGCTGACGTGCAGACAATAGGGGAGACTGTAGAAAAAGATATAGCCTTTGGT
The DNA here is from genome assembly GCA_024684115.1 of Sphaerochaetaceae bacterium. Taxonomy (GTDB): domain Bacteria; phylum Spirochaetota; class Spirochaetia; order Sphaerochaetales; family Sphaerochaetaceae; genus UBA1265. The sequence continues at coordinate 1,161 of JAIKXP010000066.1, read as the reverse complement.
CCGAGGAACCTGAAAATGGGAAAAGATGAGATTAAGAGGGCTGTAGATGATGCCATCTCTTTCTTTGACCTTGAAAAATTCAGAAAACAGGGGCCTGAAACCCTTTCCGGAGGAGAGAGGAGAAAGCTTGTCATTGCAGGAGTCATAGCCATGGATCCAGAGGTAATCATGCTTGATGAGCCTTTTGCAAATCTTGATTACCGCGGTGTTCAGATGGTCCTCAGGGCCATACTGAAACTTAAGGAAAGTGGAAGGACCATAATTCTTGTAAGCCACGAGGTCGAGAAATTTCTTGGTCTGTGTGACAGGGTTCTCATAATAAATGACGGAAAGTCCGTATTTGAAGGAGAACCGGAAGAAGCAAAGAGACACTTTAAGGAAAACGGAATTCACTGTTCTGATCTTCCGCTTGATAAACTTAACTGGCTGGAGGAAGAGTAGTGCTGTTTCGTTTCAGGGACAGAGGCTCCCTTTTAAACCGTATGAATCCGGTTTTTAAGCTTATCTGTGTATTCTTGCTCTGTATTGTAAGCTCAATGTGTCCGGCTGAGGTTGTGGGAGTACTGTTTCTTTTCCTCTGTTTTATCTACATTACAAACAGAATCCCTGCTTCTACTTTATTTAAGGGTGGAAGAATCTTTCTGATAATTGCCATTTTTATAGGTGTTTCCGAATACTGGAACACCAGGAATCCTGTTCTTACGGCAACGGCCGTGGTCAGGTACATGAATATTATTCTTCTATCTATTATTTTTACCGACTGTACAAGTGCATTTGATGTAGCTCATGTGTTCGGAAAATCAAGAATCGGTATTATTCTTTCTCTTGCTCTTGCCATGCTTCCGTTAACAGTCTCTTCCGTTAAAAAGACAATAGATGCCGGAAAAGCAAGAGGGGCTTCCTTTTTCAGAAGCCCCGTCTCATACACTACATTGTTTGTCACGTCTCTTGTTCTGAACCTGCTTGATAAGGCAGGCAGCTTTTCAGACGCCCTTACTGCCCGCTCTTTTGAAGCAGACTGTTAACCTTGGGTTTTACCACAAGGGCCGTCAGGGAACTGACTATAATCTTAAGCGTATCCCCGATAATAAAAGGTACAAGGCCGGCTGACACAGTTGTGGCCCAGGAAAGATTTCTTGAATACTTGAGCATAAGAAGTCC
>JAIKXP010000048.1 GCA_024684115.1 Sphaerochaetaceae bacterium | reverse complement strand
AAAAAGGCTGTAACGATCAGCCGGAGAACCCGACTTCTGTTACAGCCTCTTATTATTAAATAGTTTTGATTTCTCAGCTCAGCATCTGGATGATTGCAATAACAACACCTGAGATACCTTCTCCACCGAGAAGACCGCTGGAAACAAGGTTGAGGTCGTTGTCTGTGGTCTTTGTGAACTTCTTGAGGAGACCTGAAACAACAGCACCGAAACCTACTGTTAATGAAATCATAGGTCCAAGATAAATACCGAGACCAAGTGTTGCACCGGCAATTCCGCAGATAATCAGAACTGCACCGATTGCAATTCCAATAAAGAATGCAGGTGAATTGCCAAGACCGGAAGCCATGGAAGCAACTGCTGCTGCCTGTGGAGCCGGAAGAGCTGCTGTACCGAAGGCACCGAAACTCTTCTTCATGACAAGAAGGACAACAACTGAAATGACTGCACCAATGACACCTCCAATTCCCTCACCGAGAAGCTGCTGCTTAGGATCAGTCTTAAGCTGGTGACCGCTCTTGAGGTCATTCATGACATCACCTGAAAGACCGCAGGCTACTGCTACTATACCGGCAGTAAGGAAGAGGACTGTAACAGATGACTTGAAGACAAGCTGGGAAAGAAGAAGGATGAGGATTCCGAAAACTTCCATCGGGTTTACACCGCTCTGACCGGTAAGAATACCGCTCAAGAGTGTTGCAATACAGACGCCTGCTACTGCAAGAACTGCCTGCCAGAGGTTCATCTCTGTACCTATAGCCATAAGAACTGCTGCAAAGACAAGAACAAAGGCTGAAAGAAGAACTGTCTGACGAGAGACTCTGTTCTTCTCTGTGCTGTTCTTTCTATCCTTTGCAAAGGCAATGAATGTACGGACAAGAACACCAACACCAGTTCCGATCATAATACCGAGACCGAGGTTCTGTCTTGCAAGGTCAGCTGTAACGTAATCCGGGAAAATACCCATGTTGATTCCGAGAGGAATGAAGACAAAGTATGCAAACAGACAGCCGCCAAGCCAGAGGAATGCAGAAACCTTATCAATAATGGCACCGATTGAAAGAGCCATCGGGCTGACCCACATGGTAATCGGGCTGATATTTGTAGCTCCGCCAAAGATTGTGATTACAGACGGGATCCAGCCGAAAACATCTCTAATTGTAGTAAAGATAATGCTGAAGCCCATGGAAACGAAGAGTTTGACTGACTCCTTGCCCTTGCTGAGCCCTGTTGTAAGGGTTTTGTAGGCTGCATTTCCAATCGGATAGACAAGGTGAAGCTTCTCAATGAGGGTCTTTCTGTAGATAGCAGAAAAGAGTGTTCCGAGAAGAGCTCCGCACACTGCCATGATGATGAGGGAAAGAACATTTACCTCAGCATCCGGATTAATCATCCAGATTCCCGGAATGGTGAAGGCAAGACCGCCAGCAACCATGGCTCCGGCACTCATAATGGTGTGGGTAACGTTAATTTCCTGAAGAGTACTGTTTTTAAAACGTCCAAGAACGGCCATTGAGAGGACTGTTACGAAAACAGTCGGCCAAGGTAGGGCACCCAGCCTCAACGCAACATACATTGAACTTGCTGTGATTACAACAAGTCCAAGTATTCCAACAATCAGACCTCTACCGGTCAGTTGTTTTTCAGAGTTTTTCATTTTTTACTTCCTGATTTTTTATTTTTTTAATCTGTGAATTGTTAAGTTTAACGTGCTCCATGTAACCGGCAGTAATAATACCGGCAGGAAGAGCAACAAGGGCTATTCCGATAACTGAGGATATCATGGATATAATTTTACCCACAGTTGTAACAGGATAGATATCTCCATACCCTACCGTAGTCAGCGTCATGGTTGCCCAGTATATGGCATCAAAAAAGGTCTGGAAGGTATTCGGCTCCACTGTGAACATGATCATGGCAATGAAGAATATATAGAAACAAGCCAGAAAACCTATGGCTACAAGAGGCTTGCGCTGCATCTTGATTATGGTACCTATGGTAGCCATGGCATTTGAATACCTGAAGATTTTTGCAATTCTGAGAACCCTGAAAATTCTCAGAATCCTCAACACCCTCAAAACCCTGAATATCTGAACTTCATCAAAATAGTAAGCTATTGAAGGAACTATACTCACCAGGTCTATCAAGGCAAAGAAAGTAAACGGATAAATCAGAAAGGACTTGAATCCTTTACCGAGATGATAATCTGCAGTGATGAATCTGAAAATGTAGTCAAGAACAAAAACGCCCAGAGTAATGTTGTCAATCAGAGCCATGGTTTTTGTATACTTCTTAGCCATAAGAGGAACCATGCTGGCAAGCACTATCAGAATCATTAAGATTCTGTAAATCTCCGAGGCAACACTCTTTGAATTCATCGGATTGATCAGATTGTATAACTTCCTGCGCATAACAGGAGAATAATATCAATTGTGAGTATACGTGTCAAAACAGTTCACGGTTAATGACAAAATCTGACAGCTTTTTTGAGTCAAAATAAGAATTTATGAGCTCTTTGAATTCCATCCACATACCGAGAGTCGGACAGTCAGCCTTTCTGCTGCACACGGTCTCTCCACAGGAAAGACAGGCAACCGGAGAAAGGTCTCCTTCGGTCACCCTTAGAATCTCACCGATTGTGTACTCTGAGGGGTCTTTTGTAATCCTGTAACCCCCACCCTTTCCGTGACGTGATTCAATGAGTCCGTTCTTCACAAGAGGAGGAACTATGCTCTCTATGTATTTAAATGGTATTTCCTGTCTTGAGGCCAGATCTTTAAGGGAAGAGAATCCTCCCTCAGGCACCCTGGAAAGTTCAATCATGTACCTCACAGAGTACCTTCCCCTGGTGGATATCTTCATGTTCAGTCCTCAAAAACCGGAGTTGAGAAGTACCTGTCCCCTCCGTCAGGAAGAATTACAACAATGGTCTTCCCTGTATTCTCAGCCCTTGAAGCAAGAACGGAAGCAGCATAGAGGGCAGCTCCGGAAGAAATTCCCTGTAAGAATTCCTTCTGTCTTACCCATCTCTCTGGCCCACACAAAGGCCTCTTCATCAGGCACTGTTATGATTTCATCAATAAGGCTTCTGTCCAGAGTCTTAGGAACGAAGTTTGCCCCTATTCCCTGAATGTTGTAAGTCCTCATAACCACAGTTCCAAGTCAAACAGGAAAAGAAAAAGGCTGCCTTTAAAAGACAGCCCAGTGAGTAAAAAGTTTTATAACTCTTAATTACTTAGCAAATACGTAAGAGAATGCAACTCCAACCTGCATGTTTCTCCAGTTGAAATCCTTGAAGATCTCAAGAATCTTGAAGCTGTTCAGGCTGAGGTTTGTGCCGTAGCTTGAGAAGAGTGCAACGTTGAACTTGTCAAAAGTAATGTCTGCACCGAATCTCAGGTTAATCGGAGTAGCCTTAAGCTCATCCCAGAATGTTGCTGCTGTTCCTTCTGGAAGGCTCTTGAAGTGGAGCTCTTTTGAATAGAAGTTGTAAGCATATCCAACACCAAGACCTGCTGTAAGTCTTAAGTCAGCAATGTTTACGCCGCCGTTTAAGCTCAAAAGACCATCAATAACTGTATGAGAATCAGAATCTGAGCCGAAATAGCTTGTAAGGTCAGCATCTAAGAAAAGGAACTTTACGTTAATGTCTGAACCAAAACCGAAGTCATTAGGGAACTGGATTGTTTCTGAACCAGAAATAACACTAGAAATGTTTCCAATATTTCCATCATACTTGACTGCAAGACCAGCTCTGAAACCGAATCCTGAAGCAAAGATTGTTGCAGGAATAAGTAAAATACAAAGAATAATTAAAGCTTTTTTCATTTTTTATGCTCCTTTTTTTCTCAAGAACTCATGTAAGTATAGTATACACGTAAAACCCCCATACAACAAAAAGGTTTCAAACTTATTTTCTATTTTTTTCACTTTTTTTAAAGAAAACTGCAGTAAAGCCCGTTGTAGCTACCAGAGCAGAGTCAGATTTTTCTGCAAGCTCTTCGCTTAAAGCCTTAGTTTCTTCCTTAAAATCCTGAAATCTGACCTTTACCAGCTCATGATCATAGAGAGCCTTTTCCAGAGCCTCTACAACCCTGTCGGTTACCCCTTCACGTCCAACCATGACAACGGGATCTATAGTCTGAGCCTGAGACCTTAACCTGGCCCTTTCCTTACTGGTCATTTCCAATTTCATAAACTCCTCCACAACTGAGTGAAATATCATCATGGGTTACCAGAACAACTGAAACCCCTCTTTCCTTCATAAGAAAATCCAATACGTCAAAGATACGTTTTTGGGAAACTAAGTCAAGAGCCGCAGTAATCTCATCCAGAATCAGAACAGGACTCCTCATGGCAAGAACACCTGCAAAAGACACAAGTTTCTTCTGTCCGCCTGAAAGAAGAAGCGGATTCCTGTCCCAGAGGCTCTTTTCTACGCCGCACAGACTCAGGGCCTCTTCGGAAGCCTTCTCCGCCTCCTCCCGGCTCATTCCCAGGTTAAGCGGGCCATACATGACATCTGCAAGAACACTCTTCTCAAACAGCTGATCCTGAGAAAACTGAAACAGCATGACAGCCTTCCCTGAAAACTCTTTTCTTGCCTTCCTGTCCTTCCAGATATCGTTTTCATTAAAGAAAACCCTACCCTCCGCAGGTTTCTCAAGACCCGCAAGAATCTTGGCAAAGGTGGTCTTACCGCACCCCATAGGACCCTTCAAGACCACCATTTCCCCTCTTCCAAGTTCAAAAGGTCTGAAGACAATGTTCTTCTCTCCGTCATAGCTGAAAACTATTCTTTCCGTTCTTAATACAACCTGCGCCATCAGAACCTCACGTGAATATAAAGAAACAGGAAGAAGAAAATCATGACATCAAGAAAAGCCATGACATCTTTCTCTTCCAGCTTCATCTCATAAAGATGTGTAGACTTACCGTCAGGCCTGTAGCAGCGGCTCGTCATGGCCATGGCAAGTTCTGCAGACTTCCTGTAGGCACAGACAAACAGTGGAACAAGCAGTGAAAGAATACTCTTAATCCTGTTTTTCTTTCTGCTGTATTCAAGTCCGCAGCGTGACTTCTGGGCAAGAATGAGCTTCTTAGCCTGATCGGATAGAACCGGAATGAACCTGAGGGCTATGGAGAAAACAAGACCGGCACGCCTTGCAAACGGGAATGGGCTTAAAATCTTCTCAACAGCTCTTGCGCTGTCATCAGGCCTGGTTACGGCACTGTAAAGAGAAGAAAAAAGAACAATTCCCAAAAGCCTTAAGGCTATCAACAGGGCATCTGTCACCCCGTGAAGAGAGAACCCGTAGAGAGCCATCCTTATGACTGTAAAAATAACTATTGCCAGAGAAAAACTCAGAGGCAGCCTGATTCTGACCCCTGCAAAAGCCGCAACAAGAAAAAGAAATACCAGACAGAAACCTGTCTCAGCAAACGAGCGGCTTAAAAAAAGAGTACAGATACATAAAACAAGCGTAAAAAGCTTTGTAAGAGGATTAAGGGAGTGGATGAAGGATTTCTTCTCGCAGTAACTTCCAAGACTTATGTCCTTATACATCTGCCCTCCCTCATCTCATAAACACAGTCAGAAAGACTCTCTTCCTCCAGTCTGTGAGTAATCATTACAACAGTAACTCCATCTTTCCTGCACAGCTTCTTTAAAACTCCGCACACCCTGCTGCGGGATGCAGCATCAAGCATGGACAGAGACTCATCCAGAACAAGGGCCCTGGGTTTTAAAGCCAGAGCTCCCGCAAGACTTACAAGCTGTTTCTGACCGCCGGAGAGTATATTAACCCTCTTTTCAGAGAACTCTTCAATTCCAAGCAGAGAAAGAGCTCCATCTACTCTTTTTCTGATTTCAGATGGCTCAAGACAGAGGTTTTCAGGTCCGAAAGCCACATCCCGTTCAACTGTATCGGATACAAAGCTGCTCTCCGGATCCTGGAAGACAAGCTGAACATTCTTTTTTATCTCAAAGTCGTCTTCAAGACCGAATATGTTTACAGAGCCTTCGGTCGGTTTTAAAAGTGAGTTAAGAAGAAGGGCAAGTGTAGATTTACCGCTTCCATTTGCCCCTGTTATACAGACAAACTGTCCCTCTTCTATTGAAAGTTCCAGAGAATCAAGAATCTTCTCCCCGCCCGGATAGGAAAAACTTACACCCTTAAGTTCAAATGCCTTCATAGCCCAGACCCTTTGTGCGCTCAAGAATCAGTGCACCGCAAAGCCCTATAAACACACCGGCTACAGTGCCGGAGAGAACATAGAACGGAAGAAGATACATAAGCTGACTGCTTTCAAAAAGAAGAACTGCAACCAGAAGCTGGGAAAGGTTGTGCATGACAGCTCCGCATACACTGACTCCAAGGGTGGAGAACACACCTGTTTTCTTAAGAAAAGCCATAAGAAGCAGGCTTGTAACGGCACCTGCCATGCTGTAAATGAAGGACAGGGCATTTGAGAAAAGAAGAGTTGAAAGGATGACCCTGATTACAGAGATTTCAAGGGACTTAAGAAAGCCCAGCCTGTAAAGGGCAAAGATTATGGCCATATTTGCAAGCCCAATCCTGAACCCCGGGATAAGGGCAAAAACCGGAACAAGGGCTTCTATATATGAAAAAACCATGGCCAGAGCTATAAGCATGCCGGTCATGGCAAGTGTCTGAACTGAGCTGTTTTTCAAATCCAGGCCTCCTTTCCACTCCCGACACATGCCTTAAAACAGACATAGCTGCTCCTCTGACCTCACTTGAAAATCAGAATTGCAGCTATGCTCAGATCAACTGAATAGTTGATTATTTACTGCTCAGATACCTGTCAATTGCTGCGGCAGCAGTCTTACCTGCTCCCATGGCAGAGATAACGGTTGCAGCACCTGTGACAGCATCGCCACCGGCGTAGATTCCGTCTCTTGATGTCAGGCCATCTTCGTTAACAATGATTCCACCGTGTGAATTGATTTCAAGACCAGGTGTTGTGTCCTTGATAAGCGGGTTCGGAGAAGTTCCGATTGCAATAATAACAGTATCTGCTTCCATGAAGAATTCAGATCCCGGAATTTCAACAGGACGTCTTCTGCCCTTCTCATCAGGCTCACCGAGCTCTGTCTTTACGCATGTGACACCGCGGACAAATCCGTTTCTTTCATCCCTCGGGTTGTCAGGATTCTGGTAACCTTCAATTCTCTTTATGTCTGAGAGGATATCAAACTTGATTCCTTCTTCTTCTGCGTGCTCGACTTCTTCCTTTCTTGCAGGAAGCTCAGCCATTGAACGGCGGTAAACAACATGAACCTCAGCACCAAGGCGGAGAGCTGTTCTTGCAGCATCCATAGCTACGTTTCCACCACCGGAAACAATAACCTTTCCACCCTTCATGATAGGTGTGTCATTTACATCTCTGTAAGCCTTCATGAGGTTGCTTCTTGTAAGGAATTCGTTAGCTGAGAAAACACCCTTGAGTGACTCACCCGGAATACCCTGGAAACGAGGAAGACCTGCGCCTGAACCTACGAATACAGCTTCGTTGCCCATCTCGAAGAGCTCATCAATTGTAAGAGTCTTTCCGATTACAACGTTTGTCTCAACATCTACACCAAGATCCTTGAGTGTCTGAACTTCCTTTGCAACAATCTTCTTCGGAAGTCTGAACTCAGGAATACCGTAAACAAGAACACCACCTGCAGTATGAAGAGCTTCATAAACTGAAACCTGATAACCCTTCTTTGCAAGGTCTCCGGCACATGTGAGTCCGCTAGGACCTGAACCGACAACAGCTACCTTGTGGCCGTTTGAAGCCGGCTTCTCAGGCTTCTCTGTTGCATGTTCGTTGTGCCAGTCAGCAACAAAGCGCTCGAGTCTTCCGATTCCAACACTCTCAAACTTGATTCCGAGTGTACACTTGCTCTCACACTGAAGTTCCTGAGGACATACACGTCCGCAGACAGCAGGAAGTGAAGAAGACTTGTTGATAATCTTGTAAGCTCCTTCAAATTCGCCCTTCTTGATTTCTGAGATAAACTCAGGAATGCTGATGTTTACAGGACAGCCTGAAACACACGGTCTGTTCTTACAGTTAAGGCATCTGTTTGCCTCAGCTATAGCAATCTCTTCTGTATATCCGAGAGCTACCTCGTTAAAGTTCTTTCCTCTTGCAACCGCATCCTGTACGGGCATTTCATGTTTCTTAGGATCCAAAGCCATCAGCGGACCTCCTGCTTGTAAAGATTACATGCTGCTTCATGAGCATGTCTTTCAAAACCGAAGTACATTCTTGAGCGGCTCATAGCCTCATCAAAGTCTACTTCGTATCCGTTGAAGTCAGGACCATCTACGCAGGCAAACTTTGTAACCGGCTTTCCGTCCCTGATGAGAGTAAGGCGGCAGCCACCGCACATACCTGTTCCGTCAATCATGATCGGGTTCATGGAAACTGTTACAGGAACACCGAAAGGCTTTGCTGTAAGGGTAACGAACTTCATCATGATAAGCGGTCCGATAGTAATGATGAGGTCAAACTTCTCTCCGGCTTCAAGCATTTCCTTAAGAGGAACTGTGACATTTCCATGTCTGCCGTATGAACCGTCATCACTCATGACAACGAGCTTGTTTGAACAGGCCCTGAATTCATCCTCAAGGATGAGAAGGTCTTTGTTTCTGAAACCGATAATACTTGTTACATCAGCTCCGAGTCTGTGGAATTCCTGAGCAACAGGCATTGCAATTGCACATCCTACACCACCGCCGACAATACAGACTTTCTTAACACCTTCTGTCTCTGTAGGTCTTCCGAGAGGTCCTACAAAGTCCTGAAGAGAATCTCCCTCTTCCTTATGGTTAAGCTTCTCAGTAGTTGCACCGACAACCTGAAAGATAATCTTTACAGTTCCTTCTTCCGGGTTTGTTCCTGCTACAGTGAGAGGGATCCTTTCTCCGTCTTCATCTGTGCGGAGGATGATGAACTGACCCGGCTTGGCTTTCTTTGCTACGAGCGGGGCAAGAATTTCCATCTGTGTTACAGTTGGATTCAATACTTTTTTTCTAACAATTTTGTACATTAAACACCCTCTTTAATAAACAATAGATAATATTATATAGATTAGTATTTTATTTGAAAAGGCTTCTGGCCGATTCCTCTGCCTCATAAATCACTTTTTCTTTATCTAATGTGTAAAATTCACCGTTTTCATAGAGAATTCTACCGTCAACCATGGTCATACACACGTCTGAAGCCTGTGCGCTGTACACAAGAAGTGCCATGGTATTGAAATCCGGATGCATGTGCGGAGCCTCAAGACTCACCGCGGCCAGGTCTGCTTTCTTACCTGTTTCTATGCTTCCGGTATCATCTCTTCCCTGAGCCCTGGCTCCGTTTATGGTGGCCATCCTGAGAACCTGCTCCGGCTTCATGACCGTCGGATCATGAAGGTAACCGTTGTGCAGAATTGAAGCCACGTGCATCTCTTCAATCATATTCAGATTGTTGTTGCTGGCAGCTCCGTCTGTTCCTATTGCAACATTTATTCCCTTCTCAAGCATTTTTGGAACAGGAGCTATTCCGCTTCCAAGCTTGAGGTTGCTTTCCGGATTGTGTGCTACGGTAACACCCTTGTCCCTGAGAATTTCAAGATCCCCGTCAGAGCACCATACGCAGTGTGCTGCAATGGTCGGAATATCAAAAACACCTATATCCCTGAACCACTGTGCCGGTGTCTTTCCATATTTTGCCAGGCACTCCTCATGCTCCTTCTTTGTCTCTGACATGTGAAGGTGCATGCGTGCTCCCTCGGTTTCCCTCAGCTCGGAAGCAAAGTCCCTGAGCACTCCCTCTGTGTTCGTAAACTCAGCGTGTATTGAAAAATCTATCTTAAGTCTTCCGTCATAGGCTCCGTTAAACCTGTTGAAAAGGTCAAAAGCCTCATAGCGTCTGTTGTAAGTCCAGTAATCAGTACCCTCGTCAAAATTCTGCATGACGCGGGTAAGGCTTGCCTTGATTCCACTCTCTTCTATGGTATGGGCAATCTGCTCAGCCCTCATGTACATGTCTGTAAAACTCGTAGTTCCGCTACTTAAGGCTTCAAGGATTGAAAGGTTCATGCCTGTCTCGAACTCTCTGTCCGTCATACGGTCTTCAATAGGCCAGACTGTGTGAAGCCAGTCCATGAGAGGCAGGTCGTTTCCTATTCCTCTGAGCAGAACCATGGCACTGTGACCGTGGGTATTTACAAGGCCCGGAATTACGACTGCGTGCCTTAAGTTCTTCACGCTGTCATACTTCTTTTCAGGCATCTCGGTGCCCACGTAGTCAATAATGCTTCCTTCTATTCCTATCTTTGCATCTTTAAGGCATTTGAGCCCGCCGTTTTCGGGAACCAGTGCTGCATAACAATCAAGAAGAACAGACATATTCACCTCATCAAACAAGATTCAAGATTTCATACGGACTGTCTATGGTGCCTTCATCTCCCGGAAGGTATCCGAAGCCCCAGGCTGCCTTTATGCAGTCACAGCCGGCTTCTTCTGCTCCTTTGGCATCTATCTCCGTATCTCCGACAAGAACGCACTCCTCAGGCTTGAGCCCAAGAGTCTTGAAACCGAGTCTCAATACATCTGCCTTCGAGTTTGTTCCGGCAAGATTAAGGCCCAGTATGCAGTCAAAATATTTAAGGATTCCGAAATGCTCGCACATCTCGGTTGCAAGGTCTTCATTTTTCATGGTTGCCACTGCAAGATAGTAACCTTTCTCTTTCAGTGTCTTCAGTACTTCTACAATCCCGTCATAGAAATGGGCGCGGAACCTTCCGTCTTCGTGATAGAACTTTCTGTATTCACGTACAAGATCATCAAGTGTTTTCTTGTCCTGAACCCCGTACAGAATCCTGAAACAGTCTGCAAGAGGCGGTCCTATGAACCTTCTTCTGTCCGTTAAGGGAATAACCGGTAGTCCGACCTTTTCCATGGCGTAGACCCCTCCGGCAAATATCCCTTCGGATGTATCCATCAGAGTTCCGTCAAAATCAAAGAAAACTGCCTTGTACTTCATTTTTTGTTCTTAATCAGCACCTCTGCAAGGCTCTGGACCCGCTTCCACTGCCAGTCAGAGAAGGCTCTCTGGGAAACTTCCTGGTTTACAACCTTATCGAGGTGGTGGTTCCTGTCAAATGTAACGTAGAGAATATCCCACTTGTCCCTGCCCTCAGAGAGCATTATGGCAGCAACACGTATCTGACGCTGGATGTTGGCCATGGGGTCTTCAAGTGAGGAACATACAATAACTGAAATGGATGAATCAGGGATGGTAAACATCTTATCCCTTGTATCGGTGAGCAGGGCAATCCTTGCCTGCTCGATTGTAGAGGCCACATCTTCAAGAACATAATCATCGAGCTTGCTGAGAAAATATCTGACATGTGAATTAAGAGGAAGAGAATTAAGAATGGTATCTATCATGTTCTGTGTAGAAACCACTTCTTCAGCCACTCTGCCCTCATCACTGTCCAGTGAAACAAACACAGGTCCATGAGGCTCTTCTTTCTCAGCTACCGGCTCTTCAACTGGCTCAGCTTCAGCTGCCGGCTCTTCTTCCAGCTCTGGTTCTTCTTCTGGTTCTATTTCTGTTTCCGGTTCGGATTCTTCCACCGGTTCAACCTCAGCTTCCGGCTCCGGTTCATCTTCATCTTCATCCGGATAGCCAAAGCCAGGCTGGGGCTCATCTACGGCCTCTTCTTCTGCTTCCTGCTCCGGCTCCGGTTCCTGTACTTCAGAAACATCAAAACTTAACTCAGGCTCTTCTTCTGGTTCTATTTCTGCTTCCGGTTCGGATTCTTCCACCGGTTCAACCACCGGCTCCGGCTCTGTCTCAGGTTCAGCTTCCTGCTCCGGCTCCGGTTCATCTTCATCTTCATCCGGATAGCCAAAGCCAGGCTGGGGCTCTTCTACGGCCTCTTCTTCTGCTTCCTGCTCGAACTCAGAATACTCTTTTTCTGATTCTTCCATGTCCTCAAGTTCATCTATCTCGTCGAACATTTTTGATTCTTCAGACTCTTCAAACGGATCATCTTCAGAGACTGTCTCTTCCGGGGATTCTTCATCAGAGTCATCATCATTGTCATAGAAATCAATCTCATCAAAGAGGGAAGAAGATGGATAAAGATCCGAGTCGTCTTCTACTGCTTCATCTTCGTCTGAAGGCTCCTCATCTTCATCATCAAAAAGATATGCACTCTCGTGCTCTTCCTGTTCCTGCAACAGTTCGTCATGAGGAAATTCTTCTGCCTCTGCCTGCTCCAGGTACTCATATGTATCCGGGCTGATAAGTTCAAGTCCTTCGTTTTTGTTTTCTGGTTCGTTGGGCGTCATGATAATACTTATTTAAACTTATTTAGTTCAAAAGGTGAATAAGTTTTCTTCTTTCTTTGTCGTCTTTGTTGAAAAACAAATATCTTTCTTTCATACTTGAGCCATGTATTTCTGTCTGAGTTGCCTTACAGGCAAGGAAAGCCAAGCTGTCGAAAACGTTCAAAAGTACCTTGAAGAGAACATTGCGGAAGATTTTTCCGTGTGGTTTCCCCAGAAGATCAACAGGGACAAAAAGAAAGGCGTTTACACCGAGCATAAGTTTCCACTCTTCCCGGGCTACCTTTTCATATACTGGGGCGGCGAAGATGAGATTAATTTCCCGTTTCACGAGATAAGAAAGATCCCTCAGATAGTTAAGATTCTTAAATACGAGAACAACAGCCATGCTCTTCTGGGCAGCGACTACAACTTTGCACACTGGATTCACGAGAATGACGGCGAAATAAAACCTTCCCGCGTTTTCTGCAAGGAAGGTTCCAGATTAAGGATCATAAGCGGACCACTTGTCGGAATGGATGCCAACGTTATCAAGGTTGACAAACACCACAAAAGAATCACGCTTCGCTTTACTGTCGGAGACAAGACTTCCGACATAAGCTTCTCCGTTGATTTTATAAATACTTCTACTTCAGTTCTCTGATATCAGATTTCTATCTTTCCGCCGTAGGCCTCAAGACCTGCTCTGAGGCATCTGCATGCTTCCTTGAGGTCATCACAGTTAAGCACGTATGCAAGTCTGACCTGGTTTCTTCCAAGGTCCTTTGACTCGTAGAATCCTTCAGCCGGAGCAATCATGACTGTCTTGTTGTCAAGGTTGAAATCCCTGAGCATGAAGATTGCAAAGTCTTCAGCGTTCTCAACAGGAAGTTCAGCTACCAGATAGAAGGCTCCGTTAGGGCGGCTTACCTTGACTCCCGGTATGCTCTTGAGCTCTTTGATTATGAAGTTTCTTCTCTTCTCGTACTCTTCCCTGACAGCTTCAACGTATGTATCCGGGGCACTGAGAGCTGCAATTGCTGCATACTGCTCTACAGCCGGCGGACAGAGTCTGGCCTGAGAGAGCTTGAGTGTTTCCCTGATAACGCTGCGGTTTCTGGAAACAATTGCACCGATTCTTGCTCCACACATTGAGAAGCGCTTTGAGAAACTGTCAACACAGATGACTCTGTCGGCATATTCCCTGTATGAAAGAACACTGGTGAAGACCTTTCCGTCGTAGCAGAATTCTCTGTAAACCTCATCAACTATGAGGAAAATGTCATGCTCCTTACACATTTTGAGAATGGTCTCGAGCTCTGACGGAGAATAGATGTGTCCGGTCGGGTTGTTCGGGCTGCAGAGCATGATTGCCCTGGTCTTACTGGTAATGCGCTCCTCAATATAGGAAAGAGGAGGAAGAGCAAAACCGTTATCCAGAATACTTGTTATAGGGACAATGTTCACATTTGCCATTCTTGCGAATGAGTGAACGTTTGTGTAATAAGGTTCAGGAATGATTACCTCATCTCCCGGGTCACAGAGAGTCATCAGGGAGAACAGGAGAGCCTCAGAACCGCCGGTTGTAATCAGGATGTCCTTTGCAGAAATATCATCTATTCCAAACTTCTTGTAGTAGGTGGCAAGTCCTTCCCTGAGCCTGATGTCTCCGTCACTTTCTCCGTAGGCTATTATGTCTGCGGGGTAAGTATGGATGGCCTCAATAGCCTCTTTAGGAGACTTGATGTCCGGCTGGCCAATGTTCAGATGATAAACTTTGATTCCGCGGCTCTTTGCCTTTATTGCATATGGAGAGAGCCTTCTGATCGGTGAAGCCTGAAAACCTTTGATTCTGTTGGAAATATCCATGGTTTTACTCCGTTTTTTCGGTTTTTTCCTTCTGTGCATCATCTACAAGACGCTGCACAATCTTTCTGTTGTTAAGAAGCGGACTGATTGCCCTTCCATGATGGAGACGGCTTATGACTCTTGCGAAAAGTTCACTTGCATCTGTCTGTATGAACCACTTCTTTGAAAGAAGGTCATCTCCGTGATAGACGGCATTTGTTCCGATTACGTAGTCAAATACGCCTGCCTTCCATGCCTCATCAAATTCACTGATGGCATTTCCGTTGAAGAACGGAAGGCTGACTATGATAATAATCTTCTTTGCTCCGAGTTCCCTGAGGGTCTTCATGGCAATCAAAAGTGTTCCGCCGCTGGCAATCATGTCATCTGCCATGATTACGGTCTTTCCGTGAACATCTCCAAGAAGGTTTATGCTCTTGATGTTTGTATGGTTTGCACCTGTTGTAACAACTGAGTAGTCCCTTTCCTTATAGAGCATGGCAAGAGGTCTGTGCAGAATCTGGGCATAGAACTTGTTTCTGCTTACCGCCCCTGTATCCGGAGAAACAATTGTAATATCCGGGTCTGCAAAATCAATTACCTTTCCAAGCTCCATGAGAACCTGGTAGGAAGCATGAAGGTTTTCAAGGTGTACTGTTCTGAAGCAGTTCTCAATTTCCATGCAGTGGATATCAAGTGTAATGATTCTGTCGACTCCGAGTGACTCACACATCTGACCGAACATGGCTGCCGTCAGGGCTTCCCTGCTGCTCTTCTTGTGCTGTCTTGCATACGGATAGGAAGGAAGAATAAGTGTTACGCTGTCTGCTCCGGCATGCTTGAGTGCTGAAATGGTTGTGAAAAGGAACATAAGGTGGTCGTTGATTGAGAAGCTCATGGGCTCTTCACAGCCGGCTACCTTGATCGGAGATGAATTGGTGACATCATGGATTATGTAAACTCTAAGACCCCTTACAGGTTCAAGGATTTCAGCCTTGACCTCTCCGTTAAGGAAACGGGTGTATTTTACAGGTATCTCAAGATTTGGACATGTAAAATTCTGCGGGTACTTGCCGTAAGGAATCTTCTTACTTGAAAGATCATCTATAAAAGAAGCATATTTCAGCATCTGCTCTTCAGAAATGTCATATCTTGCTGAAAGGTTTTTAGCTACCTTCTTGTATCTTTCGGCATAGATATGCCTCAGATGTTTTACAACTTTTCCTGCAAGATACTCTGTCCCGGGACCAGTTATGATTCCCATTTTGTGCGGTTTAATTATGCTCATTTCACCACCCTCCGCTGGAATATACGGAATTATATATTCAATCAATGTTCTTGCTCAACAAGGAAAAAGAGATTTCGGATTCCTCTATTTGCCTTTTACCGACAAGTGTCGTATATTTTACTATCAGGAGAAAACAATGAGTGAAGTAATTCTTAACAGTTCAAACTTTGAACAGGAAGTCCTTAAGTCAGATATTCCTGTATTTGTAGATTTCTGGGCAACATGGTGCGGTCCATGCAGAATGGTAGCTCCTCACGTTGCAAAACTTGCTGAAACATTTGCCGGTCAGGTTAAGGTTTGCAAGCTTGACGTTGATGAAGCTCCTGAAGTTGCAGGTGCATTCGGTGTAAGCTCAATTCCTACCATGGTCATGTTCAAGAACGGTGAAGCTGTCGCCACAAGAGTCGGTGCTGCTAATCCGGCCGTTCTCGAGGCTTTCGTAAAACAGGCTCTCTGATTTTAGAGTACAGACTGTTTAAGAGGTTGTAACAGGAAAGTTGCAACCTCATTTTTTTACTCGCTGTATTCGGCGCTCATATTTCTCTTCCCGAAACTCTGCCCTCTTGAGACGGTTGTGTACCAGTCGGTGTAAGTGTCCGTATCTTCCGTAAGACGGCGGCTCATGGACCTTGTTGCCGTAGACTTTGATGAGTTAACCGCCTGGGTGAGCCACCAGTCGTTTTCCTTAGCCTTCAGAACCCTTTCATAGACGGCCTTGGTTCCGAATCCTTCATACTTCGTACTTTCAAAAGAGCTGTAGATAAAGCAGTCCAACACCTCAGCTCCCTGAGATGGAGAAGAAGCAAGGGTTATGATTCCATTATCATCCGAAAGACCCGTCTTGTTTCCGGAGCAGATGGATACAACCGTGTGACCCTCTTCATTTATAGTAATGAGCATGTCTTCATCTGTGCCCGGTAGTCTTTCTGCCCAGTAGATAACCACATAATCGCCTCCTGAGAGTTTTACGGACGGAAGGATTACTGACTGTTTTCTGTCCTCCGGGATGCCGTCATAGACTGTAAGCCCTGCAAGATCTCCCCTGCCGGTAATTAGAAGCTCGGTTCTCTCCGGCTGGGTGTCAGAGCTTTTTGTAGTAACCTCATTAATCAGTGCAGACACTGGAGATGGATTGAAACCCCAGACGTTGACGCAGAAACTTGTGGAGTTTCCGTAGCGGTCACAGACCTTGCCGTCTATTTCAAAAAACATGTCGGGAGTAAGTTCATAGCCGAATTCAACACTTACCGTCTGACCGGAGACAGTGACACTGCAGTCAGAAAACCACTCATCTTCTATAAAAACTTCTTCATCAAACATGAGCTGTGCGGCGCAGGGTTCATAGCAGTAAACCTCCATGAGCTGTGGAGGCCTGCAGTCCTTCATTGAGAAAAAATTTACAATTGAGCTTTCCTTCTGCTCGGAAGTGCAGCTGCAGAGGAGAAGGAGCAAAACAAACAGGAAGCTGATATTTCTTTTCATACTTCCTAAGACAACCATGGAGAGGTCTATGTTGTCATTTTAAAAAAAATTTTATAATTCACTACTCTCTTCATCCATTTCAAAATTTTATGGGTGATTATCTAAAATTCTTCATCCAATTGACATGGGAAAAAAATTTCACTGAAAGAAAAAGGCAAAAAGGGGTATTTACAGGC
This sequence comes from Sphaerochaetaceae bacterium, assembly GCA_024684115.1. Lineage (GTDB taxonomy): Bacteria > Spirochaetota > Spirochaetia > Sphaerochaetales > Sphaerochaetaceae > UBA1265. The sequence goes on along the minus strand of JAIKXP010000048.1, from coordinate 2,002 downwards.
AGCTTAAAGACTTGTAAAGCCTTATATCTTCATCCATTTCCAAAGTTTATGTGGGATTATCTAAAATTCTTCATCTAATTAATATGAAAAAAATCTTTTAACTGAAAGACGGAAAGAAAACGGTGAATTTATCAGTTTCCAGCTGGAAAAAGTGTTACCAAAACGTGTATCAGTTCTGTTTGCCATGAAGGCTGTCAGACGTCTCCGAGGGAGAAGTCACCGATTATCTTAAGAACTCTTCCGTCACGCACAAAGGAGAGCTCTCTGTCGGGGAAAAAAGAAGAAAGATGTGAGTTTACAAAAACGAGGGCCTCGTTTTCTACGTCATTCATGGTGTTTGAATCCACCTTTTCAAGAGTCCTGATGCTTATGTTGATGAGGTAGCCCCTGCCGTATTTTGAACCTATTCCGAGGGTAAAGGCTACAGAAGTTGAGAAGAGTCCGTCAAAGCCGGGATAGGCTGCTTCCCCTCTTTTCGGTCTGTTTGGATGGATGGCAAAAAGATAGCCGAAACGGTCCTCAAGTCTGTTATCCAGCGCAGCGCAAAGCTGTGACAACTTTTTTTCAAGTTCTTCCTGCTTAGGATGCATCTGTCTTCTCCCCGTATCTTTCTTCAAATTTCTCTGCCAGCTTCTCCAGCTCAGCGTTACTGTCACCGGCCAGCTTTTCTCCGAAGTTTACAAGCTTTCTGAGAACAGCCGGATCAGTTTCATCCATCTGTACCCTTTCAGCAAGGCTTTGGTCAAGCCTGATGTAGTCAACATCTGGCATGCCGTTGAGAACGTAGTCAACTGACCTCTTCTGAGCGGTGGACATCATGGGGAACATGTGCTCAGCCCATGGAATAATTCCGCTCATGCCCTGAGAGAGGCTGTGGTATGTTGCTCCGGTGCAGATAGAAAGAATAGTGAATTTTTTACATTCAGGCCACAGCTTTTTTGCTTCAGTGTAGGCAAACGATGCAGGATTGTTTGCAATCACCCCGCCGTCAATGAGTATGTGGTTCTTAAACCTCAGAGGAGGGAAATAGGTCGGAGCTGAGCTTGTAGCCCTGCCCGCTTCACGAACCTTTATTCCTTCAGTTTCATCCCAGCTCTTCATGACAAAATCATGACCTGAGGCCAGGTCGTAGGAGATAATCATGGTAGGAATTGAGGCATTGGTTAAGGGTTTGTCTCCGAACCAGTCGTAAAGGAGTCTGTCGAGGCCTTCAGGGCTGTACTTGTCAGAGGCAAGGCTTACAAGGCTGTGAAGGAGCCCCGTGGACTGAGGGAATATCTTTTTGCCCATATGAAGGTAGGTGTTGAACAGCGTGTCCAGAGTATTGTCCTCAGCGCAGGACAGGGAAAGACTTATGAGGCCGCCTGTGGAAGTGCCGGCTATCATGTCAAAGCAGCTGGCTGCGGACCTGTTGATTCCATGCTCGCGAAGAATCTGCTCGAGCCTGATGAGGACGACAACGGGGATAATTCCCCTCATTCCGCCGCCGTCAATGCACAGTATGAACCTTTCCTTCTCCCTCTCTTTTCTTCTCGCCTCGGCTTCTGCTTCAAGGCGTGACTTTTCCTGGGCTTCCAGGAGAAGTCTTTCTTTTTCTGAGGGCAGCATGGATTTGATTCTCTTCCATATTTTCACAAGTACAAAAACTAATTATTATTTCAAAAAGGGTCAACAAAGACATGCCGATTGATGAAAACCTTTATTACAGTAATTGCACTCTATGTCCCAACAGATGCGGTGTTGACAGAACCCGGGGACAGAAAGGCGTTTGCGGTCAGAGTTCTGAGATAAAGATTGCCTGGAGCGGACTTCACAGGGGTGAAGAGCCTCCTGTTTCCGGAGAAAAAGGAAGCGGCATGATCTTTTTCTGCGGCTGTCCCTTAAGGTGCCAGTACTGCCAGAACTATCAGATAAGCCGCACGGAAGATGATTCATGGCTGAGTGTTACAGTTGAAGAGCTGGCCACCATCATGCTGAGTCTTCAGGATTTCGGAGCAGCAAC
>JAIKXP010000001.1 GCA_024684115.1 Sphaerochaetaceae bacterium | reverse complement strand
AGTATTCTCTTCCAGTGCATCTTCAGATATTTCGATAAATAAAGATTCCGGTTCTACAATTACTGTAAGCGCCGGTACAGTAAACATCTCCGGAAGTACCGGAACACATTCCGAGGTTGAAAGAACGGGAGGTACTGTCACTCATGACACCAATAGCGGAGTTGAGGTCGTAGATCAAGGCGAGATAGTAGCTATTATAAATGGTAGAAGGAGTATTGACCTTGCTGATGCGGTTAACCGAACAAGCGCGGGTGGAACAGTAACTGTTATGAATGACTGCTCTTTCAGTACTGATATATCAATCAGCAAGAACCTTACTATTAATACTTCAGAATATAATAAAACAATATCAGGTACTGGTAATTTCATTATTACTCAGCCGGGAGTAACTGTTACAGCAAGTTCCAGCCTTTCAAGTAGGTTTAAAGCCCCTGATGGGTATAAAACAGTAAGTGCAACTAGTGGCGGTAATGTTAGTGTGCACATAGAGGTAGCAACTCCCTATCCAACATCTACATATTCTCCTAATCAAACAACATGGGAAAGTTTCAATTTTGGCACTCTTTCAGTAACGTATAAAGGTAGAGGAAACACAACATATGATGAATCTGACACAATGCCGACAAGTGTAGGAACATACACTGCTGTCTTTACTCTGACTGATAGCAATTCTAATGCTCGTAAAGTAAATGTTGACTTTGTAATTTTGGAAGGAGGGCAGAGCAATGAGTAAAAACATTAGTAAAAATACAATTAGAAAGATTATTCTCATCATTGCTTTGTTTTTAATAAGCATGGCTGTTTATGCTGATAGTATTACTTTGGGCAATCCTGAAGAATCTACTTCAGAGTCAACAGATGAAACTATTATTAGAGATGCAACTACTTTTAGAGATGGGACTTCGCATTTTACCTTTCCGGATGCTTCAATCACATATGGCAGTATAGAAAAATTCTATTCCTTAACCGTGACAGTAACTGAAGGATATATTCATAATAATAGTTTAAATGTTAGTTGTTTAAGAAATATTGAAGGCTTGGAGTCATTAACCTTTACTGTAATAAAAGATAAGTATACAGATGCTCATAAAAGTGCTACATGGTTTTTCCCAAGTGATAGTGGATGGACGCCAGCTAATGTTCAGAAGTTTATTCGGAACATAGAATTTGTGTTTAAACATAATATGAAAATTGATGTTTCTGTTAGTGCAAACGTAACATCAGGCTTGCCTACAGGATTGACTTTAACCAGTGAGATAATTGGTGGCAAAATGCACTATTACGGATTTGTTCCTAATAGTGGCATAAAATGGACTGAGGCGTACACTGCTGCAAAAAATATGACATTTGAGGGTCTGAAGGGATATTTAGTAACAATTATGTCTGCAGAAGAGGATGCCATCTTGGATAGAATAACAGATGCTGCAGGATGGGCTGGAGCAGCTCGTGTCAAAGATTCAGACGGGCCAACGTTAGATCAGACAACTGCAACGTCTTATAATCCTGCTTCAGTTCAAATTGGACAGACAAAATGGAAATGGGTTTGTGGTCCGGAAAAAGGACAGAGTATTAAGATAGATGGTTCTGTAACTTTGAATTATCATCAAGTACTAAATGGTACTGGATATAGCAATTGGAACGTAGGTTATGTTAATGAACCAAACAGTTCAGGAGTATCTTCAGATTCATCGACAGGCATTGGTGGAGAATGGGTTCTTCAGCTTCATTTTGAAAATGGAAAATGGAATGATTTGGCTGATAACGGCAGTGTCGCAGGATATTTCATTGAATTCAGTTATTATGATGGAGGAAAAGCTGATCCAGATAATTACAAGCTAGATGGTACAATAAGCGGAACAACTGAACTTGATTCTCATGTTTGGTCAATAACTGCTGACGATACTAATAATAAGTTTATAGCAACGTGTACAGATGAAGAATGCTATTACAATGATCATCCGCTGACTCTTACAGTTGGAATTGAGTACAGATAATCTTTGATTTATTATTTGATCAATTTATTCCTGCATCGGGTTTCCGGTGCAGGATTTTTTTTGTCCTTTCTTGGAATGTGGCGTGGTGAGAGGGGTGTGGGGGGGACATTGCCCGGGTAGGGCTCTTTATTATTTTTTCTCACTTCATTAGAGTATCCTGCGGAGGATTCTATGTTCCAGGGACAATTGATGGCTCTCGCTGCTGCACTTTCCTGTGCACTTAGCAGCAACCTGTATAATATGATGGGTGAGCGCCTGACTTCAGATATGATAGGTTATGTCCGAATGTTTGTCGCAGTCCCCCTGGGTTTTATCCTTCTTCTGCTGTTTGAAGGCTCCTTTCCCACAGGCTATTCCGTACAGACCTACCTGATGGCCTTCCTTTCCGG
>JAIKXP010000126.1 GCA_024684115.1 Sphaerochaetaceae bacterium | reverse complement strand
AGTTCTGGTCCTGCTGACCATATTTATGGCTTTTTCTCTGTGGGCACTTACTCCCGTAAAGAGCCTGGAGGAAGATTACTATGAGTTTCTTGTCTTAACAGGAAAGGCTGAGAGATCCTATCTTACTTACAGGACAATCTATACCAGTACCTATTCTAATGAAAATGGATTCTGGAAGGATTCGCTACTCTACAATACAAAAAATAATCTCACAATTTACGGTCCAGATGTCTTCACATCCTATAATACTGTTTATCCGTCAGGTCAGAATGACGGTTCACTGTGGCAGGGAAAGGGCTTTAACGCACAGTTAAGGCTTGGCGCTTCCTATAAGACAGGAAACTTTACATTCACCTTAAGGCCTGAACTCGACTGGTCACAGAACCTTGAGTATGAGACCATTGGTGGAACTTATGAATATTTTTGGGATAAATTCGGATTTGATCTTCCTCAGAGATTTGGAGACTCTTCCTTCTTCACATTTAACCCGGGAGATTCAGAGGTTAGGTTTGCAACAGAGCACTTTACGGTAGGAGCAGGCTTCAGTGCACTTTGGACAGGACCAATGTATCTTAACTCTGTTCTTCATTCCAACAACGCCGGAAGCTATCCACGTGCAGATCTGGGAATAATGAACGTAGAGGTTCCAATCCCGTTCACTGATTCAAAGCTTGGAACTATTGAAGCTTTCTACAGTCTTGGTATTCTTCAGAACAGCGAATATGCAATATGTAATAAAGGAGAAAACAGTCTTCTTCATGTTGCTACATTTGCCTTCAGACCTGATTTCTTTAAAAACCTAACATTAGGTGTTCACATTGTTGATCATGATGAGTTTTCAACCAAAGGTCTTGTAGGATTCTTCAAGACACTCTTCTCCTTCAAGAATGGAAATGAAGATTTTAAGTGGAGTTTTTCCCTTGATCTTCTGTTTGATGAGATTGGATTTGAGGCTTACGGAGAAATTGGCCAGGATGACTACGGACTTAGGGTTAACAACAGCTACCACACTGTTGTCTTCCAGCTTGGAATGAGAAAGAGCTTTGACCTTATTAAGGATAACAGGCTTTCCGGTCAGGTTATCTTTGAATATGGCAACATGGAAATGTCTAGAGATGCTTTCACCCAGTGGTCCTATAATTTCTATACTCATGGGAAAGGAAGCTCAAATAGTTCATATTCCCATCTTGGTCAGATACTTGGAGCTGGAACTGCATATGCAGGAAATTCACAGTACCTTGCTGTTCAACTGTACTATCCTGCAGGTATGACTACTCTGTATGCTCAGAGACACAATCCTGACAACAATTATATCTATGATCTTGTAAACCATAAGGCAGTAGATCCATTAACATATTTTAGAGCTTTTAAGGGTATTCTTGCATTTGGCTTTAAATCAACAGTTCTTGTTTTTAATAATATGTCTGTTACTGCTGGAGCAACATATGAAAATATTGTAAACGCATATTATGAAACAGGAGACGTTTTGATTTATAGAGATAACTTCCATTTTGAGATTGGTCTTTCATATAGATTCTGAGGAGATTTAAAATGAAAAAAGTTCTGGTAGTTTTAATTATTATTCTAATTTGTACTTCAGTATTTGCCACAAGCACAATTGGTGTTGCTTTTGCCGGAGATCTTTTTACATTTAAAAACTTAGATGGAGATGCCTGCAGTACCTTCGGAATTGGTGCCGGAGCCACAGGAGAAGTAGAAATTAATGAGAAACTCGGACTCTATGCAGATGCCGGTGTTTACTTCCCTTCTTCATATAAAGAGGGAACTGAGACCATAACAAAAGAGGGCCTCAGAACCGGTCTTTCAGACTGCACAAGTGTAACTGCCAGCATGTTCCTTACAAACGCAAATTTCGGAGTTTTCTACCGTGTTGTTGATAATGGACCGATTCTTTTTAATGCAGGTGGTGGACTGGAACTTGAGAGTTTTGCAGTAAAGGCAACAGGAACCAAAAACTCCCTGACTCAGGGAACAAAGCTCAGGTTTATTAACTGCGGTCTTTCACTGTATGCGGATGCAAGATACATGATTTCTGATGAATTCAGTGTGGGTTTTGCAGTCATACCAAAGATGTCTCTGTACAGCAGTATTACGGATACAACCATAATTAACAGTATATATACATACGAAACAAAGGCTGGATTCAGTGCAGATTTTGCAGTAAAGGCTGCAATCTCTGCAACTTACCATTTCATTTAATCTTTATTAAAGATACTCATCTCTTTTTGATTCTCCATAATTAATGTCTTCTTTTTAGTGGTACTTTATGAGTAATTGTTTAAGGAGAGAGTATATCTGTTTATTTTACGGGAGAAAGATGAAAGATACTC
>JAIKXP010000117.1 GCA_024684115.1 Sphaerochaetaceae bacterium | reverse complement strand
AGTACAGGGCTGCGTTTGCGAGGTGACCTGAGAATCTCCATGATGAGCTGCCGTCCATGCCGCTTGATGTGAATGCATCGAATCCCAGGCTCTTTGCTCTGGCGTGGATGTCTTCTGCAACTGCCTTCAGTGAAGCGAAGTCTTTAATCTCGTCAATGCTGTGACCGGCTTTCTCAAGAAGCTCTGTGTTGACGATGATACCGAAACACTCGTAGCAGTAACCGATTGAAGCAAGCTTGCCGTCTTTACCATAGAGGTTGTAAGCATCTGTGTTGAGCTCTTTGGCAATCTTTGTCTCTGTGAGGTCATAGCAGTAATCGTCCCATGTCTCTACTGCTGCCTGGTTTCCGACAACGAACAGTGTGGGAGCTGCGCTCTTGTCCATCTCTGCTGTCAGTGTCTGGTTGTAAGTACCGGATGCGGCTGTGACAACCTTTACGGGGACTCCTGTTCTTGTTGTGTAAAGTGTTGCAAGAACCTGGAGTGTTGCATCTGACTCGGGCTTGAAGTTAAGCCAGTAGACAGATCCTGCTGAATCTTCCTTTGAACCGCCTGCAAATGCACATGTGAGTGCGATTGCGACGACAAGAAGAACTGTGACGAATTTCTTCATACTCTATCTCCTTTTTGTGATTTCCCGGTTATAAAAAACCAGTTAAAATGGTAAATCCGTTTATCCGTGAAATCAACAGAAAAATCAATTTGAGAAGAAAAAATTGAGCAAAACCTGAAATGGTTGTTATTCCAGATTCTGACTGAAATTAGAGGTTGAGACTACGAAACCTCAACCACAAAGATCAGACTTAATCGAGAACAACAGTTGGAATAATGTCAGTTTAGAACCAGCAGAATTATAGAAAAAATGTCGGAAACAGTGTAATGAATTGTCACAAATACTGTTGGAAAAGTGTAAAAATTGTTATTATTGAGTGGGAATAATAAATCATTGTGGTATTGAGCTATGGCATCTGCTCATTCTTCTGAACTACGTTGGAAACGCCGGGTGTGTACATGTCGTAGACTTTCTGAGTCAGAGGCTCCTGTTTCCTTGCAACAGTCTTTTCCTCAACAGGTTTGAGCTTGATTCCTTTAAACGGGTTGTACTTCTCGGGAACCTGCTTTTTCTTTCTCATATGTTTTTGCCTTCGTTGTACGCCTGTCCAACCTTTCCGGCTGCCACATAGTATCCGTTCTGGAACTGATCAAAAATCAGAGCCTTGAGCTTAAGAGGTTCCACCTTTCCGTTTTTAGAAAGAACAGACTCATCAGCACTGACGTTTACAATCTTGCCAATAACAGCATGGAAGTTCTCAGTTTTGATAACCTGTGCGAGCTCACATTCCATGGTAACAGGGAACTCAGTGATAACGGGAGCGTTAACAAAAGCACTTTTTACTGCATGGAAGCCTGTTTTTTCGAACTTGTCCAAAACTCTGTTTCCACTGACCATGCCGAAGTAGTCGGCTACTGCCATATGAGCTTTGTCTGCAAGTGATACGGTAAAGGCTTTGCTTGTGTGAATGTTTTTTGACGTCTTGTGACCTTCACTTATAAAGAGAGCTATCATATCCATGTCGCACATGGTGCCCCAGGCTGCGTTCATGACATTTACTTTTCCATTTTCATCATATGCAGCAACCATGAGCACCGGCATGGGAAATACTGCAGGTATGCTTCCTAAATCTTTTCTCATTTTTAACCTTCTTACTTTTCTATTACGTCCACAACTTCGCCTATGTATTCGTAGTGGGGCGGTCTGGTAGCATAGAAGCCACCGGAAATCTTCTTATCCAGCTGATCGAGTGACTGGCGGTCCCAATAGAGCTTTCTGCATACAAAGACAAGGTTTGCTTCCTTGAAAGAAACACTTTCTCCAACCTTAACAGGGGTCAGTCTTGTTTTGGAAACCTTATCCTCATCTCTGCCGCTGTGGGTTCCGAGGTAGTTTAAATCCTCTCTGTACTCCTAAGGGAAGAAGCTTATGGTAAAGTAGTCGTTTTTCTGAACATACTCGTTTGTATAGCGCAGCTCGTTTATGTAGATGGTAGCTGTGCTCTTACCCCAGACTGTGCCGAGGCTTCCCCAGCCTATGGTGCAGGTATTATAGTCCTCCAGTGTGCCGGCTGTAGCCAGGGCCCATCTGTCTTCAAATACTGTCAGAATATCAAAATCTTTTTTCATATCTTCCTCCGCAGCAATTATACAGCGCAAAGGCAGAGCATGCCATAGTCAGAGGCTGGTCTTGTTCCTTCTTATCTCACTAAGAGCTTCCATGTCATCATATTTAAGAGTTCTGTCCAGTGTTTCCAGTATCTTTTTCTTTCTCTTGAGAAAGTCAGGGCCAGAGAGATTCCTGGAGATGGTGTGATGAGTCATAAAATAACAGTCACACTCAAGATTCTCTGCAAACAGCTTCAGCTCTTCAAGCATCTCCCTTTCGGTAAGAGGGTCAAATTCACATCTCTGAGCTTCTTCAAGAAGCGGGGTGCCGGGGAAAAGTGTAAGCCCGCCGGTGCCTACAAGCATGGGCTTGCAGGAGCTGAAAATCTTAGCTGAGTTTATGGCATGTTCACGGCTGTGAGACCTGCCTGCCACACCGTTTAGGAAAGTCATCCAGTAATCAATTCCGGCTTCTTCCAGTTTGTGA
>JAIKXP010000069.1 GCA_024684115.1 Sphaerochaetaceae bacterium | reverse complement strand
GGATTCCTACAAATGTAGGAAATCAGCTCAAAATCCATGATTTTTCCTACGGTAGACAAATCAGCAAGAATCAGAACATTTATCTACCAGGGTTTTTGTTACAGCTCTTTATCTTTGCTTGTTGACATAATTTGCCGGGTTACTGAAAATGCGGGTATTATACAAGGTATGAAGATGAAAGAACTTGACGCTTCCATGGTGCGCTTTTCCTTTGACAGGGAAAAGGTTGCAGCATTAAGAAACACTTACTCAAAGACAGGAATAATAGGACAGCCCAGAGCTGTATCTGCCCTTAAGATGGGCATGAACGTAAACAGCCGCGGCTACAACATATATATAAGCGGAGAAGAGGGAACCGGCAGAAGAACCGCGGTGAAGGAACTTGCAGAGAGCATGCCCCAGAAGCAGTACGACCTCTGCTACGTCTACAACTTTGCAAGCCCGTCCTACCCGGTTCTGCTCAGACTTGAAAGCCCTGTGGGAAGCGTGCTGAAGGAGGCCTGCGAAGAGTGTGCCTCATGCGTGGATACGGGGGACTTAAGCGGCGCCTGGGAGAAGGTCAGGCAGTTTGAAAACTCCGAAAACCCGCAGCTTAAGCTCTTTATTTCCCAGATAAGGCTGGCCCTTGAAAGGGAGGAGAGAAACAGCGAGAAGTACAGGATCAACCTGGTCTACAACGCCTCTTCCTCCACTGAGCGCCCAGTAGTCTGCGAGTACAACCCTTCTGAGGCAGCTGTTTTTGGCCAGATAGGGCATAAGTACAGGGAAGACCACATGAACCTCTCCTGCGGAGACGTACTGAGCGCCAGCGGCGGTTTCCTGGTCATAAACATGAACCAGCTTCTTGACCACGAGGAACTCTGGGCTGCCATAAAACTCTTTGCTGAAAGCTCCAGCTTCCAGGTCTATGATGAAGACTCCCAAAGCAAGCGCTTTGTAAGGCCTGTTACCGCATGCCTGTCAGGGACGGTGAAGATAATTCTTCTCGGAAGTGACTCACTCTATGACAGACTCTCGGAAAATGACCCTCAGTTTTTAAGGCTATTCAAGGTCTGTGCAGAGTTTGACTTCTCCATGCCGTGCACAGATGAGAACATGGGCGGAACAATTGCCTACATTCTTGAATGTGCAGAAAAGCACGGCCTTAAGAAGGTCTCGGACGGAGCACTGTGCGAACTGCTTAAATACAGCAGCTGGTATGCCGAGATGAGGGATGAGCTTACAACCAAGCTCAGCGTAGTTTCCGACCTTCTTTTTGAAGCAGACTACATTTCAGAAACTGACACAATAGAAGCAGAAGATGTTAAAAAGGCCCTCCTGGAGAGAGATTTTGCAAACGGAATAACGGAGAGCAGAATCAGTCAGGAGATAGAGAACGGGGAGATGATAATATCTCTTGAAGGAACAAAGACCGGAGTCATAAACGGACTTGCAGTCATGGACAGGGGCCTTGTTTCCTTCGGCACCCCGGCGGTAATTTCCGTCTCCGTTGCTCCCGGCAGTGAAGGAATTGTAAACATAGAGCACGAAGCGGGGCTGTCAGGAGAAATACACGACAAGGGACTTCTGATTCTCGAAGGCTACCTCAGAAAGCAGTATGCCAGAAACTTCCCGCTTTCCGTTTATGCCGGAATCTGTTTTGAGCAGAGTTACAGCGAGGTGGACGGGGACAGTGCTTCCAGTTCAGAGCTCTTTGCTTTGCTTTCAGCTATAGGAGAGCTGCCGGTAAGGCAGGAGATAGCCATAACAGGGTCTGTAAACCAGCTTGGTGACATGCAGCCTGTAGGCGGAATAAACGAGAAGATAACGGGATTCTTCGACATCTGTTCAAGTGCAGGACTTACCGGAAGACAGGGAGTAATCATTCCGGTTCAGAACATAAAGAGCCTGATTCTGCCTGAAAAGGTTGTAAAGGCCATAGAGGAAAAGAAGTTTCACATTTATCCGGTAGCTACGGTAGATGAAGGCATGGAAATACTTACCTTAAGAGCCAGCGGCAAACGCGGAGTTAAGGGAAACTTCCCGCCTGAGAGTGTAAACAGAATAATAGAAGACCGCCTGAGAAAGCTCTATGAGCTCTCAAAACCGGCAAACTGAGGAAAAAATGACAGTACAGGAACTTAAGGATTATTTTGACGGACTGCTGGATACAGAATCTTTCTCTTCACTAGATGCTTCTCTTAACGGCCTTCAGGTAGGGCTGGCGGACAGAAAGGTTTCAAAGGTTGCCTTTGCAGAAGATGCAAACATTCATACCATTTCCCGCGCATCTGAGCTTGGTGCCGGTCTTCTTTTTGTACACCACGGAATCTTCTGGGGCAGGGCCTCTTCCGTAACCGGAGCCCAGTATGAGAGAATCAGGCTTCTTATTGAAAACGGTCTGGCCCTCTATGCTGCCCATCTTCCGCTTGACTGCCATAAAAGCCTCAGTCACAACGCCTGCATGGCAAATCTTCTCGGACTTAAAGACGTAAAGAGCTTTGCTAGTGTCGGGGCTGGAGAAGCCGGACTGTACGGGGAATTTGAAGAGCCCGTTGAAATAAGGGACATTTGCCGAGCCCTCGGCAGGGAAGAGCCTCAGTTCATAATGGGAGAAGAAAGAAAGATAAAAAGACTTGGAATAATCTCAGGAGACGGGAATTCAGATGTTCAGGAAGCCATTTCCCTTAAGCTCGATGCCCTTATTACCGGAGAAGCCCACTATTCATCCTACAACGATGTGTGTGACAACAATTTCTGTATAATAGGGCTGGGCCATCACTTCACGGAGGTTTTCGGGGTGAAGGCTGTCATGGAGCAGTTTCAGAGAGACTGTGGACTTGAGACGGTCTTTATTGATGTTCCTTGTTCTTTGTAATAGATTATCTGTATGCAGAAAAGAAGCACTGTTAAAAAGCTGCTGCCTTTTGTTCTGTCTCTTGCCGTAGTTGCAGTAGATCAGATTACAAAGCAGTGGGTTATAGACAATATTCCTCTCGGGACCATCTACAGGAAGTTCTTCGGAGATTTTCTGTGGATTATCCATGTAAGGAACACCGGAGCCGCCTTCAGTTTCGGAGCTGCATGGTCAGAGTCCATGCGCTATATTGTTTTCGTAATCATTCCGATTGCCGTACTTCTTCTTCTCGCATACGCCGTTTTTTCTGATAGAAGCAGGTTTACTTCTTTCCAGAGATGGGCCGGTGCCCTTATTCTTGGAGGTGGAGCCGGAACCATGATTGACAGGGCCCTCAGATTCAACGAGGGAGTTGTGGATTTCATAAGCGTAAAGTTCTACGGGCTGTTCGGCATGGACCGCTGGCCTACTTTCAATATAAGCGACAGCTGTGTGGTTGTCGGTGTAATCATGTTCGTAATAGCTCTTTTGGTGCAGAAGGAGGAGAAATGACAGGACAGCTTGAGAAACTCACCTGGTTCCCGTTCAGTGATGAGCCGGTAATTTCTCCCTTACGTTTTGTTCCTCAGTTCTGCGATCCTCAGGTTATCATGCCTTCCCAGGCTGTCGACGGCAGGTGGCATATGTTCTTCCATTCCTGGATAGGAGTGCACCACTTCGTTTCCGATTCGGGAATAGCCTGGGAGCCGGCAAGAGTGATTGTTTTCCGCGGCCACTATCCTTCAATCTATATTGAGGGAGACAGCTACCACCTTCTTTATGAAACTCACGACTCCAGATTCTCCGGAAATAGAAGCGAGAGAAAAGAGGCCGGACGCGGTTCAAGAATAGAGATGAGAACCTCAACAGACCTTGTAACGTGGAGTAAGCCGCGCCTTCTGCTTAAGGCAACTGACGTTCCCTACGCAAAGGACTACATCTCTTCTCCCGGCGTTTCAAGACCTCAGATCATTAAATTCGGAGACACCTACAGGCTTTACTTCGGAGCCTCCCACCTCTCCCTTCCGGACTCAGGACAGAAGGCTTCAAGATACTTTGGCTATGCCGTTGCAAAGGACCTCAAGGGTCCGTACCTTGTTACAAGTCAGAAACCCCTCATAGAGTGTTCTCCCGACAGCAGGTGGAGAAACCTTGCCACAGGCGGAATACGCCTTGTTGAAACAAAAGAGGCTCTCTACGGTTTCCAGTGCGGGATCTACTGGGACGAGAAAACGAGGAAAACAGGTTCCGCCATGATTCTCCTCAAGTCCGAAGACGGACTTAATTTCCGCGTCTGCAGGGAGGAGCCCATACTTGTTCCTTCTTCAAGAGGCTGGGCCAGTTCATACATAATGGGTTGCGACGTAAGATATGAGAACAACGAGAAGTGCTGGTACTGCTACTTCAGTGCAAACGGCAAGGACGCAATAGGACTTAACAGGTTCTTCAAGAAGCAGGAGGCTGTGGGATTACTTATAGGAGCTGTCGCACCGACTGTTAATCAGACTACAACTGAACAACAGTTGCATGGTGTCTTTCTTTAGAAGCTCTTTCGCCTTTTGTAAGGATTTCAACAGAGTTTACGTTTCTACCCCTCACAAAATCAGAAATGGCATTCATTGTGTCCATCCATCTTTCCGAGCGCGGGAAGTTGATGAAGTTGTGAATCTCATGGGGGCACTCAATGAGTTTGGCAGGAGAGTCTGCAGATTTGAGGGCCTGGGCGTAAAGCTTTGCATCGTCACTTAGCGGGTTTTTCCCTGATGAGATAACAAGAGTTTCAGGAAGTCTTGAGTGGTCCTGTGCAAGAAGAGGGGAGAAGAGCGGGTCCAGAATATCTTTAGGCTCCCTCTGATAGTTGCTTATGTAGAACATGATTGTCTTCTTTGAGATGACAGGGTTCTCTCCGTACTTTTCTATACTCTGTGTCCTGAGCCTGCAGTCCGTAATAGGGTCTATGAGGATGAGTCCTGCGGGGGCAGGTCCCTTCTTGTCCCTGGCTACCCTTGAAACCGCCGCGGCAATGTTCCCTCCGGCGCACGAACCGAGCAGGTATATCTTAGATGTGTCTATCTTCCAGTACCTGGCTCCCTGGTAGGCCCATAGGAATGCGTTGTAGCAGTCCATTACAGGAACCGGGAATTTGAACTCAGGGGCAAGACGGTAATCCAGAGCAAGAACAGCTGATCCGGTAGCACGGCATATGTTGCTGCAGATTGCGGAGTACTTGTCCATGTTGCCGAACATCCACCCTCCGTCGTGAATGTAGATGATGAGGGAAGAAGGATCGGTTGCAGATTTCTTTGTCTTACGGAAGAGATAGCCGGAGATGGAAACACCGTTTTCGGAAGGGATTATGAACATGTCATTCGTCACTCCCCACCTTACCGGTCTGTACAGTTTTCTGAAGGCCCTGCTTCCTGTCAGTTCCTTCCTGTTGTACTCAGTTATCTGGGATGCCGTCATTTCAGTAACGTTTTGCGGATCCACCAGTTCAGAGAGGGATAACAGACTAATTGTACGCGGTGACAAATTGTAATCCGGCATACTGCTATGATACAATAATGTTACAACTTGTTGCAATTACTGGAGGTTGCTGTGGTTCTTGTTACCGGAGGAGCCGGATTCATCGGTTCCCATACATGTGTAAAGCTTCTTGAAAACGGATATGAGGTTGTCGTAGCAGATAATCTTTCAAACAGTCATACAGAATCCCTTGAAAGGGTTAAGAAAATAACAGGCAAAGACCTTACCTTCATAAAGGCCGACTGCTGTGATGAAGAAGCCATGGAGAAGATCTTCTCAACCTACAGGATTGACGGAGTCATCCACTTTGCAGGACTTAAGGCAGTAGGAGAGAGTGTTCAGAAGCCTCTTGAATACTTTACAAACAACCTCAACTCATCTCTGGTTCTTTTAAAGGTGATGAGGAAATACGGTACAAAGCGCCTTGTATTCTCTTCAAGTGCAACGGTTTACTCTGGAGACAACACCATGCCTCTCAGCGAGGACTGCAGGACAGGCAACTGTACGAACCCGTACGGCTGGACAAAATACATGAGCGAACAGATCTTCAAGGCAGAGTGTGTTGCAGATTCCTCTCTAGAAGTTGTTCTTCTGAGGTACTTCAATCCGGTTGGAGCTCATCCGAGCGGACTTATAGGCGAGGACCCTAAGGGAATTCCAAACAACCTCATGCCGTATGTAAGTCAGGTTGCAATAGGAAAGAGAGAGGCTCTTACAGTCTTCGGAGATGACTACGATACTCCGGACGGAACGGGAGTGAGGGACTACATTCACGTAGAAGACCTTGCCAGGGCCCATATCTGCGCCCTCTCTTTTGCAGAGAAACAGAACGGCGGCTGTGAAGTCTTCAACATAGGAACAGGAAAGGGTTCAAGCGTTCTTGAAATAGTAAAAGCCTTTGAAAAGGCCAGCGGCAGGAAGGTTCCGTACAGGATAGGACCGAGAAGGGCCGGAGATCTTGCAACTGTTTATGCTGCAACAGAAAAGGCTGAAAAGGTGCTTGGATTCAAGACTCAGTACAGTCTCGAAGAGATGTGCAGGGACTCCTGGAACTGGCAGAGCAGGAATCCGGACGGTTTCGGCGGCTGAAAAACAGATTAATTATTCATTAACACTGTTTTCAAAACAAATACAACTGTTCTCAATGTGTCGTGAATTACGGATTTGTGTGTCTGAAATGCGGACAGAAAGACCAATACTGTATATTTATGCAATTATCTTAGTGATAATATATTATAGAAATACAAAATTTCTTATTAAGTCATTGTTTTTATTCGATTAACTTTGATACAATGGACAGACCTATATTCAAAAACCATTATTTATGGAGGAATAAAATGAAAAAAGTTTTAGTCATGCTTTTAGTGGCTTTAACAGTTTTTGCATGTTTTGTCAGTTGTGCAAAGAAGTCTGAGCAGGCAACAACAACTACTACAACTACTACAACAACTACAACAACAGCAAAGACAGAAGAGGCTGCTGCTCCAGCTGCTGCTCCTGCAGTATATCAGCGCGGAGATGATGAAGCTATCTACGCAGAAGTTCTGGGAAAATATGAAGAGCTTTCAGCAAAGGCTAAGGCAGCATCAAATGATGATGCAAGATTCGTTCTTTATGCTCAGGCTGAAGCTTATCTTCTTGATTCTGCTGTAATGATGCCTACAACAACACAGGGCGGTGCATACACAATTTCAAGAGTTGCTTACAGAACAATCCCGTACGTCAACTGGGGAAATGATGATGACAGATGGTATAGCATTGTTATTTCCAATGATTTCATCTCAAAGGAAGAGAGAGCCGAGATGATCGAGATGTGGAACGCTGCTGTAAAGGGAGAGGGCACATATGATGCTGCTGCTTACCTTAAGAGCAAGGGCCACAAGATTGTTACAGACTACAAGACAACATTCTCAACAGCTCCTGTAACTCTTGATACACTCAACACTTCTTCTCAGTCAGATACAGAGATTCTCGTAAACACAACAGACAACCTTGTCCAGTACAACAACCTTGGACAGATGGTTCCTTCAATGGCAGAATCCTGGTCAGTTTCAGATGATGGTCTTACATACACATTCAACATCAGAAAGGGTGCTTACTGGTACACATCAGAGGGCGTTGCTTTTGCTGAAGTAACAGCTGATGACTTTGTTGCAGGTTTCCAGCACATGCTTGATGCTGAAGCAGGTCTTGAATGGCTTGTTGACGGTGTTGTTAAGGGTGCTTCTGCTTACCTTTACGAAGGTGGCTCATGGTCAGATGTCGGATACAAGGCAGTTGACAAGTATACACTCCAGATCACACTTGAGAAGCCGGCTTCATACTTCATCACAATGCTGACATACAGCTGTTTCTCACCAATCTGCCGCTCATTCTACGAGAGCCGCGGTGGTGTATTCGGAAAGGCTGAATATGCTGAAGCTTATGCTGCAGGTAAGATTTCTTACGGTCTTGCAACAGATGTTTCTTCACAGGTTTACAACGGTGCATTCCTTCTTCAGAAGCTCAATCCGGATTCAGAGATCGTAGTTGTCAAGAACCAGAACTACTGGAACAAGGACGCTGTAAAGATCAACTCAATCACATGGATTTATGACGCTGGTGAAAACCCGACAGCTCTTTATGAAGATGTCGTAAAGGGAACATATGCAGGTCTTGCTCTTTCAGAGAGCTCCGGAACTCTTGCTCTTGCAAAGGCTGACGGAAACTTTGACAAGTACTCATACATTTCAGATACAACATCAACTTCTTACTTCTGCGGACTTAACGTCAACAGAGGAACATTCAAGCTCGAGTCAGGCGCTGTTGCTTCTTCAAAGACAGAGCAGCAGAAGATTGACACAGAGACAGCCATGATGAACAAGAACTTCAGAAAGGCTATTGTTTCTGCATTCGATAAGAAGACTTACAACGCTGTTCAGAGAGGTGAAGACCTTGCTCTTACAAACCTCAGAAACATGTATACACATCCTGAGTTCGTACAGCTTTCAACAGACCAGACAGACCAGGATGGACACACATTCAAGGCTGGTACCATGTACGGCGAAATGGTTCAGTACTACTGTGACAAGCTTGGCGCAGGCATCCAGGTTGCTGACCAGGTCAACGGATGGTTCAATGCTGAAGCTGCAAAGAAGTACCTCGAAGCTGCTAAGGCAGAACTCGGTAATTCAGTAACATGGCCAATCGTTCTTGATAACGTTTACTACTCAGCAAGTGCTGTAAACACAGCTCAGGCTCAGGCAGTCAAGCAGGTTATTGAAGCTGCTCTCGGAACAGAGAACGTAATCATCAACAACGTTGAAGCTACAACATCTGCAGACTTCTATGCTTCTGGTTACAGAGCATCTAACGGAGAAGCCGGCAACTTTGATATCTTCTACGGTTCAGGTTGGGGCCCAGACTTTGGTGATCCTTGCACATACCTCGACACATTCCTTGGAAACGGTGCAGGTTACATGACAAAGGTTATCGGTCTGTTCTGATAACGGATTCCGTTTAACTCTTAGAGTTTCTCATCGGAGGGCACCTTCCGTGTCCTCCGATGTTCGTTTTTAATTTAATACAATGAAAAAATACCTTTTAAAAAGAATTCTTTTTTCCATCTTTTCGTTGCTGGTCGTAATTCTGACGGTAATGCTTCTTGTCTATTCTCTTATAGACAGAAGAGTTATCTTCCAGACTGATGATGTCTGGAACAAGAGAAGCAACAACGAGAGATCTTTTTACGAATATACCATGTACCAGAAGTACGGGTATCTTGAACTTGCCAATTACACCACCTTTGTTCAGCAGAAATACGTTGAACTCTACGGTGATTCATATAGCGAACAAGCTGATTTCAAAACCGACAGATCCATCATTCAGAAAAAGGATCAGTACCTTGATAATGCAACCGTACAGGAATTCATCAGGCACTATGAAGCTGAGGGCTACACGGTAAACTACCTTGAGCCGATCAAGTATTCTGACGGTAGAACAAAACCGGGTGGAACAGGCTATCTCATTGCAACAAGAGAGAGGAGCATGTTCTTAAGACTCTGGGACTACATCAGGGGACTTATCACGATTGAAACCACCAGGGACGTAACAGACCCTGAACTTACCGACAGATACATCAGGTTTGAGAAGGACCCGTACAACGGCCTCTTTGCCCTTGTCGGAAGCGGAACAAACCACAAGTACCTTGTGTACTTTGACAGCCATTTCCCGTTCATGCACTGGAACTGGATACACCTCAATCTGGGCGTGTCCTTTACCAAGTACAGAGGACAGGAGATTACTGAAGTTATTTCACAGCCGACCGGAGATCTCAAGGTCGTAAAGACCCAGTATCCTTCAAAGGTCGGTACGGATGAATATGTAGAAACAGCACTGGATTTCCATACTCTTTCCTACAACTACGGTACGCTTACCGCTGCGGATAAGGAAAACTATCCTGACAGATACACGGTTGCAACCTACAGGAAGAGCGGTCTCTCCATGCTGGAAAACTCCTTTGTAATAGGTCTTATTGCTACAATCGGAGCATACATGATAGGTATTCCTCTCGGAATCCTTAACGCAAGAAAGAAGGACAGCTGGGCTGATAAGCTCGGTATGTGGTACATAATCTTCATAGGTTCCGTTCCTTCTCTTGCCTACATCTTCATGTTTGCAGCCATTGGAACAAGACTGTTCAACCTGCCTTACAAGTTTGCAAACGCACAGGTTAAGATTCTGGCCTACATACTTCCGACCATATCCCTGGCCCTTCCTTCAATCGGAAGCCTCATGAAGTGGATGAGAAGATACATGATTGACCAGATGAACAGTGACTACGTCAAGTTCGCAAGGGCAGAAGGTCTTTCTGAAGGAGAAATCTTCAGACAGCACATTTCAAGAAACGCAATCATTCCTATTGTCCACGGTATACCGGGAAGTATCCTGGGCTGTCTTACCGGAGCAATCATAACCGAGCGTGTTTACTCGGTTCCCGGTGTCGGTAACCTGCTTACCACGGCAGTCAGCGGACATGACAACGGAATCATAGTTGCATGTACGGTGTTCTACACCTCACTGTCACTTATTTCCGTAATCCTCGGAGACGTCCTTATGGCTAAGGTTGACCCGAGAATCTCATTTGAAACAAAGGGAGGTAGATAATTATGGCAAAAGTTGCAAAAGAAGACGAATTATTTACCTTTGTAAGCAATGACTCAATTGAATCGGAGAAGATTATTGCTCCGAGATATTCATACTGGAGATCCGTATTCAGGGTCTTCTTCAAGAAGAAGATAAACTGGGTACTGATCGGAATCTTTGTCCTTCTTTTCCTTGGAGCCTTCATAATTCCTATTTTCTGTCCCTACAATCCGACAGAAAATGTAACAAAGGCTACAACCTTCAACCTCAGCCCGTCAGCTGCAAGAGAGTATTTTGCAGGTGATGGAACAACGCTGAAGTGGATTTTCGGAACTGGCGGACAGGGTAACTCAATCTTCTACGGAATCTGGGCCTCTGCAAAGACTTCCCTGACCCTGGCAATCATCTGTGCTGCCATCAACATGGTAGTAGGTGTCATAGCCGGAGCAGTGTGGGGCTACTCAAAGAGCGTTGACCAGATAATGCTTGTTATTTACAACATTATTGCAAACGTTCCGTACATTCTGGTAATTACAGTTCTTGTCTACGTCATAGGTGCCGGTTTCTGGAGCTTTGTCTTTGCCCTTACAATCACAGGCTGGCTCTCAATTGCCTACTTCTTCAGAACACAGGTCATGATAATCAGAGACCGTGAGTACTCTCTGGCTTCCAGATGT
>JAIKXP010000138.1 GCA_024684115.1 Sphaerochaetaceae bacterium | reverse complement strand
AATTACTTCAGCTGCTACATAAGCCGGCTGCGGTGCTGTCTTCTGCTTTGTGTCCTTTGAAGACTTCTTGCCCTTACTTTCTTTTCTGATATCGCCTTTTGCCATAAAAGACCTCCATATTCTTCAAAGAATAATATACTCAGAATCCAATGCGGTCAATTGTCATATCTGTTCTTTAAAACCCGCACAGATAAGCAACTGTATATGCAGAAACAGCCCTGTCCATCTGAGCTCGGATTATATCGGAGCGGCAGCTTGAAACCTCAATTAAGGCCTGAACGTAGTCACTTTCACTTCCGTACCCTGTGTCCATGAGGGTCTTTTTAGTCTCAGCTGTGCTTTCAAGAGCCTGGCGGAGAGCACTCTGATAGTCAATTTCAGAGGCTGAGGAAATAAAGGTTCCGTAGTTCTCAGCAAGCGTTGAAAGTACCTGCACCTGAGCCTGGGAGCTGTCAATTTCTGCTTCTGTTATATCAGAGACAGCACGGGAGACCTCACGGGAGGAGCTTCCGCCGTCAAAGAGTGTGGTCTTGATGGCTACAGTTACAGTTCCGCTCCAGTCATCCTGACGGTACCAGTCGGTTTCAACTAAGGGAAAACGGCTTCCCGAGTAGTCAAAATCCACAACCAGAGCCACATCAGGCTTCCAGCTGACCTTGGCTGAAGCAAACTTCTTAGCGGCAACAGAGAGACTCTCCATCCTGTTTAAAAGCGTAAATACAGTTCTCTCTTCAGATAGAGCTTTTTCCTTAAGCTCTTCATAGGGATAAGAAGAGACCTTATCAAAAAGACAGAGAGCCTCTTTTTCATCAAAAACCAGGGAAGAGACGGTAAAATCCCGCACCCCGCTTAAAGAGACCACATCGGCTTCCAGACTCATGATCTGCGAGAGAACCTTATCCCTTGCAGCATCTGTAGCCCTGGCCTTAGCCACTACATTTTTGTAGTCACTTTCTATCATCATGCCGTTCTCATAGGCAATCTGAGAGAGTTCAACAAGGCGCCGGGAAAGAGAGGAAGTTTCAGTTACCACAGATAAAAGATCCTGAAGGTAGTACAGGGCTGCGCACTCAGCGCGAAGCTTTACCTCATTGTCCTCAATGGCCTTGTCCAGGGCCAGCAGTCTCACCTCGTAGGCCTCTTTTGCAAGTTTTACTGCAGAAGAGAGTTTTCCTGAGGTGTAGATAGGCTGAATAAGCTCTACCTTAAACTGGTAGTAAGTACTCTCCTGCCCCTTGTACAGCGTTACATAGTCACTGGTGGAAACACCCGGGACTGTTATGTAGTCAGAGGGATTTATGCGGATGGCCTCAATCGGATTGGCTATGTATGAACCAGAGAGAGTTAAGTCCACAGAGGGGTAGTAGCCTCCCCTTGCATCAGAGATATCAAGAGAAGCCTTGTTCACCTCCTCCCTCGCCTTTCTCACCTCCGCACAGTTTTCCTCCATAAGAGACAGAAGGTCTGAAACCGTGTAGGTGTCAGCAAAGACAGAGAAAGAGAGAAGCAGAATAAGAAAACATAAAAAAACCTTTCTCATATTGTTCCCGTGAAACTGCTGTAAACAACAGTGTATGCATCCGTACCGCTCTGAATCACAACTGCAGCATACTTGTCTCCCGTGCTGATTTCACCAAAACCGTCTGCTCCTGAATCCTGTGCATCAAAAACAATATAGACAGTCATATTCGCGTAGTTATCATCTCCGGGTGTGGCTTCCCACTTTATTCTGGTTCCTCCGAGAGCTGAGAAGTTTCCATGGCTGTAGGTTGAAGAAGTATCATAGGAAGCTACCTGGGCACTTGTTGTGTATACCTGGGCTGTTGAATCTGCGTAGCGCACAAAATCAGAGCCGTTCTTGTAGCACAGCCATACATTCTTCTCATCGTATGTGGAATCAAAAGACTGTGTGTAGTTGCTTGCACTTGTATTTATCTCTGCCACGCGGCCTGAGAAGACCGGCATGTCGTACCTGGTGCGGGTGAGCTCCACATAGCCCTGACTGTCGTTTGTGCTGTCACTTACGATAGTAACGGGGATGATGGAGCTGTCTGCAAAATCATCATGAGTTACCTTTATGTAGATGGTTGTATAGTCTGCTGTCTTTCCGTACTTGGGATTGGAAGACTCCCAGACTATACGGCTTACAGTGTAGGCTCCGTTGGAATCTGTGGTGGTGCTTGCAAGAAGATTGCTTGCACTGCTGTCGGAGTAGACACTGACCTTTGCATCAGAGACATAGGTCTTGGTCTCTCCGTTGTAGTAGTAAACATAACCGCTGACTCCTGCATCAAAAACTGCTGAGCAGGAAGCTAAAAGAATAAGCAGAAGTGCTGAAAGAAAAACCAGCTTAGTTTTCATGTATTTTTCTCCTTAATGTAGTGTTTTCAAATCTGTAATAAATAACCGGGACTATAAAGAGTGTAATCAGTGAGGAAATTGAAAGACCTCCGGCTATAGCCTGACCCACAGAGGCGTAAAGCTCTGCACCCTCACCCTTTCCCAGGGCCATGGGAATCATACCTACCAAAGTAGTCAGTGTGGTCATGAGAATGGGTCTTAATCTGGAAGAGCCGCCTTCAACTATACTGTCGTAGAGAATCTTCCTCTCAGTCTTCATATCAAGAAGCCTGTCTCTGAATTCAAAGCTTGTGTATGAAGAATTAGGTTCATCTATTTCACTTTCATCCACGCCCAAAACATAAGCTGCACGCTTTCTGTTTCGAACCGTGTTTATGTAGTCCACCAGTATGATGGCGTTGTTTACAACTATACCGGCGAGGGCCACCACAGCCACCACACTCATAAGTGTCATGGAGGAGCCAAAAACCAGAAGCGAGACTATCACACCAATTAAACAGAACGGTATGCTTAAAAAGATGATAAACGGCTGCTTGAAGCGCTCGAACTGGATGACCATAACACAGAAGACGAGGAAAACAGCTATGATTACAGCTGTAATCATGTCCCCCAGTGAGTCAGAAATCAGAGCCATAACTCCTGCATCCTGAGTCTCCACCCCGTTTGGAAGCGGATGGTCCTTTATGTAGGAAAGTACCCGGCTGTTAACCCCTGAAGCATCCTCGGTAACCAGGTTGGCAGAAACGGTGATACTTGCGCTTCTTTCGCTGTTGTGCAGGGACGAAACTGTCTTTTCAAGACTCAGCGTACCCAGATCGGCAAAGGAAACTGAGGAGCCTGAGAGAGTCTTTATCTGCATGCGGTTGAGAGTCTGCAGGTCCACGTGGGAGTCATTTATGTCACTTGTAATCTTTATCTTGTTCCTCTCGCCGCTGCTGTCCGTCATATAACCGGTTTCCACCCCGTTAAACAGTACGGCACTTATCATACCTGCCTCATAGGAAGTCAGGCCCAGCGAGCTGAGTTTTTCCTGGTCCATCTTAATCTTGAGCGCCATGCGGTCGTAGTCGGTGTCAATAGCCGTATCCATAACCTCGCTGTCCGCATTAAGGTACTCTCTCAGTCCTGCAGCGTAGGAGTACAAGGTATATATGTTGTCCCCGTTAAACCTTATGCTGTAACCGCCGCCGTCGGAAATATATCCGACGAGGCGGTCAATGCCCCCATTGGTGACGCTGACATCCGCATCAGGTATTTCAGCATTTATCTTTTTCTGCAGCTCTCTGATTATGGTGTGTACATCCCGCCTGTTTCCTTCCTTCAGCATGACAAACAGGTAACCCTTGTTGCTCTGTGAGGCGTAGCGGGAGGTGTACTGCATGTCCATGCCTGAGAACACAGCTGTCTTTTCAACTTCAGGGGTGTTCAGGACCACCATGGCATCAATCTGAGCCATCTTTTGCTCTGTCATCTCAAGAGTATAGCTCTGTGGGAAGGAGACGCTTATGTAGAAGTCTCCCGTATCGATTGAAGGAAGGAAGGTATAGCCTAAGCCACCGACCATGAACAGGGAAAGAAAGAGAAGTATTGCAGGGACGGCTACTACATAGAGCTTGTGCTTAATGCTCCAGGCAATAGCTTTCCTGTACAGGTCCTCAAGCTTGTCCATGGCGCGCATGAAGGATGTTTTCTTAGCTTCTTTGTAGCCCTCTCCCGATACTACGCGAATCAGCCACGGCACTATCACCACCGATACAATCAGGGAGGCTATCATACAGAAGATGAGAACTATGGCAAAACCGTTTAAGATCATCCCGATTATTCCCTTCAAAAAGCAGATGGGGATGAAAACTACAACGGTTGTAAGTACAGAAGCCACTACCGAGGAACCTACCTCCTCAGAGCCGCGCTCTACAGCCTGAAGTGTGGTGTAGTTTCCGTGGCCCAAGTACCTGAAAATCTGTTCAAGCATGACAGTAGAGCCGTCTACTATCATACCCAGCGCTACTACAAAGCTCGAGGTGGTAACTAAGTTTATGGTGCTTCCTATAAGGCGCATTCCTATAAAGGTAAAGAGTATGGAAAGCGGTATGGAAGCTCCTATAACAAAGGTTGATTTGGGGCTGTTGGTAAAGAGAAAGATTACCACTACAGCAATCAGAACTCCCATAACTCCTGAAATCAGTACGTTTGAAAGTGAGCTTTTAATGGATGAGGAATCATCCGTAAAAATTCTGTATGTCAGAGCACCGCCTGTATCTTCCTCAAGTGTTGAGAGTACCTTCTTTATGTTCTCAGTAATCTCAACAGTGTTTCCCGAGGCTCTCTTTGTTATGGAGACCATAATAACCGGTGCTCCGTCTGTGGATATGGAGCTGCCTGATTCTCCGTCACTGTAAAAAACATCTGCTATATCAGACATTTTAATCAGCACTCCGTCCTCAGAACTTCCTACGGTGAGGTTTCTTATATCATCGAGTGTGGATACAGCTCCCTCGTACATGATACTTACAGTCTTATCCATGTACTCTGAGCTTCCCAGCGGGATGTTGAAGCTGCTGTAGTTGAGCACCTGGTAGACCTGCAGTATGCTCACGCCGCTGCTCTGCACCTTATCCATATTAAGTTTTACTTCAATGCACGGCTCCTCTGCTCCGCTTACAGTTATATCTGAAACTCCGTCTATTCTTGTCAGACGGGGCTTTAAGGTGTCATTTACATAGTCCAGCACGTTTGAGGTGTCTGAGCCGCCTATTATGGCAAACTCCATTACCGGAAGCATGGTGGCTCCGCCTACCAGTGAGATACTCTTCTGTGCATCCTCAGGCATTTCATCCTGAAGGCTGTCTATTCTGTAGCGCAGTTCGGTCAACTGGTCGTACGGGTCAACAGAGTCGTCATATACAATTGAGATCCAGCTTAAGGAGTCCATACTGCTGCTGGTCATGCTCTTGTAGTTCGGCAGCGTGGCAAACTCGTCCTCCAGCAGGCGCGTTACATCCTCCTCAACCTCCTCTGCCGAGGCTCCGGGGTAGACGGTAAGTACCTCTACCTCAGGCATGGACATATCAGGCAGATACTCAAGGTTAAGGCCGAAAAGGCAGTACACGCCGAAGGCTATGAGGGCTATTAAGAGCATACCTATTACTACAGGATGCTCTACTGAATACCTGGAAATCTTCATATCTGACGCACCTTCTGTCCGTCCAGGACGCTGTTCTGTCCTTCAGTTATAAAGAGCACAGAGCTGTAACTTTCGGGAATCACTATATACTCAGTTCCCTGAGCAAGTGAGATATCTCCCAGATACTTTGCAGTACTGCTCTGAGGGTCAAACATGTACAGAGATCCGTCTGCAGTTGTGCTCTTTTGACTTAGCAGCAGCACGTTTTCCATTCTGTTGTAAACCAGCGATACGGATACGAACATACCGGGTCTGAGAAGAAGGTCTCCCTCCTCTATCTTCATGGTAAGTTTGAAGGTTCTCGACTGTGCGTCAATATAAGGTGAGACAATACTAACACGGGCAGAGGCTGTTTCCTCCTCGCCGCTTCTTGTAATCTCAGCCCTGACGTTTTCAAGGTTGGATACTATGGTGCTGTAGTAGGTTTCAGGGACGTTTAAAACTATCTCCAGATCATTTAAATCAGCCAGTACTGCCACACAGGTTCCCTGGGCTACGGCTGAGCCTTCAGTGCTCTGTACACTCAGGACTGTACCTGATACCGGAGCCTTTATCTCTGTGTACCCAAGTTGTACCATTGAGAGGTCATACTGGGCTTTATAGGCATCAAGTTGTGCCTTAGCCTCATCAAGGTTCTGTCTTGAGGCTGCGTTTGAATCAAAGAGATTTTTAACTCTCTCGTACGTTGCCTGTGCAGCGAGATAAACAGCCTCTGCCTGCTGTGCCTGCAGTGTATAGGGCTCAGGGTCCACACAGGCTATTACTGAGTCTTTTTCCACCCACTGTCCTTCTTCAACATTTAGAGTTTCCAGTGTTCCGTTTACAAAACTTACTACCGGAACCATGTCCGCAGCCTCTATGTAGCCTGTCAGATTTATGCTCTGTTCAAAATCTCCGCGCTGAGCCATTTCTGTCTTAACAGGCTCGAGCGGGGTCTCATAGGTCTGTTTTTCCGCATGGATTATGAACTTCCAGATAAGAAAAAGAAGTCCGGCTACCACTACAAGTGTTATAAGCCACCTTACAACTAATGCTTTAATCTTTGTCATATATTTTTCCTGTTCATTTTCAGCTTATAAATAATGGAAAAAGATACAAGAATTGAGGGCCTTAGGCATCTGACAATTATGTGACAAATGTAAGATATTTAACAAACGTTCATTATTTGTCATAATACACAACATGAAGAACATAGATAAAAACAGGTTTGACCTCAGGGTACAGAAAACAGAAAAATCTCTGCTTGAAGCCTTCTATCTTCTTATGAAACAGAAGAACTTTGAGGAGATTACCGTTGATGAGATTTGCAGGACAGCCTTAGTCAGCCGCCCCTCCTTTTACAGCTATTTTGAAGACAAGTATGACTTCTTCTCCTTTGCCACAACTGCCTTGCTTCAGCGCTTCTCTGCCCCATCCTCAGGCTATGTTGAGACGGTAACACACTTTCTGGACTTCCTGGAGGAAAATGAGGACGTGGTAACGTCTTTCTACCGCAGCTCTTCCAACTCCATTCTCATGGGTATCATTACGGAGAACATCAGTGCCATGTTAAGCGAGCATGTGCAAAGGGATATTGAAAGCGGTGTTTCCTATATAGCAGATCCGCAGATTATTGTTCCCACCTTCACAGGGGCCCTGACAGGGGTCTGCGGCTGGTGGGTAGCCTCAGGCAAGAAGGTACCAAAAGAAGAGATAGCGGATGCTCTGAGGAAGATGCTTGATAAGCTTATTAATTAACTTTCAAAAACCGACACACAGACCTAAAGCACTATAGAACACAAAAAAACCCCCTTGCTGGATTTGCTCCAACAATGGGGGGGTTAGTTCACAGAATATACCGCGAGGAAATAATTATCTGAGGTCCTTCATGGCAATCCAGTCCTGATCGGAGTAAGTCTTGTTCTCTCCTGTCATGCCCCAGATGAATGTGTAGTTTCCAACACCTGCACCTGCATGAATTGACCATGCCGGGCTTATAACTGCCTGCTCATTTCTTACAACGATTGTTCTGATCTCATCCGGCTTACCCATGAGGTGGAAGACAACTCTGTCATCCGGAAGATCGAAGTAGAAGTAAACTTCCATTCTTCTTTCATGTGTGTGAACCGGCATGGTGTTCCAGCATGAACCTTCTTCAAGGTGAGTCATACCCATTGAAAGAGCACATGTGTCGAGAATTGAAGCTTCAAAATACTTGTTGATAACTCTCTTGTTGCTCTCTTCAAGACTTCCCATCTCTACATGTACAGCATCCTTAAGAGGAACGAGCTTTGTAGGATAAGCCATGTGAGCCGGGCAGCTGTTGTAGTAGAACTTAGCCGGCTTTGAAGCATCCTTACTTGCAAACTTGAGGTCCCTTGAACCCTTTCCAATATAAAGAGCGTCTGCATGGTTTACTTCATATTCCTTACCGTCAACTGTGACAACACCTGCTTCACCAATATTGATAAGACCGAGCTCTCTTCTTTCGAGGAAGTACTCTGTTCCAATTTCCTTGTCAACTTTAATATCAAGAGTCTTCTTGACCGGCTTGATACCACCTGCAATCATACGGTCAACATGGCTGTAAGTCATGGTAACCTGATCATCTGCAAAGATAGTCTCGATAAGATAGTTCTTTCTCAGTCCTTCTGTATCAAGATGCTTTGAATACTCTGAATTAACATATTCTCTGACGTCCATAAGTATCTCCTAACATATTATTATTACTGTACTAAGTTTAACCCCACCGGCGTGAAGGGTCAACGGATTGACAAGAAAAAGATGATTATGTAATTTGAGAACTACCTGTAGGAGGAATAATGGCTAAAGAAGAAGCTATCGAAGTTGAAGGACTGGTTAAGGAAGCCCTTCCCAACGTTATGTTCCGTGTTGAGCTTAAGAACGGACATATCATCCTTGCCCATATGTCTGGCAGAATGCGCCAGAACCATATCAAGATTGTTCCGGGAGACACTGTAAAGATTGAAATGTCACCGTATGATCTTACAAAGGGCAGAATCACCTACAGGGAAAAATAATCATATGTTCAGGGCTTTCACCTGAACTCCCCTAACTATAAGAAACTTTCTCAGTTCCATGTCGGTTGCCATGTGGTCTTTGCAGGCCAGGCAGAGTATTTTACCGCAGTTGGCCGCATCATCCAGGGCATTATGGGCCTGATACGGCAGATCAAAATAACAGCTTAATGAAGTAAGGGCATGACTGCTTAAGGAAGGCCAGATACTTCTGGAAACTTCAAGCGTACAGAGATAGCGGTTCTTTGGAACCGGACAGTTAAAATAATCAAGAAGACTTTTCAGGACATTTACATCAAAGCGTGCGTTATGGGCAACAAGCATACTGTCTCCCATAAAGGAGAGCATGATATGCCAGATTTCATCAAAGAACGGAGCATCCTCAACATCCGAGGGTCTTATTCCGTGAATGTTTATAAATTCAGGCAGAAAATAGGAGTATTTTGCAGGAGGCTTTATCAGGGTATAAAATCTGTCCAGGATTCTCCCCTCTCCGTCAAAACGCACAAGCCCTACAGAGCATGCACTCTGCGGGCATCTGTTTGCAGTCTCAAAATCTATTGCAACAAATTCCATTATCAGTTCCCGTCGTATCCGAGTGTTACACGCAGTGTAAGAGAATCTACAGGCTTGTAGCCAAGCTGTGTGGAGGCTTCATGCCAGCCATAAAGAAGACTTATGCTGTTTCCTGCAACATCAAATGCAGATTCAAACTGCCAGTAACCTGCATTCAGGCCAACGCTGAGGTCAACCAGTCCAAGAACATCCAGTGAAACAATGGCATTTACATGAGCCATAATCTCTTCATACGGGTCGTCTATTAAAAGTCTTTCTGAGAGCCTGTACAGGTCTGTAAGCTCAATTCTGAGTTTCGGATCCACATATTTTAATTTGGGATCATATTCAAGAAGAAGGTTGACTTCCACAGGAGTTTCCAGTGTGTCACTGTTGCTTCCGTCCTGCATGGTAATGGACTTCTTGAAATTATCATAATCCATTGTGTAATAAATGCCGTTGATATTTGTAACGGATGCAGTAATGCCAATTAGGTCATCCAGGATACTGAAGCCCAGAGCTACATCAATCGGGACGGCCCATCCGGCTGTAAAGCCAATTGAGTCAAAGTCAAAATCCTGAACCACGCTGAGCTCTATATCACTGGTTGTATATGTTCTGTAAGCAAACCTTGTAACAATGGCAAAGTCCATTGAAAGATTATCCCTGTCAAGAAGATTGACATTAAAGGCAAATGAGGCTGCAAGATCAGCCTGTGGCCTGAACTGTCCGTCCGTACCGGCTCCGGAAGGTGAGTAGCAGTCAAGAAGGAACCTTGAGTTTACACCAAGAACCCAGTTCGTATCTGAAACACCAAAGCCAAGGTCCAGTGTTGCAAGGTCGTTATACCCTACTCCGAGTGAGGAAGCTTCGGCATAAAGTGCCGGAATCCAGTTAAGATTATCAAGCTGAAGTTTCAGAATTCTGGAGGCAAACTTTGCTCCGGCCTCAGTTGAGAGAAATGACGCTGTGTTGTAGTGTGTTAAAGAGACAGACGGGAACACAACACAGAACTTTCCTTCTCCTATAACCGTAGGATCCTTAAACAGGGCGTATGTAATATAGTTGCTGAATGAAGCATCAGTAGGGATAAAGGCCTTTTCCAATGAATTAAAAGGAGTTCCGTTCATATCCAGGGGATAGGCAAAAGCACTGAAAACACTTACTAAAATTATTGTTGTTATTATTAATTTCTTCATGTTATACCTGCCTCGGATCATTACTCTGTAATGGCATTGATAATGTCTGCAATACCGGCAAAAATTCCAAGATCTCCCAGGTTATCAATAGCCTTGACACTTGCAATAATCGGATTAAGAACATCAAGAACACCCTGCAGATCAGAAGGAAGTCCATTGTTTATACAATTTGTAGCTGTATCAAGCAGCAGACATACGGCACCGTTTAAAACTACCTGGTAATAAGTTGAATACTCTGCTGTGCTGTCATTTACACCAAGAAGAGTTTCCACGGGCTCCGTATACTCTTCCCATAGAAGATCAAACATAGACTGGAAAAGTTCAGTAGCTTCCAGGTCTCCTTCTCCTACGAGGTTTGATACTGTACTGTTTAAGGCGGTGCTGAGCGCTGCAGCCTTTGCCTGATAATTTGATTTCAGCTGGCTGTGGCTGTATGATGAGTTTATATTGATTCCTGAAATAAGCCTTTGCTTTCCGGAATTTGAATAACAGGCTTCATTAATCTTACTTATCATAAGAGTGTAGTAGGTACTGTCTGTACCGTTTGATGAAGACATGTACCCATTTGCAAAGGAGATAGTATCTTCGACTGCGGTTCTGTTTCCGTCCGGATTTGCTATATTTGTACCGGTATTGGACATGGTTAAAGCAGTGCTCTGAATAGCGTCTGCGTCACATGAAACAAAGAGAGCAACAAAAGCAACAGCAAAAATGACAGGTATGATTGCCTTTTTCATACGGATACCTCCTTTTGGAAAAGTTTATCATACATAAACAACAAAAATATATAAAGGTTTCAGAAAGAGAGCAGCTTTTTCCTGAATGCAATCATAAGCAGCACTGCAATAACGGGGAGCACTGAATAGGAAACAAAAAGAACAGGATACCCGAAGTTGTCTATCACAACTCCTCCGACAGTAACTGCAATCATTTCCGGCAGATTGTATCCGAGAGCCTGATAGACTCCCATCCCAATTGTAAAATTCTTTTTCCCCAGAAGATTTGCAATATAGGCTGTAGCCGATATATGTGCCATCCCGTATGTAAGACCGTGTAAAGCCTGAGCTGCTGAGAACATGAAAATACTGTTCGGGAAGAAGTAGTAGATAAGAAGACGGACAGTTACAAAGGCAGAAGAAAGGATAGTCATGTTCAGACAAACAGAAGGACCTCTGCCTGTTTTCTTTCCGAGCACAACCATAATCAGGGCCTCAAACAGGGCTCCGAGAGCAATATAAAAAGTAAAGGATGTGCCCAGTCCCATGGTTTCTGTCATGTAGGAGGCCAGCAGCTTTTCAACCACCCCGTGGGCTATTCTTGTAAGTGCAAAGAGAAAGATAAAAAGGTAGAAGACAGAACCGAGGCTGAATATTGAGACTTTTTCATTTGAAGAAGAAGCCGTTTCTGCTCCGTCAGCCTTTAAAAAGACAAGGCAGAAAACAACAAAAACGGCAACCTTAACTGCCATATTTATAAATATGCTGGTATTACTCTCCTGGTTTGGAAAGGCCAGAAAAGCTGAAATAAAAAGAACTGCCACATAGGCTATGGTTCCGCATGCGCGGATTCTGCCGTAATACGAGGGGTCAGGAATAATGCTGTTAATATAGCTGTCCTGAAGCGGGTTTATGCTGCAAAGACATACAAAACCCAGGCTGTAACAGATAATTGTCACCACGGTTGAAACTGGATACAGAACCGGAGCAAAGAAGATGACTATTGCAGCGGCAGTGAGAATTATTACAAGGCGCGGCCTACCGGATTTCTGGGAAATAGAAGAGAGAATCAGAGGACCTGCTACTGACAGAAGCAGACCTACTCCCATGATTGTTCCTACAATGGTGTGTGAATAACCGCTGTTTCTCAGCATAATCTGAAGATAAGGAGCTACTGAGCTCTGGATAATCTGAATCAGCGGTGCAAAGAAGTAAAGTGTATTCATCCTCAGACAATAGCCTTAGTGGTCTCCAGATCAAAAAACTTTGCCTTGGCCATGGTGGGAAGGAGGGAAATTGAAGAGCCCTTCTGTACTACTGCAGTAGGAGAAATACGGCCGGTAATAACGTTTGAAGGTGTGCTTACAAACACATTTGTTTCAGAACCGAGAGGCTCAACAACAGATACAGTTCCGTTTATGGTTCTGTCTGTCTCACTCTTCATGCAGAAGGTAAAGTCCTCGGGTCTTAAGCCCATAACTATCTTCTTTCCGGTGTAAGGACGCAAAATAGAATCATGCAGCATGTTTGCCTTAAGGCGGAAAGATCCTTCATTAAGGTAAAAACTTCCGTTCTCAGATTCAACTGTCACTTCCATGAAATTCATGGGCGGTGTTCCTATAAAACCTGCTACAAACATGTTTGCCGGGTTGTTGTAAAGCTCCATGGGGCTTCCCGACTGCTGGACCTCTCCGTCTTTCATGACAACAATTCTGTCTGCCATGGTAAGGGCCTCAACCTGGTCGTGAGTAACGTAAATCATGGTAGCCTGAAGCTTTTCATGCAGGGATGAGATTTCTGCCCTCATCTGGACACGGAGTTTTGCATCAAGGTTGGACAGCGGTTCATCAAAAAGAAAAACCTTTGGCTGACGCACTATTGCACGCCCTACTGCAACCCTCTGTCTCTGACCACCGGAAAGAGCCCTGGGTTTTCTCTTTAAAAGATCCTCAATCCCCAGAATTCTGGCAGCCTCGTTAACACGCTCATCTATCTCTTTTTTGGAAAACTTGCGGATTTTAAGACCAAAGGCCATGTTCTCGTAGACAGACATGTGCGGATAAAGGGCATAGTTCTGGAAAACCATGGCTATATCCCTGTCTTTTGGCGGTACGTTGTTAACAACTTCTCCGTCTATGAGAAGCTCTCCTTCCGTTATATCCTCAAGACCTGCAATCATCCTCAGAGTAGTGGATTTTCCACACCCCGAAGGACCTACGAGAACTACAAATTCCTTGTCCTTAATCTCTATATTACAGTCTTTTACGGCCTGAACCTTTCCACCGTAGACCTTTGATATGTTCTTAAGAATGACTTGCGCCATGTTGCCTCCGCAACTGAGATTTTAGCTGTCACTTCTCTTTATGTAAAGTGTCGTGATCCTCTGTCAGATCTGGCTTGTACTCTTTAAGGGCCTCATTGCGCTTGATCTTGTGGGTAGAGGTGGTTTTAAGAGGCTCCTTGATGATGGTTGTAAGAGAAATCTTCTTGTAGGCCTGAAGGCGTCCGTTAATCTCTGTAACTATTTCATTAATGCGCTTTTCTACAGCCTCTTTTTTATCCTTAAGTTCTTCTCTGAGTTTCTCAGACGGGAAAGCAAGAAGTCTTACGCCCTCTGTCTTCATTTTTTTATCTGTGTAGTACGGAACTATACACACCTGCTCAAGCTCATCGTAGAGCTGGAACATGTCTTCTATCTCTTCAGGGAAAACGTTTTTGCCACCCTCGGTGACAATAATGTTCTTTGACCTTCCGCTTAAGTACAGGTATCCGTCTTTATCCAGGTGTCCTACGTCTCCTGTGTTAAACCATCCGTCCTTATCCAGAACCTCAGCTGTTGCCTCAGGATTTTTGTAGTAGCCCATCATGATTCTTGAGCCCTTAAGGTACAGTGTTCCGTTGCCATCCTTATCCGGATTAACAATCTTCTGTTCAGAACCCGGACACAGGCGTCCTACGCTTCCGTCTCTGTAGGCATACATGGGATTAAGGTGGGTGATGGGAGAGGTTTCTGTCAGTCCGTAACCCTGGACAAAATCCATCCCAAGAGCTCTGAATGCCCTGGCTGTAGAGATGGGAAGTGCCCCTCCTCCGCTGACGCAGATTCTGAGGTTGTCAAAACTCAGTTTTGCAAGAATCTTCTTAAACGGCTTTTTTAAAATGTTCCATCCGAATACATTTCTGAAAAATGCATTAATTCCCATTGCAGAACGGATAAAACCATAGGCCAGAAATCCTTTTTTCTTCATTCCCGCAATCAGGCCCTTGAGCATTTTGTTGTAAAGCATGGGTACTGCTACAAGAACATTTACCCTGTACTGGTGCATTTCCTTTAAAACATTTGCTACTGTAAGGCGCTTTCCGAATACAAGGTGGCACCCCATGCTCATGCTTTCAATCAAATCTGCCTGAAGTGCAAAGGCATGGTGGATTGGAAGAATAATGTAGAAAACATCCTCAGGATAGATATTCATAAATCCCTGGGACAGATATGCACAGCTGATAAGGTTCTCGTTACTGAGCATGACACCCTTGGGATTTCCCATGGTTCCGCTTGTAAAGAGCATGACTGCAAGATCTTTTTCCTGGGTGTAGGCACTCTTATCAGACGGACAGCGTAAAGCATCCGGGCCCTTTATCTGCATTATGTAATCATAACTGTCATTTTCCTCAAGGCAGACAAGGGTCAGGTTCTTCTTTGCTTCTTCACTTATTGAATCCAGGCGGTCCTTGTCTCCAAAAACCATGGTAATATCACCGAACTCTATTATGTTTTCAAGTTCTGCTGAGTGTAATGTGTTATCCAGCGGTACGGAAACTGCTCCTGCGTACTGGATGCCGTAGAAGGAAACTGCCCATTGTGGAGTATTCTTTCCTGTAATGGCTATATGTGTATTTTTATCAACGCCCTTTTCCCTGAGCCATGAAGAAACATCGTAGAGTTTCTCCTCTGCCTGCCTATAGTTGAGTTTTACCCCGTTTTTTGCCGGGTCTGTCCAGCA
>JAIKXP010000068.1 GCA_024684115.1 Sphaerochaetaceae bacterium | reverse complement strand
AGACGTCATCTATTACTTCGTTCTTGTATTGATTAAAAGGTTCACAAGGAAGGGAAATCTTGATATTCTGTAAACAGTATTTGGGCATGTGTGTCTCCTTTTTTTTTGAACGATTAAATTGTGACACATATGCTCTTTTTTTTTAACTACTAAAAATTTCTAATTTTTCCTGTTTTTTCTATTGAGCAACAAAAATTTTAATGACCCCTCAGAATTCTGAATTGGATGAAGAGAGTAAGGATTGCAAAGATTTTAGCTGTCATGTCAGCGGGCACAGGAAGAAATGTAGCTGAAAATAAGGAGACTGTAACACCCCGCCGAAATGACGGCATTTTGTTACAGTCTCTTTTTCCTGTTCATGCAAAGTAATACTGTCAGGAAAAATTCTGGCTCATTTGAATACGTATTTCTCAAGCCTTCCCATGGCTTCTTCTACAAAGCGGGAAGGGATGGCCAGGTTAATCCTCAGGCTGTGCTCTCCGTGGAAGGCCCTGCCGTCCTGAAGGGCCACACCCCTGTCCCAGCAGGCTTTCTCAAGTTCGTCCATGGTTTTTCCTGTTTTCCCGCACCATTGTTTAAAATCAGGAAAGAGCATGTAAGTGCCCTGAGCCTTTGAAACTTCCACACCGTCTGTGGCTCTGAGGGTTTTTAATGCCAGGTCCATGTTTCTGTCTATCTCCCGGCACATCTGGTCCGTCCAGTTCATGCCTTCTTCCGTGTAGGCGCCGATTAAGGCATACATGGAGAGCACGTTCATGGAGTTGTAGTGGGAGAGGGAGCTTTCCTTAATAACCTTCTCGCGCAGCTTCCTGCTGTAGATTATGTGGTAACTTCCGACCATGCCTGCAAGGTTGAAGGTCTTTGACGGAGCGTAGAGGGAGATGGTGTTTTCCCTGAGGTAATCGCTGACGCTCTGGGTCGGTATGTGCCTGTAGCCGGGCATGATTATGTCTGACCAGATTTCGTCCGAGACAACCGTTATTGAGTACTTCTCACAGAGTTCTGAGAGGGTCTTAAGTTCGTCCTCTTCCCAGACCCTTCCGCACGGGTTGTGGGGAGAGCAGAAGACCATGGCATGGATACTGTTTTCCTGGATTTTTTTCTCCATGTCCTCAAAATCCATGCGCCAGACTCCCTTTTCATCCTTCTTCATTTCACTGAGTACCATGTTGTACCCGTTGTTACCCAGCGCACCTGTAAAGCCTATGTAGGTCGGAGAGTGGAGCAGAACACTGTCGCCCCTTGAGCAGAGGGTGTTCAGGGCTGAGATTACACCGCCAAGCACCCCGTTCTCGTAGCCTATGAAGTCTTTTGTAAGACCCTTAACTCCGTTTCTTTTTTCCTGCCAGTTTATGATTGATTCATAGTACTCATCCCTTGGAGTGAAATAGCCGAAGTGGGGCTCGTTAAGTCTTTTTGAGACAGCTTCCTGTATGCCCGGAAAGAGGGTAAAGTTCATGTCGGCAACCCACATAGGTATGACGGAGAAGCCCTTAAGAGGGGCTCCCGGAGCCCAGGAGGCTCCAATTGAATCTACAGCCAGAGCGTCTTTGCCCAGCCTGTCCGGTCTTGTATAGAAATCATAGGTTTTATTGCTCATAGGAGGATTATAGCAGAAAACAGGGGTGGCGGTACGGTTGCTTTTCTAAGGCGTCTTCATTATTTTTTTCATTATGACAAATGTAACTGACAGGAACAGGCGTTTCTATGAAATGTATGTTTTTGACCTGATTCATAATAACTACGCAGAGTACGAGAACCGTATTGCCGTCGGAATAGCCGGGGAAGGCTCGGACTGTTTCGGCTATGATGATGAGATATCACGTGACCATGATTTTGGAACCGGGGTGTGCCTCTGGCTGACGGATGAAGACATGAAGAAGATAGGATACCAGCTTTCCCTTGATTACAACGGACTGGTAGACAGCGTAAAGCGCTCATACTACACAAAGCGGCTCAGCGAGAGGCGTGGAGTGATGAGCATACATGACTTCTACTCAAACATACTGGGAATAGACTGTGATATAGACAGGTGCACAATCAGTGAGGAAGACTGGAAGAGCCTTGATCACTCCTGCCTTAAGACGGCTGTTAACGGAGTCGTCTTCAAGGATGAACTGGGGGTTTTCTCTTCCTTCAGAAACTATCTTCTCTCATACTATCCGGATAAGGTATGGAGGAGCCGTATTTCAGAGCAGCTTCACATTTACGCGTCTTCCCTTCAGGTTAACTATTCGCGCTGCATGTCCAGAGGCGACCTTGTGGCAGCAGAACAGTGCCGCTCAAGGGGGCTGGAAGCGGCTATGGAACTTTTCTTCCTGCTCAAAAGGGAGTATCCTCCGTATTATAAGTGGACATACCGTGCGCTGAAGGAACTGGATAAAGAAGGAGTTTTCTCGGCAAAGATCAGAGACCTTGCCACTGAACGCATAGACCCGGGAGCCTGGGACGGGGCTAAATACCATCCGAACAGACTTAACTACAGGGACAGTGTTGTCTCTCTTTCAGAAGAGATTGCATGTGAACTGGAAGAACTTCTTTTTAAAGCGGCTCTTATAAGTAAACACGGACGTTACATGGAATTACATGTTGATGAGGTTTTAAATGACTGATAATAGTGTCAGCAGGATTGATGCTGCTGTAAACAGGGAAAAGGTTATAGTCAGGACAAGCATTACGGGAATAGCAGCAAACATTTTTCTTGCTGCTTTCAAGGCTTTTGTCGGAATTGTATCAAACTCCATAGCGGTCACGCTTGATGCAGTAAACAACCTTTCAGATGCCCTTTCTTCCGTAATTACAATTGTGGGAACAAAACTTGCAGGAAAGCTTCCTGACAAGAAGCACCCCCTGGGATATGGAAGGATTGAGTACCTGAGTTCCCTGATAGTTTCAGCAATTGTCCTTTATGCAGGTATTACTGCAGGGGTTGAATCGGTAAAGAAGATCTTTAATCCGGAAACTCCGAATTACAGCAACGTATCACTTATAATCATTGCAGTTGCCGTTCTGGTAAAGATTTTCCTTGGCAGATTCGTAAAGGCTCAGGGAGAGAAGGTTAACTCCGGTTCCCTCATTGCCTCCGGCTCAGATGCCATGTTTGACGCCGTCCTGTCCTTTTCTGTTCTGGCTTCAGCTGTCATCTTCAGGTTGACCGGACTGTCTCTTGAGGCCTATGTAGGTGTTGCCATTTCAATATTCATCATCAAGAGCGGTATTGAAATGATGCAGGAAACCCTCAACGAGATTCTGGGACAGAGAGCTGACAAGGATGTGACTGATAAAATCAAAAAGATCCTTACAGGTGAAAAAGAGGTTCGCGGAGCATATGACCTGGTCCTCTATAACTACGGTCCGGATAAGGATTACGCCTCCGTTCATGTTGAACTGCCTGACACAATGAGTGTAAAGGATGTAGACAGGCTTACGAGAAAACTTGAGGCAAAGGTCTACAGGGAAACCGGAGTTGTAATTGTTGCCATAGGTGTTTATTCCTACAGCACTGGAGACAGTGAAGCTGCCAGAATTCAGAACAGGGTAAGGGAGAAGGTCCTGTCCCACAAATGGGTCGTACAGTTCCACGGTTTCTATCTTGATACAAAGGCAAAGGAAATGATGTTTGATGTAGTCGTGAGCTTTGATGTTAACCCCGCAGAAAGCGTGAAGCAGCTCTGTGAGGAATTAAAGCAGGACTACCCGGATTACAGAATCTCTATTGTTCCGGATGTAGATGTGTCCGTAACTGAGCTGTGAGCCAGGATTCATGGAGGGGAAAGAGAAATGAAAACAATTTATCTGGCAGGCGGCTGCTTCTGGGGAGTTCAGAAGTTCTTTGATCAGTTTGAGGGAGTTGTTTCAACGGAAACAGGATATGCAAACGGACCTGAGAAGGCTCCGTCCTATCAGGATGTATGCCACAACAGCGGTCACGCAGAAACCGTCAGGATTGAGTATGATGAGTCAGTCATTTCCCTTACGGAGCTCCTTAACTATTACTTCATGATAATTGACCCTCTTTCAGTAAATCAGCAGGGCCACGACAGGGGAATCCAGTACAGAACAGGAATCTACTACACTGAAAAAGAGCAGCTTTCTGAAATCATGAAGGTCTACGAGAAAGAGGAAGAGAAGGCAGGAGCAAAGCTTGCCGTAGAAGTCTCTCCCATAGTTAACTTCTTCAAGGCTGAGGACTACCACCAGAAATATCTGGATAACAACCCCGGCGGGTACTGCCATGTTCCTCTTAACCTTCTGAAGCTGCGCAGCTGATTATACAATCTTGGTCAATTTGTCTAACTTTATAAATTGATTTGAACATATGTATGATTTCTTTTCCTCAAAGTCATTATAGTTGTGGAGAAAAGGACCATTCATATGAAGAAAGAAAGAATAAAATCCGCACCATGGTATCCGTATGCAGTTGCAATCTGCATTGGAGTTGTACTCTTCGTATTTCTAACCAGATTCCCGTCAATCTGGAACGCATTCATGACCTTTATAGGCTTTTTCAAGCCTGTTATCTACGGCTGCATAATTGCCTATATTGTTAACCCTCTGTCGGAGGTTCTCTTCAAGGCTGTGAAAAACCGCAAGGTTGCAAACATTCTTTCGTTCGTACTTGTACTTCTGATTCTTGTCTTTGCCGTGCTTATCCTCATCCCTCAGCTTGTCCAGAGCGGAAACATGTTCGCTGCCAACCTGGATGGTTATGTTGCCGCTGCAAGTCAGACCCTTCAGAACATGGGAATTGGAAAGGAAACGCTGGATCTTGAGGCTCTCTATGCCTCTTCCGGAGAGATTCTTTCAGGCTGGGTAAAGGAAAACACCAGCAGCATAATTGCAGTCTCCGGCGTTGCAGGAAAGAGCATAATGAACCTTGCTCTTGGATTCATTCTTGCAATCTACCTTCTTTCAGAGAAGAAAAACCTCAAGACAGGCGCCATAAGATTTCTTGATGCATGGCTTGGGGAAGAGAAGAGCCTTAAGGTTCAGAGCTTCTTCAGAGAGTGTGACAGAATCTGTAACAGATACATTGTTTTCAACATACTGGACAGCGTAATAGTCGGCTGTGCAAACGCCCTGTTCATGCTCATCTTCGGAATGGAATATGTTGGCCTTGTCTCCTTTGTGGTAGGAGTTACAAACCTCATCCCGAACTTCGGCCCTGTAATCGGACTTGTAGTAGGCGGCTTTGTGCTTCTCATGGTCAATCCGGTACACGCACTTATCTTCCTCATTTTCACACTTATCCTTCAGGCACTTGACGGCTACGTACTCAAGCCGAAATTATTCGGCGATACTCTTGGCGTGTCCGGCCTCTGGATTCTTGTCGGCGTCATTGTAGGCGGTAACATGTTCGGAGTTGTCGGAATCCTGATAGCCATTCCGGTGGTTGCAATCGTTGATTTTGCCTTCAAGACCTGCCTGCTTCCGACTGTTAATGTAAACAAAAAACCGAAAACTGTTTAATAACGCAACAGAACGAATGTTTTTGTTTAAGATAGAATCTTCTTTTTCTTTATGATGTATGGAAAAACGGAAAAGGTAGAACAATGAACGAAACTTATCTTAAATTCAAACAGTCAAGATGGTTCCCGCTTGTTATGGGACTTGTGTCTCTGGTATTTGGAGTCATTTCAATTGTCAATCCATCACTCCAGATGAGGAACATTGCCCTGTATATAGGGCTGATCAGTGCCTTCTATGGTCTTTTGTGGATTGCTGCAGGTATTCAGCACAGGGAAAACAAAAAGCTCTGTGTCATGAGCGTTCTTGCAGGTATTGTTTTTGTCGTAGCTGCAGTTGCAATTTTTGCAAATCTTGAGATTGTAGGAAAGTACCTCCCGACTCTTGTAGGTTTTCTTATGATAATCAGTGCAATTCATGAGTGCTTCAACGCTGTAGTCCTCGTGAAGGCCGGCGTTAAAGGCTGGTGGATGCTTGCCGGTATTTCGGCTGTATTACTTATCCTGGGACTTGTATTCCTCCTTAGTCCCGGGTTTGTAGGAAGTGCATTTGGAATCTTCACCGGTGTAGCACTCGTTATTAACGGAGTTTCAAATCTGATCGGGTTCATTCAGTATAGAAAGGTCTGATCAATTTTTATCCTTCGCTTTCCGGAGTTCTGATTCTCATCTCAGGACTCCGGTTTTTTGTTCTGTGGCTTTTTTAGCACTGGAAAAGCTTTTTATGGAAGCACTTTTTAAGAAGGTCCAGAACTTCCTGAGGAGTCTTGTTTATCTCCTCTGAAAGCCATATCTGAATCAGACTGAATGCCGCGGAGGCGGTAATGACTGATTCAAGAAGTACTTCATCCCGGTTGTCCTCAGTTATTCCGGAATAAAAGAGTGTGTCTTTTTCTACAGTATCCCTTATTATCTCCATTCCGAAGGCTCTGAGGCTGTTCTCTGCATTTGGAGAAAACAGAGTTTTAACTTCTTCTTTTTTCTCGTAGAGGTATTCAAGGCACTTAAGGGTAGCTTTTTCCATATTGTCAGGGTTTTCATAGTATGCGGTGTAGTAGATGTTTTTGAGCTTATCCGCATAATCATAGGAGATCTCCCTGAGAAGCATGATAGGCGTTTCATAGTGGTTGTAGAAGGTTGCCCTGTTTACTCCGGACTCCTTGCAGAGCTCGCTGACCGTAATCCTGGAGGCGGGAGTTTTTGAAAGGCAGTGCAGTAAACCTTCTTTCAGCAGCCTTTTTGTCATCATAATGCGTGCGTCACTTTTCATTATTCTTGTCCTCTGTTTTCTAAAATTTTAAACAGATTGTCTAATATCTTTCAAACCGTATGATATGTTTTTGTCCAAATTCCGTGTGAAAGCTGCCCGGTTATTGACAGTTTCTACCGTAAAAAAGAACAATTCTTTTTAATGGAAGACAGGAAACAGACGCTTATATTCATAATCTCCATGCTTATTTTCGGAACGATAGGGGTGTTCAGAAGGTTCATCCCGCTTCCATCTGCCTTCCTGGCTTTTTCCCGCGGCATACTTGGCGGTCTGTTTCTGCTTCTTCTGGGAAAGGGAAGAGGGGAAAAGATTCCGCGCCGCTCCCTGGCGGGGCTTGTTGTCTCCGGCATGCTCATAGGTTTTAACTGGATGCTTCTTTTTGAGGCCTACAACTACACCACCGTTGCCGTAGCAACCCTCTGCTACTACATGCAGCCTACCATAGTCGTGCTGCTTTCACCTCTCATCTTCGGAGAAAAGCTCACCGCAAAGAAGGCTCTCTGTGCAGCGGTCGCAATAGCAGGTATGGTTCTTGTTTCCGGGGTGTCGGAAGGTAGCGCAGGGGGCTCAGAGGGGCTTAAGGGAATAGCTTTCGGCCTGGGTGCTGCAGTTCTTTATGCTTCAGTTATAATAATGAACAAGAAGATAGAAGGAATTAATCCGTACAGAAAGACAACGGTTCAGCTTCTTTCTGCCGGCCTTGTTATGGTTCCATATCTTTTAGTCTCCGGAGGGTTTTCATCCCTGGAGTTCACCCCGGTATCAGTAGTACTTCTTCTCATTGTCGGCATATTCCACACGGGAATGGCATATGCCATGTATTTTGGAAGCATGGAGAAGCTCAGCGTACAGTCTGTGGCTCTTTTAAGTTACATAGATCCGGTCTCTGCTCTTTTCTTCTCGGCTTTCATTCTCGGAGAGCCGCTGAGCACGGCTGGAGTAATAGGAGCCGTCATGATTATAGGCTCTGCAATAGTAAGTGAAAGACGTTGAATCCTTTTCTCTTGCACAAAAGAAATAACGTGTTATTCTTATGGGACGGGAGAGTGTGTTTATGCTTAGAATTGAACATTTAACAAAGACTTACAACGGTAAAAAGGCTGTAGATGATCTGTCTCTTCATATAGAGAAGGGTGAGATCTACGGATTTATAGGTCCAAACGGAGCCGGAAAAACCACAACCATAAAATCCTGTGTTGGAATTCTTGATTTTGATAAAGGCGAAATCTATATAGACGGACTCTCCGTCAGGGAAAACAGCCTTGAGACAAAGAAGAGGATAGCCTATATTCCCGATAATCCGGATGTGTATGAATATATGTCTGGAATTCAGTACCTGAACTTCATAGCTGACATATTTGAGGTTCCACTCTCAGAAAGAGAGGAGAAGATAGACCGATATGCCCAGACTTTCGAAATCAGGGAAAGCCTTGCAAACAACCTTAAAACCTATTCTCACGGAATGAAGCAGAAGCTTGTAGTAATCTCAGCTCTTCTTCATTCTCCGCGCCTTATCATCATGGACGAGCCTTTTGTCGGTCTGGACCCGAAGGCTGCTTACCTTCTTAAACAGCTCATGCATGAGCACTGTAAAAACGGGGGAAGCATATTCTTCTCAACCCACGTGCTTGAGGTTGCGGAAAAGCTCTGTGACAAGGTTGCAATCATAAAGGACGGCAAACTTATAAAGAGCGGAACCATGGAAGAGGTCAAGGGTGATGAATCCCTTGAAGAAGTCTTTCTTGAACTTGAAGGAGTAGAGGAAGAGGA
Organism: Sphaerochaetaceae bacterium; assembly: GCA_024684115.1. Taxonomy (GTDB): domain Bacteria; phylum Spirochaetota; class Spirochaetia; order Sphaerochaetales; family Sphaerochaetaceae; genus UBA1265. The sequence continues at coordinate 1,658 of JAIKXP010000068.1, read as the reverse complement.
GGAGTGAGATGAGGTTCAGAGCTCTTTTAAGGAAGGAGTACTACGAAGCCTTCCGTGCATTTATCTGGAATCAAAAAACAGGAAAGAAGAGGTCTCCCGGACAGGTTGCAGGTTTTGCCTGTCTTTATTTACTGATTCTCTCCAACCTGGTAAACACTTTCAGGCAGGTCTTCTCCCTGACTGCAGCCGCATGGATTCCAAAAGGTTTCGGCGCTCAGTACATATCTCACGCCATAATTATATCTTCCATGTTCGGACTGTTCCTCTCTGCGATCATGGTCTACTCATCTCTTTTCAAGGCAAAGGATAATGAGATTCTTCTCTCCCTGCCGGTAAAACCCTGGGAGATTACCTGTGCAAGACTGTTCTCAGTATATGTAACAGACCTGCTTCTTACAGCAATGGGCCTTGCAACGGCATTTGTATTATACTTCAGGTACACATCCCTTAATCCATTAAGTGCTATTGCCGCTCTTCTATATCTGATTATCGTGCCGGGAGTGACTCTGGCTATTGCCGGACTGCTGGGCTTCCTCGTGGGTCTTCTTACGGCCAGAATGAGGCACAAGCAGGCAGGAATTACCGTGCTGACCCTTGCAGGTGCATTGGGCATTGGTATGGTCTTTGCAAGACTGTCAGGCCTGTCAGCTTCAGATATAGGTTCTCAAGCGCCGGTCTACGTTTTCCCGCTGGATCTTGCAGGAGAAGGGTTTGTGTCAAATCCTCTTTCCCTTCTTCTCTTTGTTCTTGTCAGCGTTCTGTTTATTTTTGCAGTCATCTTCATAATCTCCAGGGGCGTTGTAAGGATTCTTGGAGTTACTGAAAAACAGAAGAGGGTTAAGTACAGAAGCAGCATGGTAAAGGCCTCAAGTGCATGGAAGGCCTTGATGGAGCGTGAGAAACGCAAGGTCTTCTCAAACGCACTTTATGTTCTTAACTGCATGACGGGAAGTCTGGTCATGATGATTGCAGCAGTTGTACTTTTTATATTCTCTTCAAAAATAGGAGAAATGCTGGGCGGAGTCAGTGTTCCCGTATCCCTTTTTGCCGGTCTTATCTGTCTTATGTGTGCCGTAAATGATGTAACGGCTCCATCCGTCTCAACGGAGGGAAAGGCTATATGGCTCATTCAGAGCCTTCCGGTAGACCCGTTGAAGGTACTTGCTGCAAAGGTAAGGCTTCATTTTGTGTTCACATGGATTCCGGCTCTTATTCTCGCTATGGGCCTGTGTCTGGCATTTGGACTTAAACCTGCAGACTTTGCAGTTCTTGTTGTGGTTTCGGCTCTTTACGTACTGGTTTCTGCAAACCTCGGTCTTTTCAATGACCTCAGGCACGGCAGTACTTCATACATGAATGAGGCGGTTGCAATCAAGCAGAGCATGTCTGTTCTGTACACACTGGGGGAGGGAATTCTTCTGGCTGTACTTATTTTCGTTCCTTCTATTGTCTTCTCAGGGAAGGTGAACGGATATATTCTCTGTCTTGTATATGCTGTTGTGCTTGGCGTTCTTCTCTATCTTCTTACTTCGTGGAAGAAGAAGGATGGTGTAAAAGCCTTCATGAGCATGTAAAATAAAATATCTTTGTCCGTTTCTGTACCAAACGGGACCTTCCTGGAGGATGAAATGGAAACAAAGAAGGTTTTTTACAGCGAG
>JAIKXP010000053.1 GCA_024684115.1 Sphaerochaetaceae bacterium | reverse complement strand
CTTATAGATGTCGTGGTCAAAGTATTTTGCCATGCCTTCAGCGAAATAGGGCAACTTGACACGTCCATTCAGTGTATTTACTGAAAAGCAGTTTTGTGTAAGGGAATAATCTCTGTTCCAAACAAGGTCATACTGTGGTTTTTTGAAGGATGTCCGAATCCACTTCTTCTGATTTTCGAGGATAGTCCTATATCTTGCAATAACCGTCTTGAACACAGATTGGGCCATTTGGGATTTAAGACCAAACCTTTCCCGAAGTGTGGAATACAAAACCTTATTCAAGGAAAACTGCTTCAAGTCGTGAGTACGGAACACATAGTCAGACACAAAATTGCAGGCATCAGAATAAACAGATATGGTTTCATCAAGTAAAACCTTACTGTCTGCATTAACGGATATCTGAATCTTAGCCGTAACTGTCACCTGTTCCACAAATTCACCTCATAGATATTTCACTAAGTATATGTTATACTATTCATTGGTGAAAGTCAATATATTTGAAGGACTCGATATGGATAATAGATATAACCGTTATGACAGACGCAAATATAGCCTGAAAGTGCATATAGTTCCTGTTACAAAGTACCGCAAGCAAATACTTGAAGGTTTCATCGCTGACGATGTAAAGCAAAAGATATACGATATCTGCAATTCTAAAGGTTACGGTATTATAGCTATGGAAACTGATAGAGACCATATACATTTTCTTATCGGCTATGATACCACGGACAGAGTTTGCGACATGGTAAAACTTATTAAACTGCAGACCACATACTATCCTTGGCAGAAATATCCAAACTTTTTGTCTAGACAGTATTGGAAGAAGAAAATCTTTTGGTCTGACGGATATTTTGCTTGTAGTATAGGTGAAGTATCATCATCCACTATACAAAAGTATATCGAGAGCCAAGGTTGATGGCTACGAATTTACAAGGCTCCTCCCTCCGCCCAAGGGCAGTGGGTTTCCGCCTACAACAACAGAAAGGATTTTATTTATGAAAGGTAAAGTCTCCAAAACTTACACTCTGACAGTCCAGAAGCAGAACTGAACCGGGGTTTTCAGGATTGTAGAGCCTGTCTCCCTTTATAGGGCATCCAAGATATGCAAGATGGGCTCTTATCTGGTGTCTGAAACCTCTTGTAATCGTGCAGCTGTACACCCCGCTCTCCTTTTTCTCAATTGTGGTTCTGTAGAGCACGGGAGAATCTGCTTTTTCAGGATTCAGCTCTACCTTTACCCTCTTTCTTCCTTCTCCGAAAGCCCTGAAATAAGATGAGATTTCCCTTTCTTCCGTATCTCCGTCAGTATCTGCCCGATACTGTTTTACAAAGCGGTCATTAAGCTGTTCACCAAAAAGGTAGTCATAAAAGGCCTGGTTTCTTGCAAAGATTACAAGTCCTGAAGTATCAGTATCAAGCCGGTGAAGGGCTCCGCCCTCCCAGTAGTTTCTGCCGTATGAATGAAGTACCTCAGGATACAGAACCGAGACCTCTTTAAGAAGGGTTTCCTGCTGAAGATCCCTCTTCAGCGGTACGGTCGGCAGGCCGTGAGGTTTGTCGGCAATTATAAAATCCCTGTCTTCATACAAAATAAGGTTCATGGGCAAAGGGTAATTCCTTCTATGCAAATATTCAAGCAAATGGTATATTTTGAGCATGAGTTCAGGTTTTGGCAGTAACAGGAAAACAAATCTCTTTTCTATTATTATTGTTGTGGTTTTACTGTCACTTCTTGTCTCATGCGGTACCAGAGTTACAACTGTTCCGGACAGGGATCCAACCATTGAGGAAGCAGACCAGGCCCTCCATATGGCCATAGATACGGCAAAACAGAACGCTGATTATGAGTTCTACAATGAAGTGAGAAAGTCAATCTTTCTGCCGGATCAGTACTCAAGGCTCAGTTCCGAGAGTGACAGTATTCCGGGCATGAACAGCATGATTGACCAGTGGAATGAGTATATTGGAAACTTTATCTACAGCCATATTGATGAGTTCTACACCTTTATCTCCGACAGGGTCTCTACCCTTCTGTTTGACGACCCGTTTGAATATGTGAATTCTTCAGATACAAGTGCTTCAGATATGTTTATCCGGCTGTACAAGGATGATATAACCGGATTCTGGAATCAGTACATAGGTGAGATAGATGACTCTGCAGTAGATGACATGCTCAACCAGCTGCGCAACTGGGATGTTAACCAGAATCTTCTCTATGATACGCCGGTAATTGAACCGGAAAATACGGATATCCCGTCTTTCCTTGTAGGAAGAATAACATCAATGTATCTTGATCTGCTCTCTCTTGAAGAGGAACTTTTCAGAACAACTCCTGATCCATACGGAGATCAGACATCAAAACTTGTCTTCAAGACTTATTGAGGCTCTCATGGATCTGTTCGAAAAAGCTTCAAATTCAGACTTAAAAAACCAGCCTCTTGCATACAGGATGAGACCGAGGACTCTTGATGAGTACATTGGCCAGGACCATATTGTGGGCCCCGGAAGGCTCTTAAGAAGAGCAATACAGGCAGACCAGCTTAGCTCGGTAATCTTTTACGGTCCTCCCGGAACCGGAAAAACAACCCTTGCAAGGGTAATAGCAAATACAACAAAAAGCCACTTTACCTCCCTTAACGCGGTTCTCAGCGGGGTTAAGGAACTCAGGGAAGAAATAGAAGGAGCCAGGGACAGGCTTAACGTTTACGGCAGAAGAACCATTCTCTTTGTAGATGAGGTTCACCGCTGGAACAAGAGCCAGCAGGACGCCCTCCTCCCATGGGTTGAAAACGGCACCTTCATTCTGATCGGCGCTACAACTGAAAACCCGTTCTTTGAGGTAAACCCTGCCCTTGTCAGCAGATCAAGGATTTTCCAGTTAAAGCCGCTGACAGATGAAAACCTGAGGGAGATAGCTCTTCAGGCAGTAAATGACAGGGAGCGAGGCTACGGCAAGATAAAGGTTGAGTTTGAAGAAGGAGCTCTTGAGCACCTCATTGATGTTGCAAAGGGGGACGCAAGAAGTCTTCTCAATGCCCTTGAGCTTGCCGTTGAAACATCTGAGAAAAAAGACGGAGTCGTGTCTGTTTCAAAGGCTACAGCAGAAGAAAGTATTCAGAGAAAGGCTGTTCTTTACGACAAGGAAGGAGACTACCACTTTGATGTCATCTCTGCCTTCATAAAGTCCCTCCGCGGCAGTGATCCGGATGCAGCCCTTTACTGGCTTGCGAAAATGGTTCATGCCGGAGAGGACCCGAGATTTATCTTCAGAAGGATGATGATCAGTGCCTGCGAAGATGTGGGTCTTGCAGACCCTAATGCAATTGTGGTTGTCACTTCAGACGCACAGGCTTTCAATATGATAGGTATGCCGGAAGGCCGCTACCACCTCACCCACGCAGCCCTCTACCTTGCAACGGCTCCGAAGAGCAACAGTGCCATGGGCTTTTTTGATGCTCTGAGCGGTGTTGAGCATGAGTCCCAGTCTTCAGAAGTTCCAAACCATCTGAGGGATGCAAGCCGTGATTCAGAAGGTTTCGGACACGGGGAAGGTTACATGTATCCTCACGCTTACCGTGACCACTGGGTGGCTCAGCAGTACCTGCCGAATGAACTGCAGGGCAAGGTCTTCTACCAGCCCGGAAAACTCGGCTACGAAGCAACCATAAGGGATGCCGTTAACAGAAGAAGGGAAATCCAGCTTGAAACCGTGGACCTTGATGCCTTTCCTGAAAATCTTACCTTTACAAAGAAGGACAAGAACAGGGAAATGTGGATAAAGAGGTCCGAGCAGACAAGAAGTCAGGCTCTTTCCACCTTGAGGGAGAAAATCTTCTCAGACTTTGACTGTATCCGCAGCGACCGCATTCTTGTTCTCAACGCAGGCCACGGTCTTATGCTCTGGGAAGCTTTCAGGCGCACTCCGGAAGGCCTGGCAGCGGCAGTAGTGAGCAGGGATGAGGATCTACAGTACATAAACCACCACATAGAGACCCTTGAAGACAAGGCTGACAAGCCACAGGTCTTCTCCTCTCTTGATTCAATTCCCTCGGACTACAGGTTTGAGCACGTTCTTGGCAGAAACGTTCTTGTTCTTTGCAAAAACGTTGATGAGTATGTTAAGAAGATAGATTCTCTCTGTACGGAAGGCTCTACACTGACTCTTGCTGAAACCCTTCCTTCAGAAGGCTCACGACTGTCAGACTTCCTTCACATGGGCCCTCTTCAGTCCACCCTTATGAAAGCCGAGAAATCAATTTACGATCCTGCTGAGAAAGACAGGATGCTTTCAGGAATAGAAAGACACTTTGAAATTAAAAACACTGAGTTCTTCGGTTTCACTGAGGCCAGAATTATTTCTGAAGAAGATGTTAAGAGGTGGATCAGCGCTTCCTACGCTCCTGCACTGAAGCTTGATGAGCTTGAAACACAGAAGATGATTAAAGAGCTTACCGCCCAGCTCTGTGCTGCACCGGTGCAGTGGAGCGTTAAAACTCTGATTATCAGTGCCACTCTCAGTAAGTGAAATCTTATTCTCCATCTTTATTGACTAAATCGATTAATTATTGCATATTTCAATACGCACCATGGTGGAAGTAGTTCAATGGTAGAGCCCCAGATTGTGGATCTGGTTGTTGCGGGTTCGAGCCCCGTCTTCCACCCTAAAAGCTTTAGCAAGTTCAGTTTGCTCCCGTAGCTCAACTGGATAGAGCGTCGGACTTCGAATCCGCAGGTTACAGGTTCGAGCCCTGCCGGGAGTAATTTTCGGATTCCCTATTGCAAAAAGCTTCGCAAAATGTTATAAACATTCTGCACGAATCGGACGGATAGCTCAGCCGGTAGAGCAACAGACTCTTAATCTGTGGGTCCAGGGTTCGATCCCCTGTCCGTTCAAA
>JAIKXP010000120.1 GCA_024684115.1 Sphaerochaetaceae bacterium | reverse complement strand
CAATAATACGGAAAAAAAGGAAGGTGCATTCAGACTTGGCTTTAACGGAACAGCTTCTGTTGGAGTAACTTACAATTTCTGACAGCTGCAGGCCCTACGGGGCCTGTTTTTCGTCATACTCTTTGAGTATCTTTTTCTCCTCGTCAGTAAGAGTATGCTTTTCAAACAGGTCAGGGCGTAAATTCCTTGTATCCAGCAGTGAATGAAGAGTCTTCCACTTATTAATTTCTGCACGGTTACCGGACAGTAGTACCGGAGGAACTTCTTTACCCCTCCAGGATGCCGGTTTTGTGTACTGCGGATATTCAAGAAGGCCGTTTTCGTGGCTTTCATCCTCAGTGGCTCCCTTTCTCAGAGTCCCGTCCAGAAGACGCACTATTGAGTCCAGTACCATCATGCACGGTATTTCCCCGCCAGTTACAATATAATCTCCAGTACTGATCATCTCGTCACAAAGGCTCTCAAAACGTGCATCTACTCCTTCGTAGTGGCCGCAGACAAAGACAAGATTATTAAATTGTGCAAGTTCACGGGCTCTTTTCTGTGTGTAGGGTTTTCCCTTCGGAGAAAGAAGAATTACATGAGAGTTATCTGTTTTAACTGATTCAAGGGCCTTAAACAGAGGTTCAGGACGCATAATCATTCCAACACCTCCGCCACACGGAGAATCATCTATGTGTCTGAAACTTCCTCCTGCAAAACTCTTAACATCTACAAATGAGGCCTGAATCAGAGCCCTGTCTGCAGCCCTTTTGAAAACAGGGGACTGGCGGTAGGAGTCAAAAAGCTCTGGAAACATGCTTAAAACGGAAATCTTCATGACTAAAGAATAACATACAGGGTTAGCTTTGTATTCTGCCAAGTTGGTATTATAATTGAGGTATGAGTAATTTTATTGTTTCAAACATACCCTGGGTCTGGCTTGGAGTCTGTGTACTACTTCTTATAGTAGAGGCCCTGACTGCAGGTCTTACGACCATATGGGGAGCTGCAAGTGCCTTTGTTATGATTTTCATTTCGACGCTTGGACTGTCTTTTCAGTGGCAGATTGTTATTTTCCTTGTCATGACTATTGTCCTTGTTGTTACAACCAGGCCAATCCTTCTTAGAAAGCTTGAAAAAAAGAAAACAGATGTGGCCAGTCTGATTGGGAAGGAAGTCAGAGTAACAAAGAAAATTACTGCATCTGAAAAAGGTGAGGCAGTAACCGCAAATGATGTTATCTGGACAGCCTGTTCTGCGGACGGAACGGAAATACCGGAAAAGACCGTATGCATAATAGAAGCTGTTGAAGGGAATACACTTAAACTTAGGGTAAAGGAGTAACAGAATGTCTTTAATTCTATTTGCATTCATTTTGATTGTTGTTCTTGTAATAATTATTTTCTGCATAAGAATTGTTCCTCAGTCATTTTCTTTTGTAATTGAGCGTCTGGGAGCATATCAGAGTACCTGGGGTACAGGACTACATCTGAAACTTCCTTTCTTTGACAGAGTTGCAAACCGCGTTTCCATGAAGGAAAGGGTGCTGGATTTTGAGCCGCAGCCTGTTATTACAAAGGATAACGTAACCATGATGATAGACACTGTAGTCTACTTCCAGATTACAGATCCGAAACTTTTTACATATGGTGTTGAGAATCCTCTCAGTGCTCTTGAGAATCTTACTGCAACTACACTGAGAAACCTTATAGGAGAGCTTAACTTAGATGATACTCTTACCAGCAGAGACACAATTAACAGCAAGCTCAGGACCATTCTTGATGTTGCTACCGACCCATGGGGAATAAAGGTTAACAGAGTTGAGGTTAAGAACATTATCCCGCCGGATGCCATCAGAGAAGCTATGGAAAAGCAGATGAAGGCTGAACGTGAGAAGCGAGAAGCCATTCTGATAGCAGAAGGTGAAAAGCAGAGTGCTATTTTGGTTTCTGAAGGAAAGAAGCAGTCACTGATTCTTCAGGCTGAAGCTGAGAAGGAAGCTGCAATTAAGCGTGCTGAAGGTGAGGCTGAAGCTATCAGAGCCGTTCAGCAGGCCAAGGCCGATGGTATAAAGCTTATCAAAGAGGCCAAGGCTGATGATTCAGTAATTAAGCTCAGAAGCCTTGAGGCTCTTGAAAAAGTAGGAGAGGGAGAGAGTACAAAAATTATTATCCCGTCCGAAATACAGAGTCTTGCAGGTCTTGTAAGTTCTATAAAAGAGATTAAATAATTAAAGCTAAGAGGGGCTGCGAAAGCAGCCTCTTTTACATTTCCTTAAAGAAAATGCACCTTGTCTTGTGCTCACAGCTGGCGCAGAGGCTTCCCGGACATGATTTAAAGCCGTCTTCAGCTCCCTCAAGCTGCTTTATGTGCCAGTTAAGCTCATCTATGTGTTCCTGAAGACCTTTCATGCGTTCAATATCCTGGGAAAGCTTACTTCTGTACTGCCTTAATAGCTCGGCTCTTCTCTTGTTTCCGCTCTTATCCTCATCCCTGAGCTTGATAATTCCTGCTATTTCCTCAAGAGAGAAACCCAGACTTTTCAGTTCCATTATTCTTTTGAGATAGACAAGATCTTCGTCACAGTAGTATCTCTGACCACCATTTGTACGGGTTTCCGGAAGGAGTCCCAGTTCACCATAGTATCTGATGGTTCTGAGCGTAAGACCTGTTAATCTGGATATTTCTCCTATTCTGTAGCGCTTCATATTTAAATTATAGTGTCTGATACAGATTGACGGCAATAAGTAAATAGGTGGCTAATATAGCCACTTTCCTGTTATTATTTAATCGATAAAAAAGTTCTGATAATTGTTATATAAATAAAGAATTATCAATTCTCTACCGATATAATCGACATATGTAAAAAATATATCTGTCAAAAAATAAAAAGTTGTGAATCTAATAATTGTTTTTTATAATTAATACATATTTATAGACTTTTCCTACATTGGGAAAGTATGTGTTGCTTCTATTTTTAAAAGGAGGAAGAGTATGGAAAAGAAGAAAAGTCTTTTCAAAGCCTATCTGGATTTTAATGTTCTTTATAAGATTCTTATTGGCTTAGTAATTGGTGCTATTGTCGGAGTTATTCTGGCTTCCGCAGGTGTAACATCTCTACCACCATGGATTAGCATGTTCGGAACAATCTTCACAAGACTTCTGAAAATGATCATCATCCCGATGATTGTAGGTTCTCTTGTTGTAGGTGCCTCTTCAGTCTCACCGGCAAACGTTGGTAAGATTGGTATCAGAGTTGTTATTATCTACCTTGTCACATCTGCTTTCGGTGTTACTATCGGTCTTATCATGGCTAACATTTTCAGACCGCATGCAGCACTTGCCGCAGTTGAAGCCCTTGCTTCCGGTGCAGCTGGAAAGACAGGTTCAACAGACCCATGGTCAGTTATTACAAACATCATTCCTACAAGTGTTCTTACATCTCTTGTAAATGAAACTGTTCTTCAGGTTATCTTCTTCTCACTGGTCTTTGGTCTCTGCCTTTCATTCCTGAAGGTTTCCAAGGACGAGAGAGTTAAGGCTGCAGCCACAACAACATATCAGATCTTTGACTGTCTCACAGAAGTCATGATGATGGTTGTAAGAGGAATTATGCAGTATGCTCCTATCGGTGTTGCAGTTCTTATTGCTGAAGTATTTGCAAAGAACGGTGCAAAGGTTGCCGGAGCTCTCGTAGTTGTTACAGTTGCATGTTTCATTGGTTACATTCTCCACATTGTCCTTATTTACGGCGGACTTCTTAAGATTTATAAGATTAAGATTGGTACATTCTTTAAAGAAGCAAGAACACCGCTTATCACAGCTTTTGTTACACGTTCTTCAAACGGTACACTGCCTACAACCATGACAGCTGCTGAGAACCTTGGTGTTGATAAGGAAGTTTACGCTTTCTCACTTCCACTTGGTGCAACAATCAACATGGACGGAACAGCCATCTATCAGGGTGTCTGCTCGATCTTTATTGCTTCCTGTTACGGGATCCATCTGACCTTTACGCAGATGCTTATGATCGTGGCTACCGCAACGCTGGCCTCTATCGGAACAGCCGGTGTCCCGGGTGCCGGTATGGTCATGTTGGCAATG
>JAIKXP010000106.1 GCA_024684115.1 Sphaerochaetaceae bacterium | reverse complement strand
ATGGCAACAGCAAAAAGCAGTGAGTTTGATATTGTAACAGGTCTTGATTCCGGAGCTGACGACTACCTTTCAAAACCTTTCGGAATGATGGAGATGGTTTCACACATAAAGGCAGTTCTTAGAAGAAGCCAGGTTAAACAGACAAGCGTATTAATCTCAGGACAGTTATCCATGGACACAGTAAAACACACCGTTCATGCAGGTAATAAGCAGGTATTTCTTACTTTAAAAGAATTTGAAATATTAAAACTTCTAATGGAGTATCCCGGACAGGTGTTTACCAGAGAAGCTCTCTTATCATCTGTATGGGGAATTAATTATGAGGGAGAAACCAGAACTGTAGATGTTCATATAGGAACACTGAGAACGAAGCTTGAAGAGTATGGAAAGATGATAGAAACAGTTCGTGGTGTCGGTTACAGGATGATACAGGATAATGAGAAATAAAATTTTCAAATCAATCTGGATTGCTGCAATATCAGTATTCTTTGCTTCACTTCTATTTATTCTTGGCATTTCATACAGCTATTTTACTTCCATCCAGAAACTCCAGCTCAAAAACCAAACGGAACTTGCAGCAAAAGGAGTAAGTATTTCAGGTTCTGTTTATCTTGAAGAACTAAATCCTGAAGGGTACAGAATTACATGGATAAGCCAGGATGGAACTGTACTTTATGACAATCAGGCAAATAGTGAAATAATGGAGAACCATCTTGAAAGAAAAGAAGTCATGGAGGCCCTGGAAAACGGAAGCGGAAGCTCTGAACGCTATTCAAATACACTAACAGAAAAACAGTTCTACTGTGCAAGGCGCCTTCCTGACGGATCTGTTATAAGGCTTTCAATTGTTCAGGCTGCTGTATGGACACTTCTGTTAGGATTTGCGCAGCCTATATGTATAGTAATCATAATTGCCTTTTTGCTTTCATTTTTTATTGCTTCAAGACTGGCCAGAAAAATAGTAGAACCACTGAATAATATAGATATTAAAAATCCTGAAATGTATTACGGTAAAGAAACTTACAGAGAAGTTGAACCACTTCTTCGTCATATTTCAGAACAGAATATACAGCTTAAGAAAGATAAGGATTTAATTGAAAAGAACGCCCTAATCAGACAGGAGTTTACTGCAAATGTATCCCATGAACTCAAGACACCTCTTCATGTTATTTCCGGATACGCGGAGCTGATTGAGAACGGCATGGTCAGGGACGAAGACATAAAACCTTTTGTCAGGATTATAAGAGAGGAATCCATAAGGATAACAAAGCTTGTTGAAGATATAATTGACCTTACAAAACTTGATTCTGGAGTCGTTGACCTCTCATGGGAAAACTGTAACCTCTATTCAATTGCTGAAAATGTAATTGAAAGCCTTTATTCTGAATATACAGAAAAGGGAATTTCAGTTACCCTCAGAGGCTCCTCATCTCCACTTAAGTCCATTCCCCAGCTTCTTTACAGCATAACCTACAACATCTGTGACAATGCCATTAAATACAACAGACCAGGTGGCTATGTAGAAGTTAATGTGTATAAGAATGATGGTTATACCATACTCAGTGTAAAAGACTCAGGTATTGGAATAGAGGAGCAGTATCAGGACAGGATATTTGAAAGATTCTACCGGGTTGACAAGAGTCACAGCAAGGAAGTTGGAGGAACTGGACTTGGACTGTCTATTGTTAAACACGCTCTCCTAATTTTAAATGGAAGTGTAAAGGTTGAAAGTTCACCTGAGACAGGAACAACCTTTACTGTAAGCATACCTTCCTGATCAACCTTACACATATTTTACATTTTCTTTAGAAAAACAGTAATGCTTGTCTTCTAGGCTGTATCCATAAGGAGATTCTTATGGATATATTTAAAATCCTTGACCTTTTGGGCGGACTCTGTCTCTTTCTTTTCGGGATGTCTCTTATGGGCTCAGCATTGGAAAGAAGAGCTGGAAACAGACTTAAATCACTTCTAGGAAAGATAACATCAAATAAATTTACAGGTCTTCTTACCGGATTATGTGTCACTGCAATTATTCAAAGCTCATCAGCAACTACTGTTATGGTTGTTGGTTTTGTAAACTCAGGGCTAATGACCCTAAGCCAGTCAATTAATGTAATTATGGGAGCAAATATAGGAACCACAGTTACGGCATGGATACTGAGTCTTGCAGGCATAGAAAGCAGTAATGTATTTATAAAACTCCTTAAACCATCGTCATTTACACCGATACTTGCATTAATTGGTATTGTATACTTTATGATTTCAAAGGATCAGAAAAAGAAAGATACGGGAATGATTCTGCTGGGATTTACTACACTTATGTTCGGCATGGAAACAATGAGCAGTTCAGTTTCCATTCTCAAGAATAATCCTCAGTTTCAGCAGCTGTTTCTTACCTTTACAAATCCCTTCCTTGGAATTATGGCAGGAGCGGTACTTACGGCTGTAATTCAGTCCAGTTCTGCTTCTGTTGGTATACTCCAGGCTCTCTCAAGTACCGGTGCAGTTACATATGGTGCAGCCATACCTATAATTCTGGGACAGAATATAGGAACCTGTGCCACAGCCCTTCTCTCTTCAATAGGAACAGGTAAAAATGCAAGAAGAGCAGCCATGGTACATCTGTGTTTCAACATTTTAGGAGCTCTTATATTCCTTCTACTGTTCATAGTGATTAAAAGTATTGCTAATCCATTAATACTGAACTCTCCCTCTACACCCGTAGGAATTGCTGTATCTCACTCTATTTTTAATCTCTTCTGTACTGTCATTCTCTTCCCTTTTACCTCATTTATTGAGAAACTTGTATGTCTGATAATTCCAGAATCAGTTACTACCGGAAAAACTTCTGTTCTTGATGAAAGACTTTTATCAAGCCCAACACTTGCTCTGAATCAGGTAAAATCTGTTCTTGTAGATATGGCTGAAAAATCAATAAAGGCCCTGGAAACAAGCATGAAAGTAATTCTAAATTATAATGATAAAGATGCTGAATACATAAGGGAAATAGAGGAAGATACAGACCATACTGAAGACCTTGTTAATACCTATCTTCTAAAGATTACATCCCGTCACTGCAGTGAAGAAGAAAGTGTAAAAGCTACAGCATATCTTAAGATTGTAGGAGACTATGAAAGGATAGCAGACCATGCAGTAGGTATTCTTGAATCAGCAGAGGAAAAAAAGGAAAAATCAATTATTTTTACAGAAGAAGCTGAAAAGGAATACCTGCAGATTTCCGCTGCCCTTGATGAAATACTCCATCTCTCTTTCAAATCTTTTGCACAGTCAGACATTATCAGTGCAAAGAAGACTGAACCGCTTGAACAGCTTATTGACAGATTGAAGGAAGAACTAAGAACCCGTCACTATCTCAGGTTACAGAGGGGCGAATGTTCTGCAGCTGCCGGATTCATATGGTCAGACCTGTTAACAAATATTGAAAGGGTCTCTGATCACTGTTCAAACATTTCAGGATGTGTTCTTGATACTACAGAACATACCATGGATATTCATAAGAACCTCAGGCAGCTTAGAACTACTGATGAAGACTTTAAGGATGAATTCAAGAAATTCAGCAATAAATACAGGATATAAAAAGATCAGGCCTGCAGAAATGCAGGCCATGATTCAATGGATTACTTTATATCAATTTCGGTGAATTTCTTAGGTACAGGATCAAGACCATCCCAGATTACCCTTCTGAACTGAATAGGATCAGTGTTTCCTTCGGTGTTGATCATAAGAACATTACTATGCTTATCGAGGGCAAGAGCCTTCTTAAGATCATCTGGACAGTTTTTATTCTTAAGAGTAAAGAGGGCTCCAAGAGTTACAGCACCGGATTCGCCTGAGATAACAAACGGATCACCTGTAAGAGGACAGGAGAGAATTCTCATACCTCTTGCAGCAGTGTAATCAGGAACTACTACAAAGACATCTCCGTTGTTGTTGAGTATGTCAAAAGCAATAGGAGACGGATCTCCGCAGGCAAGACCGGCCATGATTGTATCCAGATCTCCCTTAACGCTTGTACACTTACCGTTCTTGATACTCTCGTAGATACACGGAGCCTTTTCCGGTTCAACAATAACGAACTTAGGAGGATTATCCGGATAGAGAGCTGCATAGAAACCTACTGTAGCAGCTGCAAGGGCACCTACTCCGGCCTGTACGAAAACATGAGTCGGACGGGAAATGCCGAGACCGGCAAGCTGCTCCTGAGCTTCAAGAAGAATGGTAGTATAGCCCTGCATGATCCATGTAGGAATTTCTGTGTAACCATCCCATGAAGTGTCAGAAATAATTTCCCAGTTGTACTTCTTTGCATCTTCTGCAATTTTACGGACTGCATCATCATAGTTTCCGTCAACAATTTCTACTCTTGCTCCGTAACCTCTGATGGCATCAATTCTTGGCTGGCTTGTTTCATGATGGACGTAAATAACACACTTGTATCCGAGCTGCTGGCTAGCCCATGCTATACCTCTTCCATGGTTACCGTCAGTAGCCGAAGCAAATGTAATATCTCCGAGCTTATCATGGCATTCCTTACTCTTGAGATATTCAAAAGAAAGGTCTTCATCTGTTCCAAGCTTTTTTCTGAGGAAGTTATAAAGAGCAAAGGAACCGCCCATAACCTTAAAACTGTTAAGAACCAGTCTCTGTGCCTCATCCTTTATATAGATTCCCTCTACACCAAGCATGTGTGCAAGTTCTGAAAGAGAAACAAGACGAGTCATCTTGTATCCCGGAATCTGCCTGTGGAAATGTCTTGCCTTTTTGGCTATTTCTATAGAAAACATCTCCCTGGCACCTTTTGTATCCCTTGAAGGATTGTGAATAAGATACCGATAATCGTTTTTAATTTTTTCCATAGCCCTAATATATCCCTACTTATTTAACAAATCAATCTTATTTATCATATAAGTAATATTTTTAATGAAAATTTATGGATACATTATTTTTTGTCTTAATAATTAATGAATTTTTAATAGCGGTTTAAACCTTTACTATTAGGAATATTGAAAATAACATGGGAGAAAAGAAATGTAATAACTAATTTTCTTCAGGGAGGAAAAACATGAAATTCTCTGCTGTTGCTGCAATAAGTAATAGAAGAAGTGTAAGGACTTTTGACGGAAATAATCTAAGGGATTCAGACCTTAAGGCTCTTGAAGACTTCATAAAAGAACCTCTAAACCCTTTCGGAACTCCGGTAAACTTCAGAATCCTGGATCCTGAGAAATACAGCCTCTCAAGTCCTGTTATTTCGGGAGAAAGCCTCTACCTTGCAGCTAAGGTTAAAAGAGAAGAAAACTACGAACTCGGATTCGGTTACAGCTTTGAGCACGCCTGTCTTTACGCATGTTCTCTTGGAATAGGAACAGTCATGCTTGCCTCAACCCTAAGCCGTGACAGGTTTGAAACAGCAATGGAAGTTAAGGAAGATGAAATACTTCCAGTTGCAAGTCCCCTGGGCTATCCGGCCTCCAGAATGTCCTTTAAGGAAAGGCTGATGAGACAGGCAATCAAGGCTGACAGGAGACAGCCCTTCTCCTCAATCTGTTTTGACGGCTCTTTTTCAACTCTGCTGAATGAAGATCAGGCAGGAGTATTTAAGGAGGCGCTTAAACTAGCCATTCTCTCTCCTTCAGCTGTAAACAAACAGCCTTTCAGGGCTGTTGTTGACGGAAACACAGTTCACTTTTTTGAGTACAGAACTCTCAATTCCGATGAAAGGATTGACATACAGAAGGTAGACATGGGTATTTTCCTCTGTCACTTTGACCTGTGCATGAAGGAGAAAGGCAACATCGGATCTTTCTACAGAGATGAAGTTTCCATAGAAACTCCGGAGCATGTTATTTACACCATTTCCTTCAAAATATGATATGCTCTGAGTATGGCAAAACTCTATTTTAAATACGGAGCCATGGGGTCAAGCAAAAGCGCCCAGGCTCTGATTACAAAGTTTAACTATGAAGAAAGAGGAATGAAAGTCTGGCTTGTTAAGCCTTCTACTGATACAAGGGACGGATTTGACATGATACGCTCCAGAATAGGACTTGAAGACAAGGCAGATGTAATTCTACCAGATACCGACATATACTCACTTTTTAAGGAAAAACATCCTGATGTTGAGGTTATTATTTCCGATGAATCACAGTTTTTCACACCTGGGCAGATTGACCAGCTGAGGGACATTGTTGATGACTTCAACATTCCTGTTCTCTGTTTCGGACTCAGAACAGACTTCAGGACAGAGGCGTTTCCGGGGTCGCTGAGACTGCTTGAACTGGCAGATTCAATCACTGAGATAAAGACAATCTGCTCCTGCGGCAGAAAGGCAACCGTTAACGCAAGGGTTATAGGCGGCAAGGTTGTGGTTGACGGGCCCCAGGTCTATCTTGGAGGAAATGATTCCTATGTGGCCATGTGTCACAGGTGCTGGAAAAAGTGTATTAGCGAAAATGCAAGAGGATGAAAAATATATAAGGCTTACTGAAACGCCGGTTAACAGGCTTATTACGTCCCTGGCAGTTCCAACCATTATCAGCATGCTTGTAACTTCCATTTACAATGCAACTGATACTTTCTTTGTCGGGCGTATTTCTACCTCTGCAACGGCAGCTGTCGGGCTGTGTTTTTCCGTCATGGCCATTCTTCAGGCTACGGGATTTTTCTGCGGTCAGGGTTCCGGAAACTATATTTCAAGGGAGCTTGGAGCCGGCAACAGGAAAAAGGCTGAAGAGATGAGTGCAACGGGCTTTGCCCTGGCTTTTGTTCTGGGAATTACTATCTCGGCTCTCATACTGCTTTTTATAAATCCTTTAACGCAATTTCTTGGTGCAACTGAAGATATACTTACAGATTCAAAAGCCTATCTTTCAGTAATTGCTCTAGGAGCTCCACTTGTTCTGACCCAGTGTGTCATGAACATACAGCTCAGGTTTCAGGGTAGCGCCATCTATGCCATGACGGGTCTTTTAAGCGGGGCCGTTATCAACATGGCCCTGGACCCTCTTCTTATTTTCGGCATGGGCCTTGGAGTTAAAGGCGCGGCCATGGCAACGGTAAGCGGACAGCTTATCAGTACCGTAGTTCTTTACATAGGAACCTGCAGGGGCGGAAACATAAGGCCTTCATTTAAAAATATACGCTTTAACAGGCTCTATCTGCTTCAGATTGTCAACGGCGGAAGCCCTTCCCTGATAAGACAGGGACTTATGAGTCTTTCGACCATACTGCTTAACCGTGCAGCAGGACTCTATGGAGCTGCAGCAATAGCCGGTATGAGCATAAACAACAGGGTCATGATGCTGGTCTCCAGCGCAATAATCGGCTTCGGACAGGGCTATCAGCCTGTCTGTTCCTTCAACTATGGAGCCGGAAAGAAAGACAGGGTCAGGGAAGGATTTTTCTTCTGCGTTAAGTACGGAACAATTTTTCTTACCGTAATGGCCATAATCTGTGAACTCTTTGCTCCTCAGATTATAAGGATATTCAGAGATGATGATGCAGTTGTAGCCATAGGATCAGTAGCCCTCCGAGCCCAGGCAGCTGCCCTTCCACTTCAGGCCTTTGTAGTTCTTACAAACATGATGCTTCAGGCAACCGGAAAAGGAGTTAAAGCATCAATTACTGCATCTGCCAGAAGCGGAATCTTCTTTATCCCCATGATCATAGTTCTTCCGAAACTTTTCGGGTTAATCGGTATTCAGATTTCCCAGAGCATTTCGGACGTGCTTGCTTTCTTTTTCTCCATTCCTATGGCCTATTCCGAGCTTAAGAAGATGAAATAGGACTGCAAGCCTTATTTGTAACCTTTTCCCTGTGTGAAAACAGGCGGCCAGTAATCCATAACAGGGGCTCCGTTTTTCAGTTTAAAGTCACAGTAGTCCCCGTCTTCAAAACAGGTGTGTTCCCTGTACAACGGGGCTCCCAGAACTCCGAACATGACATAATCAAGGTTGCATATGTATGGCATGTATTCTTCATAGCCGTGTTTAACGGCAAAATCTGAAATGGGACAGACAAGGTTATGGTAAGAAAAGTCAAATCCTTTTTCAGGCGGATCCTGGGTCTCTGTGAGATAACTGCCTGGATTTAACCTGCAGTTCTCTTCATTCTTCCTGTCTTTCTTCATGTACATCTTTTTAAGAAGCTTTGGACTGGTAAAGACCTTTTTAAGAAGGGACTTTAAGAATGAGGGTATTTTCTTATACTTTCTTTCATAGGCTAAAGTCATAAGGTGCCCTGATTCTTCTACAGGTGTATTGTATTTCTTAAGAACTTCTCCCATTGCAATAAAACAGCAGGCTCCGCACATATTGGATGTTCCGCTAACGCTGTCACCGCCTATATACAGAAAGTTCTCAAGCATATTCTTTTCATAGAAATTCCAGATTTCTTCAATGATGACAGAAAACCTGCTTCCTGTAATTTTTTCAATTTCCAGGGAAACAGGTTTAATAAGATTAATGAGGTTCTTTTTGAACTTTAGTCTGTTTTTCTGATAGTAACTGTGCACAATAATCTCCAGCAAGGGAGATTATAACACAAAGGTTAAAGCTCAGCCATACATTCAATTTCGCAGAGTGCTCCCTTGGGTAAATCCTTTACTGCATAACAGCTGCGGGCCGGCTTTGAAACAAAGTACCTGGCATATACTTCATTGAAAGCTGCAAAATCAGAAATGGATGCAAGGAAACATGTTGTCTTAACAACCTTCTCAAATCCGCTTCCGGCTTCCTTAAGGATAGCTCCTACATTTTCACAGCTCTGAGCTGCCTGAGCACTGATAGTTTCCGGCATGCTGCCTGTTTTAGGATCAACAGGAAGCTGTCCTGATGTAAAAATCAATCCGCCTGTAGTGATAGCCTGGGAGTAAGGTCCGATTGCTCCCGGAGCATTTTTAGTATCAATAACTTTCATAAGTACAATCTCCTTTATTCAGATTATAGAACCTCTGTCATCAAATACAACCGTTAATTTAAGTACTGTAACACTCAACTAAAAAAACGGGTTGCACCCTAAGGCACAACCCGTCAAAGTCTTTTAAGTTTTGATTACTCGTTGATTACAAGACTTATGTCACTGAATGTAACACTGCAGTTTCTTACTACATAGAAACCTGCATATACATAGTCTGAATCAATACCTGTAAGGGCATAGTCAAATCCTGCAGAAACTGTTTCACCACCGTAGGTTAATGTGTAACCGTCGTTGGAAGAGACAATCTTAAGTTCAACTTCTGAACCCGGTTCAAGACTGATTGCAGCCTGAGGAGCGGAACCTACAAGAGCACTGCTCTTTCTTCCGAAGTTGACAATTGCGCCCTGGTTACGTGAACCGGCTGCAACATAGTCACCCATTGTAGCAGAAACATATTCATCAATATAAAGCTCATCACGAACCATAAGTCCAAAAGAAACCTGGTTGTTTGCTGTAAACTTTTCAATCTTAGCCTTTGCACTGATTGTAAAATTCTTACCAACCGGAAGCTTTACATAGTAGAACATAAGTCCATCACTACCGCTTGAAATCTTACCTCTGTTATTTGCAACAGAAAGGGTAATCTTCTCACCGTCAATGACTGCACTGAAGTTGTCAGCAGAAATCTTATCCTTTCCACCTACATCTCCAAATACTGTTCCATGCCATATAGTTCCATCAGCAGAAGTGAAGACAGGCCATGAAACACTGTTCATCTGCTCTTCTGTCGGAGTCTTATAAGTCGGAACTTCATAGTCTGCATTTACAGAAGCCTCAAAGAACATGTCATATGTCGGCTTATCCTTATGTGAAGAATACTGATAAAGTAACGGAGCTGTTTCTTCTGAGAGAACTGAAATAAGGTAAGCATTAAGCTTTGCACCGTACATATTGGTATGTGTCTTATCAAGACCTGTAGCAATCAGTGTTGTGCCGTCCTTATCGTACTTTGCACCAGTAAATGAGTGGAGGTACTGAGCGCCCTCTCCAAGGGCAATGTTCTCAGCAATGGTTGCCTTAGTAAGGTCTATCATTTCAACATAAATACCTTCAGCACGAAGATCATCTACCATCTTTCTGATAGCCTGAGCATAGTCTCCGCCTTCAAATACATTGTCTCCAATAACTGTATCTTCAGTCTTGTGTCCACTGGCTGACTCATAGCTTTCAGCTGTATTGTCAGTTGTAAGACGTGCAATAGGAGTACAGACTACTGGTACTACACCCCTATCGAGAGCTGGCTGAATGTAGTTTACATACAGACTGTTTGCAAAACTTCCTTCAGTCTTATAGTCACCGTTAGGATTTGTGTAACGAGCTACCTCTGTCTTCTCATCATTATGACCGAAGCCGATAATGAGGAACTTTTCTGTATCAGCATCTCCAAGAGCAGGAACTGAAGTACTTCCGTTCATCAGAACGTCATAATCAGCCATTGTTGTGTAATCCTTACTTGAAGCACCTGAGTGAGCAAGGTTGTAAGTTGTTGCATTGAAGTAAGATGAGATTTCCTCACCGTATCCTTCTCTGGGAAGATAATACTTATCATTGAAAGGAGATACTGTAGAGTCACCTACGACCCATACTGTAGCTTCCTTCTGACCCCATGCAAAACCTCTTGCACCTGCTGCATATTTTGAACGAGCTTCCTCGTTCAGTAAAAGCAATCCATGCATGTTGATTGTACCATCCGCATTTCTTTCAGGAGCAACAGATGTATCAAGGCTTACAAACCATGATTCATCAACAGCTGTTCCCTCTGTATTTTCACTGACCTTCTTCTCGGTATCCCACCAGTAGTTGGAAATACCGTAGACAGCAGAATTGTTCTGACCCTGGAGGGTAAGAGTTTCAGGCTGGTTCTTGTAGTCACCGCTTCTGAAGCTGATTACTCCATTTGCAGAGAAGTCAGTTGTAGCACTCTTGTTTCCGGTGTACATAGCAATATTGTAGCTTCCGTTATTGTAGGAAGTACAGTTATAAGCCTTGATATCCGGACATGAGTTGGAATCAATACCCTTTGTCTTGTTCTCATAAGAAATAGAATTTATAAGAGTATGTCCACCGGCAAGGTTTGATCCTCCCATCTTGAATCCGTTTCCGTTACCAGCTTCCATTTCAACGCCGTTTGTGAATGTAAGGGTACCGTTTTCATCACAGACTACATCTGCAAACTCAAAGCTCTTAGTGGTGCTGCCTTCTTTGACCATGATGTAACCGTTCTTATATGTAAGGCTGTTCTTGATTGTAACCTGTCCGATTGAACCTGAAGCAACCTTTGCAAAAAGATCCCATCCATCATCTGCGTTATAGGCAGAGATACACTTGTCAAATACGTTTCCTTCACCTGTTGTAAGCTTTGCACAGAATCCGTCAGCATCTTCAAGAGCCTTGTCGGCGTTGTTCATTGAAGTACAGCTTTCAACTGTATTAAATGCAGGCCAGAACTCAATTGTATCCTTGCTGTCACCGGAAACTGTAAGTCCGGAAGTACCGTTGTTGTAGAAGTTTACTCTGTAAAGATAACAGTTACTTCCTGCAAGCTGCATACCGTGCTTACCGTCTGCTGTGCGTGTGATATTAATATTTGAAAGGTACCACCAGTCACCCCAGAGTTTCATTCCGGAACCGGTTCCACCAAAGTCAAATGTAGCAAAGCCGTCATCTTTTGTTGTAACGACAATAGGATTTTCAAAAGAACCGTCACGACCTC
>JAIKXP010000101.1 GCA_024684115.1 Sphaerochaetaceae bacterium | reverse complement strand
TTGACATCCCCTACCAGGATCGAACTGGTGTTGACGGGATGAAAACCCGTTGTCCTAACCACTAGACGAAAGGGACATATTGTTGACATAAAGCCTTTTGAGCCAAGTTGGGTTCGAACCAACGACCCACGCCTTAAAAGGGCGTTGCTCTACCTACTGAGCTATTGGCCCTAAGTAATCAACCATTGGGAGATTAGCAAAAGTAAAGTTTCATGTCAACAACTCCGGTGCATTTTTTGTTGCGAATTCATATTTACGGATTTATTCTATTTAAGTAATAAGTGGCTTAGCGCCACGTCTCTCTAAGGAGGAGATTATGAAAAAAACTATTGCAATTCTTCTCGTTGCATTCTGCCTTTTTGGCGTATTTGCAAATGCAGCAAAAGAAACAGCTGCTGCTTCAACAGTTGCTGGTTATGATGCAGAGCTCGTAAAGGCAGCTCAGGCAGATGGTGAACTCGTTGTTTACGGTTCATGTGAGGAAGAGTATCTTTCAGCAGCATGTGCTAACTTCGAGAAGATGTTCGGCATCAAGGTAAGCTACCAGCGCCTTTCAACAGGTGAGGTTCAGGCTAAGATCGAAGAAGAGAACGGAAACCCGTCAGCTGACGTATTCTTCGGCGGCACAACAGACCCGTACAACGTTCTTGCAAGCGAAGGCCTTCTCTCAGCTTATGATGCAAAGAATGCTTCACATCTCACAAATGCTAACTTCAAGCATAAGGACAACCTCTGGTTCGGTATCTACACAGGTATTCTCGGATTCATGGTAAACACAGACGAACTTACAAGACTTGGTCTTGAAGCTCCGAAAGATTTCCCTGATCTTCTCAAGCCTGAGTACAAGGGACTTATCTGGCTGTCAAACTACAACACAGCAGGAACAGCTAAGCTTGTCATCAATACTGTCATCCAGAAGTATGGTCACGACGAAGGTATCAAGTTCCTCGTTGACCTCGACAAGAACATTGAAGTTTACACAAAGAGTGGTTCTGGTCCTTCAAAGAACGTTGGAACAGGAGAGTGTGTCATCGGTATCGGATTCCTTCATGACGGTATCACACAGATCGTTGACAACGGTTACAAGAACATTGCTCTCGTAGTACCTTCAAGCGGAACAACATGTGAAATCGGTGCAACAGCTATCTTCAAGGGCGCAAAGCATGCAAACGCAGCAAAGCTCTGGATTGAATATGCTCTTTCTCCAGACTGTGTCAACCTTGCCAAGCAGCACGGTTCATACCAGTTCCTCGTCATTGATAACGCAGAGCAGCCGAAGGAAGCTTATGACTTTGGTCTCGATCCATCAAACGTCATCGACTATGACTTTGATGATGCAACAAAGAACATCAAGACTTACGTTGCAGAAGTTATGGAAGCTCTTGCAGCCAGCGGCGCAGCAACAGGCGACACATCAAGATTCCAGACAAAGTAATTTGCCGGACAATATAAATAAGGGATGGCGCATTGCGCTGTCCCTTAATTTTTAGCTAATCACCAAGGAGGTTAAGATGGCTACCAGACAAGGTGCTAGCCTGGACAGAAAAAAGCTTATGGCTGACCCGATTATGGTTACTACCATAGTCCTGCTTATAGCTTTTCTGACTCTTTTCATTCTATATCCGCTGGCAATTCTTCTCGTTGACAGCTTTATTTCAGACACAGGTCTGACTTTTGATATTTTCAAGAGAATTTTCAATATTCCTACATTCAAGACTGCCATAACCAACACCCTTAAAGTCGGTTTTCTGGTAGGTATTCTTTCTACAGCTGTAGGACTTCTTTTTGCATATGTAGAAGTATACGTAAGATCCAACAGGTTTATGGGAGGACTGTTCAAGGTCGTTTCCATGCTTCCAGTTGTTTCTCCTCCGTTTGTACTTTCTCTTTCCATGATCATGCTTTTCGGAAAGGCCGGTATTGTTACCAGACATCTCCTGGGCATATATGACAACAGTGTTTACGGATTCTGGGGAATTGCAATTGTTCAGTCCATGACATTCTTCCCGGTCTGTTACATGATGTTCAGGGGACTTCTCAAGAACATTGACCCGTCCCTCGAAGAGGCAGCCAGAGACATGGGCGCCAGCCGTATGAAGGTATTTACAACCGTAACCCTTCCACTGCTTCTGCCCGGTATTGGAAACGCCTTCCTTGTTACATTCATTGAATCCATTGCCGACTTCGCAAACCCGATGATCATTGGTGGAAGCTATGACACCCTGGCCACAACCATCTACCTGCAGATAACAGGTGCATATGATAAGGCCGGTGCTGCTGCCATGGCTGTTGTTCTGCTTTCCATCACGCTCATCATGTTTGCAGTCCAGAAATATTACCTTGAGGCTAAATCAACAGCTACACTTACAGGTAAGGCTTCAAGACAGCGTATGCTTATTGAAGATAAGAGCGTAAGAGTTCCTCTTACAGTTCTCTGCTGCGCAATTGCACTGTTTGTAATACTTATGTACATCTGTGTACCTATCGGAGCACTGTTCCCGACATGGGGCTACAAGTTCTTCCCGCTTACAACAAAGTGGTTCCAGCTTGTCTTTACAAGGTACAAGGGATTCAAGGCATTCAAGGACTCATTCGTGCTTTCAATCATAGCAGCACCTATTACAGCTCTGCTGTCCATGATAATTTCTTACCTTGTTGTAAAACGCAAGTTCAAGGCCAAGGGATTTATTGAAGCAGTCTCCATGCTTGCCATGGCAGTTCCTGGAACCGTTCTTGGTGTCGGATACATCAGAGGTTACTCGGGCGGTATTTTCCACACGGGATTCATGCAGGGTATCTATGGAACAGGACTGATCCTTATTATTGTATTTATTGTCCGTTCACTTCCAACCGGAACAAGAAGCGGTATTGCTGCCCTCAGACAGATTGATAAATCAATTGAAGAATCAGCCTACGACATGGGAGCAAACAGCCTTCAGGTATTTACATCCGTAACCCTTCCGCTCATAAAGGACTCCTTCCTCAGCGGACTTGTTACTGCATTTGTCAGAAGTATTACTGCTATATCCGCAATCATCCTTCTGGTTACACCGCAGTACCTGCTCATTACCGTCCAGATCAATGAGTTTGCAGAGAAGGGCTCTTACGGACTGGCCTGTGCCTTTGCTTCACTGCTCATTCTCGTAACATACACGGCAGTAGCCCTGATGAATCTCTTCATCAAGCACTTCGGAACCAGCCGTAAAATAAAGGAGGAAAACTAATCCCATGAGAACCGAGAAAAAAGGAATAAGACTCGATCACATATCAAAAATCTATAAAGATCCGAAAACCGGAAAAGATTTCTATGCCGTAAAAGATACTTCTCTGGAAATTGAACCGGGCAGCTTCGTAACCTTACTTGGTCCTTCAGGCTGCGGTAAGACAACAACCCTGAGAATGATTGCCGGTTTTGAAAGCCCGGATGAAGGTGAAATCTATCTCGGAGACGAGGCTATCAATGAACTGACTCCGAACAAGAGAGATACAGCCATGGTATTCCAGAGCTACGCTCTTCTTCCTCACTACAATATCTTTGATAACGTAGCATACGGACTTAAGCTCAGAAAGGTCCCTAAAGAGGAAATCAAGGAAAGAGTCACAAAGATTCTTGAACTTGTTGAGCTCAGCGGCATGGAAGCCAGAATGACAAACCAGCTTTCAGGCGGACAGCAGCAGCGTGTTGCTCTTGCCAGAGCCCTTGTTATTGAGCCGGCTGTTCTTCTCTTCGACGAACCTCTTTCAAACCTCGATGCAAAGCTTCGTGTTTCAATGAGAACTGAGATCAGAAGAATTCAGCAGGAAGTCGGTATCACAGCCGTATATGTCACACACGACCAGAGTGAGGCCATGGCTATTTCCGATAAGATCATCATCATGAACAAGGGTGTTGTTGCCCAGATGGGTACACCGCAGGAAATCTACTACCATCCGAACAGTGAGTTCGTAGCAGACTTCATAGGTGAGGCAAACTTCCTCAAGGGCAAGATGACAGCCGTAGACGGAAAGAATGCAATCATTGAAGTTGACGGAGTTCCTGTAACAGTATCCCATGACAAGAACATGAAGGTTGGCGGAGAGTACACCGTAGTTCTCAGACCTGAAGCTGCAAGCCTTTCTGCAGAGAAGGGTGTTCCATGTACTGTTGAACTTTCACGCTTCATGGGTTCCTACCAGAACTACCATGTAAGAGTAGGTAAAACTCTTGTCAAACTTGAAGAGCACAATCCTAAGAACAAGAGAATCTTTGAGGTCGGTGAGAAATGCTTCCTGGTATTCGATCCGGAATCAGTACACGTTCTCTGATTTTAAGAAAAATCTTCTAAAGAGGTTGTTGAGCAGACAACCTCTTTTATTTTATTATGGGCGTCCATGAAAGAAAAAAACGCCGTATTGCTTTTATTCCTGACCTCTTTTATCTGGGGAATGACCTTTGTTTTCCAGAGCCAAGCTGCTGACCTCATAGGTCCGTTCATGTTCAACGGAATAAGGATGATGATAGGTTTTTTCGTACTCCTTCCGTTCTGCTTTAAATCCATTAAAAAGAATCTTGCAGTGAATAAGAATTACCTTAAGGAACTCATTCCCAGAGGACTTCTCTGCGGCGTTCTTCTTAGCTTTGCAGCTTTCTTTCAGCAGGCAGGACTGAGCTATACTACGGCCGGTAAGGGTGCCTTCATTACAGCCCTCTACATTCTATTTGTACCTCTGTTCGGAATCTTCACAAAGGACAAACCGGCTCCTTCTGCCTGGGTATATGCCCTGATGGGACTGGTTGGAACATATCTTATGGCTGTCGGAAAAGACAGCGGAATCAACAGAGGAGACATTATGGTCTTCATCTGTGCCTTCCTTTATTCCTTCCAGATCATGGCTGTAAACTTCGGAGTAAAGAAGGTTGATCCCGTAGATCTTTCGGCTGCCCAGATGCTCTTCGGAGGAATAATCTGTCTTACCTGCGGACTTCTTTTTGAAGAGTTCAGGCTCAAGATGGTAAGCGATGCCCTTATATCTATATTATATGCGGGCATTTTCTCCTGCGGAATTGCATATACCCTTCAGGTTGTAGGACAGAAATACGTAAAGCCCGAGAAGGCCTCCCTTGTTATGTGTCTTGAAAGCGCATGGGCAGCTCTCGGCAGTGCAATAATTCTCGGAGAGCGCATGAATTCCAGGGAGCTTCTCGGCTGTCTCATTCTTTTCGGTTCAGTTGTTATCTCAAGTCTGCCCCAGCACAAATCCTGAACGTTCTTCCGTGTCAGAACTCAGAAGAAATCGCCTGATTGTATCATCTATTTCTTCCTCTTCAATGGGCTCTTCTTTTTTCTCACATGTTACAATCATGTTGACTCCCATTATAAAACCCAGCTTGTTGTATTTAATGAACCTTGGCATGAATACAGTTGATGAATAGATTTTACT
>JAIKXP010000090.1 GCA_024684115.1 Sphaerochaetaceae bacterium | reverse complement strand
TGTTTCCTTTTCTGCTTTATCGGGTTCTTTAACGGCATGGGATACACACGTTTTGTAATGATTCAGGGTATCCTGGGGGCATTTTTAGTCCGTGTCCCGGTATCATTTATCATGAGTAAGCAGCTTCCTGTATCCCTTTTTCACATAGGGCTTGCCACCCCGTGCTCAACGGTGTTTCAGATTCTAATGTGTTTTATCGGATACCTTGTTATGAAATATTCACTTGCAGATAAAGAAGCGAAAAAGACTTTTGAATAAAAAAAAGGGCCCTGCCGGAGGTGGAAACAGGGCCCAGGTTTTTTTGTTACTTCTTTATTTTCTGCAATTTATCGTTAATTTCTTTAACTTTTTCAGGTGGCAAAGTAGCCTTCTTCAGAATGGATTCAAAACTCATGGCATTCAGCATCTTCTGAAGGCTCTGGTTTTCTCCCGCTGACTTGGCTACATCTCCCCTGCTTTCAACAAGCTTTTTCATAAAAGAGCCGGCAACCACTCCAGCCTGAGGGTGTGAAAGAAGAGCTCCAAGAGTATCTCTTATAGAGAAGTGGTCTGTCTTAAAACCTTCTTCATCAAACCAGTTGCTGACAGAACCGGTGCCACCTTCAAGAATATAGGACTTATCAGCTTCAGGAACTCTTACCAGAGTCATCTGGTCACTTAAGTCTCCGCTTACAACCTTAATTTCAGTCTTACTCTCAAGGCGAACCTTGAATTTAAAAACAGTCTTGCCTACAGCAGTCTCAGCTTCCCTGCCGTTTACAAACAGTGTAACCCTTCCTCTGTTTGTATAGACTTTAACTTCTGTTTCATCCTCTGCACGGTTTACATAACGCTTTCCGCAGAGGTGGATAAACTCATCTTTTTTATTCCAGGCAGCCTTGTAGAGATAGTAGGCATCTTTTCTGTATGTTCTGTCAAAAGAAACACAGCCCTTCTGGTTCAGACCGTGGTTTCCGCCCTCGTCTCTTCCGTCTGCTGCAAAGTCAAAGAGGTTCCACGCATGTGTAGCCCAGAGCCACGGATGACGCTCTATGCATGAGAGAATGTACTCATGGTAAACGCACTGATATTCTTCAGTGTAGTCACCTGCCTCAGGATGTGAGCTGTGGTACTTGACGTTTGCATCTGCTCCGTACTCTGAGAATCCCATAACTCTGTCAGGAAATCTTTCATGATACTCATCAAAGAAGCTGTCGTTCTGCTCAAGCGTTCCGAGATACCAGCCGAAATAGAGGTTATATGAAGCAATATCCGGCAGATTAACAAGCGGATTGTCCTGCTCCAGCATAAAGGCATGAGCCATAACTGTAGGCCTGGTGCTGTCCATGCTGTGGCAGAGATTATTTAAAAGCCTGTGGTTTTCCATCAGATCCTCAGTCACACCATGTACTGCTATCTCATTGGAAAGACCCCAGCAGCAGATACTCGGATGGTTGTAGCACTGAGTAATTAACTCACGCATCTGATCCAGTGTGTTCTGTCTGCCGTTAGGCATATGTTCAGTTATATAGGGTATTTCAGCCCATGCCACCATACCGTACTCATCACACAGGTCATAGAAGAACTGAGAATGCTGGTAGTGAGCAAGACGTATTGTATTTGCTCCACACTCTTTAATAATCTCCATATCTTCTCTGTGTTCTTTTTCGGTTAAGGCATTTCCAAGACCCTGACGGTCCTGGTGACGGCTTACACCACGCAGAGGATAGACTCTTCCGTTGAGGATGAAACCTTTCTGAGAGTCAAACTCCATGGTGCGGCAGCCAAAGCGGGTGCTGATTTTATCCCCGCTTTCAAGCTCTGCTGTAACGGTATAGAGATATGGATCATCCAGACCGTCCCAGAGATGCACATTTTTGAGGGAAAATACAACCTGTGACTGTCCGTCGCAGGTTTCTGCTTTTTCAGTGCAGCCGTCCAGTGTATATGTGACAGTTCCCCCGTTCTGCCAGCTCTGGACGGTAACCTCTGCACTGCTCCTGTCAGGAGAAAGGACAGGAGTAACCTTAATGCCCGGAGTTCCGTCTTTTTCAAGTTCAAAATGATTCTCGGGCACCACTATAAGGTTAATACTACGGTAGAGACCACCGTAAAAAGTAAAGTCTGCCTTCTGTGGATAGACTCTGTCATTTTCAGAGTTATCCACTGTAAGGCAAAGCAGATTCTCACTTTCCAAATTAGAAGTAAGATCAGTTCTGAAGGTTGAAAAACCTCCATCATGGTGATTAAGTTTCTTTCCATTAAGATAGACACTGCAACTCATGGCTGCACCATTGACTTCCAGGTAAACCCTTTTGGAATCTTCCGGCTTTGCAAATTTTCTTGCGTAACAGGCAGTACCTCTCCAGTAGTCATTTCCTCCGTCCTGTCCGTCCTCTGCATTCCATGTATGAGGTACAGTTACTTTTTCCCAGTCTTTTGGAAAATCTGAGGGAACTTCTGAAGTCTTTTTGAAATACCAGTTGTCACTAAGCTGCAGTATCTTTCTCATAAAAATTACCTTCCTATTTCTGAATTCTTCTTTGCGATCTCTTCCATCTTGTTCTTATCAAGCTTGTAGAACTTCATTGCAACGATTGTGCAGACATAGCCGAGCATTGGCATACCGAGCCACAGGAAAAGAGCTGTATTTAAGATTGGTCTTGAGAAAGCATCTGTTGCCTGAGGCATGGCGTTCACATAACCAATTCCTGCTACTGCAAGACCAACAATTGTAGCACCAAGAGAAGAAATAAGCTTCTGGACAAATGAATATGTCATGGCAACAATTGACGGTGAGAAGTGGCCGCTCTGTGAAAGCTCATAGTCAGTAATATCAGCAATCATCGGGAATGTACAGGATGAAACAGTCATCTGTGTAGCATTCATGAGACAGCGGAGAATAATAAATCCGACTGTAAGAATACCAACCTTTGTGATGGCAAGAGTATCAACAGTAAGCATGAAGATGTACATGCCTGCATAGGCAATCATTGAGAACCATGTCCACTGTAAGAGAGTCTTCTTTGTACCGTTCTTCTTTGCAATTCCTGATGTAAGGAAGAGCATGGCAACTGTAACAGCTGTCATGTAGAGGGAAATGCTTCCGCTGAAGCGGTAGTTTCCAATACAAATACCGAAGATCATGACGTTGATTGCACTCTGAGATGCTGTCTGCATGGCAAGGGCGTCAGAAGCTGCTGCAATAGTAAACATCTGAAGAGGTCTGCTCTTTCCAATCATTCTGAACATTTCTGAGAACTTAATCGGTGTAGCATTTACATCCTTATATGTTTCAGGAACATCGTTCTTTGAAGCACTGATTGCAAATACTGCAAGAGCTGTGAAAAGACCTGTGATGGCAATCATGAGAATAGCCAGGTCCTTAAACAGCGGAAGACCATACTGATATCCATGCTTAGGCATAAGTGTAGCAGCAAGAATCATTGAGAATGTTCCGCTGAAGATTGACTTAAATACTGCTGCCCAGCGTCCAACCATAGGTCTCTGCTTAGGATCGTTTGTGATGATTGCTGCAACCATTCCATCACCGGTGTTGTAAATTGTGTAACCAATGATGTAAAGAATGTAAATCAAAACAAAGACTGCTACATTACCCTTTCCCGGACAAAGAATAAACATCAGGGAAATAGCAAGAGCTACAACAAGCCAACCGACAACGAGAAGAGGTCTAACTCTTCCGAACTTTGATTTAAGACGTGTTGTCAAAAATCCGCAAACCGGGTCTGTTACAGCATCAAAAATTCTTGTTCCGGTAATAATTGTACCGGCAAGAACACTGGTTGCACCGTAAACGCCAACTGCTACATATGAAGCAAATGTCATAAGAATAACAAGGGCTGTAGGAACAACCTGGGACATTACAGCAAGGGCCAGCTGCCAGCTTTTAGCTCTTCTGTATACAATTTCTTCTCCCATAGGAATCCTCCTCATAAGGTTTTTAAAGATATTTCAATCTTAATGCCCGAAAAATAACAACAGATAGCACAATTTTAACTAAAATTAGCATTTATATTTTGAATTTTGAATGTTATTATTTTATGCAGACAAAGAGGTTAATTATGAATTCTGACGAAACGCTGTTTTCTCACATAGTATCGAATCTGGGTATGCAGGTAAGTAAAATCACCTTACCCATTGTCAACAATAAAGATTTCCCCGACCTGTACCTCAGATGCTCACTG
>JAIKXP010000079.1 GCA_024684115.1 Sphaerochaetaceae bacterium | reverse complement strand
TCCTTCGCATCATTGCCCTTCCTTCCGTCACCATATGAACGGGATTACTTTATACCGTACCTTTTTCTTATACTCAGTATATCCCTGAAGTCCCTTTTCAAGTACCTGTTCTTCATTGCGGATTCGCCTTGCAATTATCGGGATGTACAGCAGCAGGATTCCGAATGAAATGATGGAACCCAGGACAAAAGGCATGGACAAAAACAGAAGCAGGGTGCTCATGTACATTGGATGGCGCACAATCCCGTACAGACCGGTATCAATTACCTTCTGGTTCTCCTGCACCTCAACTGTTCTGGAAAGCCAGACATTCTCCCTCAGAACCTCAGCATAGAGCATGTATGCAAGCAGAAAAATGGCAGCTGCCACATAGGAGACCCAGGCTGGAAGCACAATCCACCTGTAGCGGAAATTAAATCCCGCAACCACGAATACAGCAATGAACATCAAGGCACTGAGGGCAATTACAGTCTTCTGCTCCTTCTCTTCCTCTTTGACGTTCAGCCTTTTTCTGAGAAGATCCGGAGACTTCTTCATCATGACAAGCCCAGCTAGAAACATGGGGATGAATAGTATCCCGATAAGGAGCCATGCCTGCCAGTATGAAAATGACCCTGCAGGGAGAAACAGCAGCAATATTACAAACAACAAACCACTGAAGAACTTCAAAATTGCCTGAACGAAAAGTTTTGAATCCATCCTATGCTTTACCCCTCAACAAATCTAATGATTTGATTTTTAGCATCCACGACCGCATTGACACCAAAGGGGATTATGCAACGTGGCAATGAGTGACCAACATTTATATTGAATAGGATCGGCAGATCCGAACGATCAATTACATCGACAAGCAATTTCTTGTACTCCTCTGCATATGCCTCATCCATTGGCTTTCCAACCAGCACACCGGAGATATTTTCAAAGATGCCTGTCTTCTTCAAATACAAGAGAGCGCAGCGGTATTTTTCAGGTGTAGGCTTTTCCTCACTGGTTTCCAGCAGAAGAATTCTTCCTTTCCAGTCTTCCGCATCAGGGAAGAGATGGTACTTTTCACACAAAACCGGCATATCCCCATACCGCCCTCCGTCAAAGATGTCATACAATGAATCTATACAACCTCCCAGTATTTTTCCTGAGAACACCGGCGGTCCCTGCAACAGTTCATAACCGTGGTTGGAATGGGAAGCAAGGCTAATTCCTATCTGTTCTCTGGAATATACCTTTCTTTCTTCATACCAGACATCACTTGGTGAAATCTGCCCTATTGTTCCGGTATTTATTAATTCTTCAAAATAATTCTTCGAATAAGGAAGCATCTGAGGGCCCAGTTCACAGAGATCGGAGAAAAACGCCTGGCCGTAGAACGTCTTAATCCCAACCTTGTGCAGCATCAAATGATTGATTGTGGTATCAGAGAAACCAAGGAATATCTTATTTCTGACAACATCTGCAAGTTCATTGTTTTCAAAAAGATATGGAAGCATACGATAGGTGTCATCACCGCCTATTGCACAGAGAATCATATCAATTCCCGGATCACGGAAAGCCTGAAGGAGATCCGCCGCTCTTTTTTCCGGATGGGCTTTAACATATTCCAACCCCTTCATGGAATGTGGCATAAACACCACATTCAAGCCGTATTCCTTCAGTCTGCGAAGGCCAATCTCCACTTCAAACTGAACGGACGGTTCACCAATGATTCCACTTGAAAGGCTCACAACAGCTACATTCTTAATCATTACGCACCTCTATGACTCCATAATTGTTGTAATCACCGGCGAATGGGTACATGTCATAAGGATTCTCCGCCCATACTCCGCGTGCCACTATCTCTGACCTTTCAACTGCAAAGCCATCCTCTTCAAACATACTTGTCAGAAGATCAATGTCCATTACATGAGCAAGATTGTATCTCGTTTTCAAATCATTGTAGCTTCTGCTTCCTGGATCAAGAAACGCCCCTTTGTATATGAATGATCCGTTCTTTTTCAGAACACGGTGTATCTCTGAGATCACCCTCTCAGTTTCAGGCATGTTCGCCAGTCCGACAAATGAGACAACATGGTCCACGCTGCCATCCTTAAGAGCAATGTGGCGTCCATCCGTTCCGAGAAAAGCCACATTGGCGCCACACTCGCGTACTACCTTAGTGACTGCCAGGATACGGCAGTCAATGTCCGAACCTATCACCTTCAAAGCCGGATTCCATTCCATGATCTTCTTCAGGAACATGCCCCTGCCTGTTGCAAGATCAAGAACCGTACCACTGCACTTCTCAACTAGGCTCCGTATTACCCTATCCTGTTTCTTTTCTGCATCTATGCACTCTCTGCTCAGGCATCTCTGGTACTCCGCTCGAAGAGCGCTGTACTCCTCTACGTTCCTCTGGAAATCCTTTTCATCAAAAAACCAGTCAGAGAATTTATATTCTTCCCCGAGATCCTCATAGAGAACATTGTAAATCCCGAATCTGGATTCGTATTGCTTCCCGCATTTTGTGCATCTGCAATTATCATCGAGTTCGCCTTTGCATCTGGGGCATATAATAAGGTCTTTTATTTCCATGTTGTCCTGCTATTGCTTATCATTTTTCTTCTCTCATTGAAAAAACTCCTAGTGGTGGATTCTCTGAAGAGTCTCACTGTTGTTCTCGGTTATAGCCTTCACCCTTTCACATGACATCAGATCATTGCAGTCGCCACAAGTCTCAAATTGCCTGTCCATGGCGCACTGCCTGATTGGACAGAGAGTGTCACAATAAGGGGTCTTCACTCCGGGGATTCTGCAACCGGAGCAGTTTATCATCTCTGGTGTGATCTCAACTCCATTGAGTTCAGACCAATCTCTGGCGACCTTTTGCCTAAGTTCGTCATCATCCTTCAAGGTTGCGATTCTGGCCTCACAGAACTCGCAATCCAGACCACAGTATGCTATGAATCCATCCATTTTCATATCTCCTGAATCTCCAACCGCATAAGAACAGTCTCCTGCCAACCGGTCAACCTGGAAAAGAACGCCTTTGGATTCCTCCCATATTCCACAAAGCCTACACTATGATAGAGCTCCATTGCTCTTCTGTTTCCAGAAACCACCTCAAGCTCCATCTGAAGATATCCTGCCTTCCTTGCACATTCTATGCAGGCCTCAAGCATCGCCCTTCCAACTCCAAGGCCCCAGAAAGTCTCGTCTATGCCTATTCCGAAGGAGACCCTGTGCCTTGTCTTGCAAGCATCCTTCATCCCATCAATCCCTGCCGTTCCGATGAT
>JAIKXP010000070.1 GCA_024684115.1 Sphaerochaetaceae bacterium | reverse complement strand
CCCTTCTCCTGAATCTGAGGATAGAGATCTCTGAAGCTGCATGCCTGAGCAGTACAGCCGGAAGTAAGGTCTTTCGGATAGAAATAGAGGATTACCTTCTTTCCCCTGTAATCACTTAAGCTGTGAGAGTTTCCGTTCTGGTCTGAAAGTGTAAAATCCGGTGCTTTAATTCCTGTATCAAGCATGTGAACCTCCTGTGTTCAGTCTTCGAAAAATGCCTTCATTGCTGAAGTCAGATAAAGTGTATCACGCACACCGCCTGTTTCATACGGGGAGTGCATGGAAAGCTGGGCTGAACCAATGTCTGCTGTAGGCAGAGACAGATGGATCTGTGAAATATTTCCGAGTGTTGAACCGCCTGAAACACTGCTGTTGTTGAAGAAAACCTGGTAAGGAACAGAGGCCTTATCAAGAATATTCTTAAAAACAGCTGCTGAGTGACCGTCAGTGGTGTACTTCTGGTTTCCGGCGTACTTAATCATGACTCCCTTATTCATAAGAGGTCTGTTTGTAGGATCACACTTCTCCGGATAGTTTGGATGGAAGCTGTGTCCGTTGTCTGCGGAAAGCATGAAACCGGAGGCCTGAACTGCAAATTTCTGCTGAACTGAAAGACCCAGGCTGTCACAGATTCTCTCCCATGTCTGGAAGAGGAAATCACTGTTGGCTCCCTGTTTTGTGGTACTTCCGACCTCTTCATTATCAAAGAGGCTTATCATGCGGATTTTGCTGCTTTTAGAGAAATCGGCTTCAGTGAGTGCCTTTACTGCGCTGAAGGCACACTGCAGATCATCAATCCTCGGGCTTGAATAGAACTCATCATCAAGGCCCCAGATTGTTCCTTCCTGTCTTGAATAGAGGAAAAGCTCTGTTTCAACAATATCTTCCTCAGAAACTTCAAGAGTCTGGGAAACAAGGCCATTAAGAGAACCCTTCTTTCCACCCTCAGCTATCAGAGGCAGAAGATCCTTCTGAATATTGTATCTGTAGCCTGAGTTAAGCTCTCTGTTCTGGTGTATGCAGAGATTCGGGATAACGCAGAGGTTACGGTCAATATTTACAAGACGCTCCTCAACCTTATCCCCGTTCTTTACGAAAGCCCTGCCGGCAATTGAAAGAGGCCTGTCGAACCAGGCGCTCATAATCATGCCGCCATAGCCTTCAACATTAAGTGTTGTATAGGCTTCTCCGTTTGTAATCTCAGGGTTTTCCTTAATCTTGAAACATGGAGAATCCGTATGGGCTGCTATTATACTCAGAGCTTCAGGAGTGGCAGAAGGAACGGAGAAAGCAATCACTGCAGAACTGTTTCTCACTACGTAGTAAGAAGCACCTGCCTTAATCTCATAGGGCTTTTTCTCATCAAGACGGATGAAGCCTGCTTCCTCAAGTAAGTCAACAGCACTTCTGGCAGCATGAAAAGCTGTCGGGCTGTCGGCAATAAAATCCAGTAATTCAAGTGTGCTCTCAATATACTGCTGTTCCATTTTGCCTCTCCCTTAAAACTGTTTAATTACTTCTCAAGAACTGCCTTGATTCTTCTGACTCCCGCGCTTGAGCTCTCTTCCTTAAGGATTCTGAAGTGACCCATATCTCCTGTGTGCTGTACGTGAGGTCCTGCACAGACTTCCTTACTGAAGTCACCGATTGTGTAAACAGTAACCTGCTCGCCGTACTTGCTTGAGAAGAATGCTACGGCACCCTTTTCAACAGCTTCCTGCGGACTCATGGTCTCAACTGTTACCTTAAGGTCTCTCTTGATTGCATCATTTACAAGGTCTTCAACCTGCTTGAGCTGCTCCGGTGTCATCTTCTCACCGTGGCTGAAGTCAAATCTCAGACGTTCAGGAGTAATGTTTGAACCCTTCTGTCCGACATGATCTCCGAGAACCTTTCTGAGTGCTGCATGAAGAAGGTGTGTTGCAGTATGAAGGGCTGTTGTCTCTTCACTGTGGTCTCCGAGACCTGACTTGAACTGTCCTGCCTCAGCTGTTCTTGAAAGCTGCTGGTGCTTTGCAAAGGACTCTTCAAATCCCTTCTTATCAACTGTGAAACCCTTTTCCTTGGCAAGCTCTTCGGTAAGCTCAATCGGGAATCCGTATGTATCATAGAGTTTGAATGCACTTGCGCCTGAGATTTCCTTAACACCCTGCTTTTCAAGGAAGAAGGTCATCTTGTCAAACTGCTTCTCACCCTTCTCAAGAGTTTCTGAGAACTTATTCTCTTCAGCTGTCAGTTCATCAAATACCCTCTTG
This sequence comes from Sphaerochaetaceae bacterium, assembly GCA_024684115.1. GTDB lineage: Bacteria > Spirochaetota > Spirochaetia > Sphaerochaetales > Sphaerochaetaceae > UBA1265. The sequence continues at coordinate 2,542 of JAIKXP010000070.1, read as the reverse complement.
CTGTTCTCCAGGAGCTCTGGATACGGACCTGCGTAAATATCAATTACAGACTGTGCAACCTTTGCAAGGAAGGCTCCGCTGATTCCAAGGTTTCTTCCGTGACGGACTGCACGGCGGATAAGACGGCGAAGGATGTAACCCTGACCTACGTTTGAAGGGCTGACTCCCCTCTGGTCTCCGAGAATGAATGTACTGGTTCTGATGTGGTCAGCAATAATTCTCATTGAAACGTCTGTCTTCTCATCCTCTCCGTATGTTGTGCCGGCGAGCTCTCCGATTGTCTTTAAGATAGGCTGCATGACCTCTGTCTCATAAACACTTTTCTTTCCCTGAAGAATGGCAATTGTTCTCTCAATTCCCATACCTGTGTCTATGCACTTTCTTTCCATTTCGACAAACTTGCCGTCTTCTGTCTTTCTGTAGCCCATGAGAACGTCATTCCAGATCTCAAAGTACTTGCCGCAGCCGCAGCCAGGCTTACAGTCAGGACCGCATTTTGGTCTGCCGGTATCAATGAACATTTCTGTATCAGGTCCGCAGGGTCCTGTTTCTCCTGCAGGTCCCCACCAGTTGTCTTCTCTCGGCATGAAGTAGATTCTTTCATAAGGAATTCCCTGGCTGTGCCAGATTTCTGCACTCTCGGTATCTCTCGGGATTCCATCCTCTCCGGCAAAAACAGTTACTGAGAGTTTGTCCGGATCAATTCCGAGTTCCTTTGTAAGGAATTCATAGCTCCATGGAATCATTTCCTTCTTGAAATAGTCTCCGAGGGACCAGTTTCCAAGCATTTCAAAGCATGTGAGGTGGTGCGGATCACCGACACTGTCAATGTCTCCTGTTCTGATACACTTCTGGTAGTCAGTCAGGCGTTTTCCTGCCGGATGAGGCTGTCCGAGAATATAGGGTACAAGCGGATGCATTCCTGCAGTTGTAAAAAGAACTGTCGGGTCATTTTCCGGTATTACTGAAGCGCCACTGATCTGAACGTGACCCTTAGATACGAAAAAGTCGATAAATTTTTTTCTAAGTTCGTTAGCTTTCATATTTCCCACTTTCCATGCTTTTCGCATGATAAATTACATATATTATTTAGAGAAAATAATAATTACTTATCCTTCTTTATTCAACTCAGCCTAAAAGAGTTCGGGCTGGATTTCTTCTTTTGGTTTTGCCTGTGCACTGCCCTGGCAGTTAAGAGCCTTCTTAAGGTCCCTGCACAGTGTCTTTTCCGATTTGACAATAAGGGGATTATTAAACTTTCTGGGCCACAGGAAGGTCCTGTTTTCATAGGTTTCTTCAAAGATGACCACGGGCTTATCCTGCCTCTGGGTATACATGGCCTGACTCACCCCGCCGCCTCCGTCTGAAGACTCTATTACAAGACTTGCACTTCCTATCTGGCTCATAAGAAGATTTCTCATCATGAAGAAGTACTTCTGAACCTGCATGCCCGGAGCAAATCTGGATACAAGCAGTCCGTACCTTGCTACTGCATCCTGCAGGTCCCTGTGCTGGGGCGGATAGTACTCACCTATCGGTGTGCCTATTACGGCAATTGTTTTCTTCTCGTCGGAAAGGGTCTGGATATGGGCTATTCCGTCTATTCCCATGGCCAGTCCGCTTATTATCACAAAGTCATTCTCAAGTGCCTTTACTGCACTTCTTGTCAGGGCCTTACCCCTGTCGGACGGGTTTCTTGTTCCGACAATGCACACACCTTTTTCCTTCAGCAGCTCCTTATTGCCCCTTAAATAAAGAATCTGCGCATCTTTTACAGCCTTAGGCCACTGTGGATCTTCGGGAAGAAGAATCTCCGTATCTGGCGGAAGAGTCTCAAACCCTCTGGCTGCCCTGTCCCATGCCTTGACTATACGGTCCCGGTCCACCCCGAGGAGCTTTTCAAACAGTCCTGCTTCTTCATAGATGGGTTTGTCGGTAATATGCATGGCCAGGTTCATGCAAAATGAATCACTTTTGTTTGTCAGAAACAGCAGTGCATTGTAATTAATGGCAAAATCGGTTCTGTGCATGTGCTTATTATACTTTTCATATGAAAAATTTCAAACCAAGCGTGTTGACAGAACCTGAATATTCGGTTATACATAATTCTGTTCGCCGCTTTAGCTCAGTAGGTAGAGCAAGGGACTGAAAATCCCTGTGTCCCTGGTTCAATTCCTGGAGGCGGCACTCAACAGAAACCTGATTCGAAAGAGTCAGGTTTTTTCTTGTCCAGAATTTTTCTGGGGGATATCTTTCAGTGAATAGTTTCCATGTCAATTGGATGAAGATTTTTAGATAATCACTCTTAAACTTTTGAAATGGATGAAGATATAAGCCCATACAAGTCTTTAAGCTGCCTGTAAATATACCTTTTTACCTTTATCTTTCAGTTAAAAGATTTTTTCCATGTTGATTAGATGAAGAATTTTAGATGTTTGACCTCAAATAGTTGAATTGGATGAAGAGTCTTTTTGATAGTTTTTAACTTATTTGTATTAAGGTATAGAACAGGCTTTATCTGAGTATTAAACGTTGACGTTTA
>JAIKXP010000107.1 GCA_024684115.1 Sphaerochaetaceae bacterium | reverse complement strand
TATTGAGATAGTGAATAAAACTGGATGAATGACTCTAAAAGTTAAATTAGAATTATAGTTTAAATATATCAATCTATTAAATATTATTGTTAATTAATTAGTATAGAATCATACTGTTAAACTATAATATTAATATAACTTTTATATTATTCCTGATGCTTCTTATAGAACTCTTTGAGTGCAAATCTGATTCCGGCAGCCCAACCTATTCCCATGTCAGCAAACATCTCTTCAAGTTCCTTTTTAAATGAAGGAGCAATTGAGAAGGTTGTGAGGATCATGGTCTCTTTCTTTGGTGAAGAATTGTTATTAAACAGATTCTTAGCTTTGGACTCTGCAATGGGGACATCTACAACAGTTTCATCAGTACTTCTTTTTAGTGCCATAATTAACTCCAAATATCGTTATCTATTAGTTTTATAGCTTCCAGAGTCTTCACTTTCATACCTCTGTGAAGATTTTTAAAGCTTTCTACGTATAATTGCGGTGCTTTTGATAATTCCTGGGCCTTTCTGAACGCTGGATCCACAGGAACCTTGTAAACAATGAAGTTACCATTGCTTGCAGCGCCGTATATTTCTCTATGTTGTTTAATTCTTTCGTCAAATGAGTTAATTATGACTCTTGAGTGCTTCACGTCGCTTCTAAGGTTCTTTCTGATCTTAGAAAGCTCATCAATGAAGATTTCAAGTCCATCAAGACTGAATACTTCCGGAGTCATTGGTGTTATTACTTCATCACATGCTATAATTGCGGCTCTTTCAAGTCTTCCAAGACCTGGTGATAAATCAAGTATTATATGATCAAAACTCTTTACAAGCTCATTAATCAGGTCCTGAAGAACAAATGGTTCTTCTGAGAGCTTGGTCTCACTATAGGTTTTGAGGTTACCACCAATGCCGAATGTAGGCAAAAGATATAAGTTTTCAAGTGAAGGTACTTTTACTATGGCATCATTTATATAGCATTTGCCCTGTAAAACGTCAGCAAGTTCGTACAATGGTGCATCTTTTAAAAACCATGATGAGGCATTACCCTGTGGGTCGACATCTATAAGAAGTGTCCTAAAACCATTGAGGGCTGACTCACAGGCCAGTGTACCAGAGATAGTCGTTTTACCTACTCCACCTTTCTGAAGATGGAAAGCAATAGTTTTTGCCATAAAAGAAGTTCCTAGATTTTTAATATATAACATAGGGAGAAGAAATACAATAACTAATAGATTTAATTTAACCGCTATAGCATAGTTATATAAGTTTGATAGTGCTTTATATTTCGGCAAAAAAAATCCCGGAACATTTGTTCCGGGAAGTAATCTAAATAGTTATCAGAGAAGCTTGAGAGCTTCAATGTGCTTGAGTGCCTTATCCAGCTTTTCCTCAAACTCAGCCTTCTTGGATTTCTCCTTTTCAATTGCCTCAGCTTTTGCATTGTTTACAAAATTTGGATTACCAAGCTTTTTCTCAACACCTGCAAGAAGTCCCTTTGTCTTTTCTATATCTGCCTTGAGCTTTGCTATCTCCTTATCGACATCAATAGCTTCACGAACAAAGAGGAAGCTTTCAAATCCTGGAGCTGCAACAGGGAAGGCTCCTGTTATGTCTTCTTTCTTCTCATCATCAATGATGATTGACCCGCTGTTGCTGAAGGTACTGATGAGTGAAGAGTACTTCTTCATGAATTCGGAAAGCTCTCCCTTTTCATCTGTCCTGATTACAACCTTAAGCTTCTTATCTGGCGGAATATTGAGAGATGCCTTAGCATTTCTGATTCCTCTGACAGCTTCCTGAAGGCTTTCTACAAACTGAGCTTCCTTCTCACTGACAAGAGATTCATCAAATACAGGGAACTCTGCACTGATCACCTTTCCTTCCGTGTTCGGTAATCTATCGTATATTTCCTCTGTAATAAAGGAGAGGAATGGGTGCATAAGCCTCATTGACCTGGCAAGAAGGTCAAGAAGTATGGAAACTATCCTGTCTTTCCTTGCGTCATCATCACTGTAAAGTTCCGGTTTTGAAGCCTCAATATACCAGTCACAGAAGTCATTCCAGAAGAAGTCATAGACTGCCTGTGCTCCTTCGTTGAATCTGTAACCCTTAAGAGCTTCGTTAACCTTTCCTGCATTCTCGTTGAATGAGTGGTAAATCCATCTGTCTATGTCGTTGAGGTCCTCTTTCTTAACTTCTACTATATTTCTGCCCTCAAGATTCATAAGAATGTATCTTGTAGCGTTCCAGATCTTGTTTGCGAACTTAGAACCCATCTTGAAGGAATCCATATCAATGAGAACATCCTGTCCCTGAGCCGCAAGGTAGCAGAGTGTGAACTTCATGGCATCAGCACCATAAAGGTCAACAACCTCAAGCGGGTCTATTCCGTTTCCAAGGCTCTTTGACATCTTTCTACCAAGCTTATCCCTGACAAGTCCTGTAATATAGATATCCTTGAATGGAACCTCTCCTGTGAATTCAAGGGAAGCCATAATCATTCTTGAAACCCAGAAGAAGATAATGTCATAGGCAGTAACAAGGGTACTTGTCGGGAAGAATCTCTTGAAATCTGCTGTCTGTTCAGGCCATCCGAGTGTAGAGAACGGCCAGAGCCATGAGCTGAACCAGGTATCAAGAACGTCATTGTCCTGTTCAATATTCTTACTTCCACACTTTTCACAGCAACATGGATCCTCGCGCTTAACCATCATGTTTCCGCAGTCCTTACAGTACCACACAGGAATTCTGTGTCCCCACCAGAGCTGACGGCTTATACACCAGTCCCTGATGTTTTCAAGCCAGCTGCTGTATGTGTTTTCCCATCTCTTGGGATGGAACTCAAGTCTTCCGTCCTTCCAGGCCTTGAGAGCCTTGTCGGCAAGCGGTCTCATTTTGACAAACCACTGTTCGCTCATGTAAGGCTCAACTGTTGTGTTACACCTGTAGCAGTGTCCGACTTCATGGTCATAATCCTGTACTGTTCCAAGATAACCCTGCTTGAGAAGCTCATCAGCTACCATGAATCTGGCCTTTTCAGCCGGGATTCCGCGGAACTGCTCAGGACATACATCATTGAGTGTTCCGTCCGGATTGAGAATATTGATAGGAGTAAGGTTGTGTCTCTTTCCGCATTCCCAGTCGTTGGGGTCATGGGCCGGAGTAATCTTAACCATACCTGTACCGAATTCAATACCGACAAAGCTGTCTGCAATTACAGGAATCTCACGGTCTGTAAGAGGCAGTTTGAGCATTTTGCCTACAAGATGCCTGTATCTTTCATCATCCGGGTTTACTGCTACAGCTACGTCTCCGAACATGGTTTCAGGTCTTGTTGTTGCAACTGTAATGAATCCGCTTCCGTCAGCAAGAGGATAGTTTATATTCCAGAGGTGTCCCTTGTCGTTCTGGTGCTCGACTTCATCGTCTGCAAGAGCTGTTCCACAGTGCGGGCAGTAGTTTACAAGATACATACCCCTGTAGATGAGTCCTCTTTCATAGAGGCTTACAAATGTCTCACGGACAGCCTTTGAAAGACCTTCATCCATTGTGAAGCGCTCATGTTCCCAGTCACAGGAAGAACCAATCTTCTTAAGCTGTCTGACTATTATGTCATGGTGCTTTTCCTTGACCTGCCATGTTCTCTCAAGGAACTTTTCACGGCCAAGGTCCTGTCTTCTGAGGCCTTCTTTTGCAATCTGTCTTTCAACAACATTCTGTGTTGCAATACCTGCATGGTCTGTTCCCGGAACCCAGAGGGTCGGTCTACCGCCCATTCTGTAATATCTGGTGAGAATATCCTGCAGAGAGTTGTTGAGGGCATGACCCATATGAAGTATGCCTGTTACGTTTGGTGGCGGCATAACAACGGTGAAAGGTTCACCTTTTGCATCTGACGGACGAAAATCTCCGTCTTCTACCCACTGACTGTAAATCCTGTCTTCAAAATTTTTAGGATTATATACTTTATCGAGCTCAATTGCCTTCATCTAAGACCTCCCGAAATCTTCACTATAGTAAATAAAATAACCGATAATTACAACAATACCGGTTTATCTCCATGCCCTTGTAAAATATGTACTTTAACAATTCTACAATGGACACTGTTTTTTTCATAGGCTTACTGATTGATGGATTGTTTTCAGTCTTGTATATAATATTGTATATAGCAGTTTGTAGTTGTTAAGTACTTGACGGAGTATGATTGCAAAGTGTTATAGTCGTGCCATGAAAAAACTAGTAGTTACAATTGCTGTTATGCTGGTAGGTGTTTTCTGCTTTGCATCTTTAATAAACGGGCAGGAGACATACAAAATAGCTACCGAACATTTCCTCATTGTTTATCCTGCAGAGTGCAGTGATACTGCTTCACGAATCTATGACAATTGCGAAGACTATTATCGCGAAATAACTGATCTTCTCGGGATGGACCAGAATCTTTATTTCCCGGTCATTATTTCAAATATTTACACCATCAGTAACGCTTACTATACTCCTGAGAGATTCAGCTATATTTGCCTGTATGATACTGGAATCTCCTCAGAAGAGCTTTCAACTTTTGGAGACTCAATCTTAAGCATTTTCAGACATGAACTTACCCATGCCATTCTGTGCAGTGTCCGTGACCCGTTCTATGAGGCCCTGAGTAAAGTTTTCGGCACCTACATAGCTCCGTCGGAAATGGAGTATCAGAACAGATTCATCGCAGAAGGAATTGCTGTTTACTCAGAAAGCCGCTTTGGAGAAGGAAGACTTAACGATGCCAGGACTCTTGAAATCATCAAGCAGGCCAAAATTGAAGATCTCTTCCCGTCTTTCGGTCAGGTAAACGGCCCTAGAGACATTTCTCTTGCCGGCCAGTATGCCTACATGTTCGGAGGAGCCTTCATGAAGTACCTCTCTGACACATATGGTGAAGATACACTTATGGAATATTTCAGACAGTCTGGAACAATCAGGGTCTTCAGCCTGTTTAAAAAACAGTTCATAAAGATTTTCAACGTAACTCCGGAAGAAGCCTGGGAAGCCTTTAAGGCTACCGTTCCTGTCCCGGAATCAGTTGATAAACCTGATACTGTTCAGATAGCAGACTTCAGATCCGGTCAGAGCTTCAGCAACACTTCCTATTCTGACGGCTATTTCTACACATCCTCCCTTGATGGCTCCATATTCAAGACAGATACATCTATAAGCAAGACAGAAAGACCTGCTCTTGTTTACTCTGTTTACAACAGTTTAGATGCAATGGGTGGCTATATTCTTGCAAACCACACCCTTTCAGAGAAAACTGACGTAGCTCTTGTTAGCGAAACAGGCGAGGTAACCTTCTTTGCTGACGGCTGCAAAACAGGCTGCCTGGTATCCGTCGGAAACAGCCTTAAAGCTGTTACCTGCGGCTGTGAAGGCCAGCTGGTAAAGCTCTACGTCTATGATGTAACAGATGGAAATCCTGTCCTTGAATCCGAAATGGACATGGGTTACGACAAGGCTGTTCTCTCTCTGGATGGAACAGATAATGGATATGCTGTTCTTCTTGTTAAGGACAACATTGAAAGAAAGCTCGTTTATCTTTGCCTTGAAGACTTCAGCACAAAGGTATTTTCCTTCCCGGAAAATGTTGTTGTAAGTTCTATATCCTGCATAGACGGAACCAAAGACCTTGTAATCTCCTACAGTCCGGACAGCCCTCTTGTCCCGCAGCTTTCACGTCTTGGCCGCATAAATGCAGAGCTTGAGAACAATACATGCGAGCTCTATTTATCAGACAGGGACATAAGTGGTGGAGTATCCTGTCCGTCTTCAGACGGAGTTAAGGTTTTCTACATTGGAAAACTCACAGAGGAGAACATTACCTGCTGTTCAGAGTTTGATAAGTTTGATCTTCAGTACAGTGGGAACCTCGGCAGCTCCTCCGTTGACTTTGGAGACGCAAAACGTTCTGAAAGCTATGAGAATCTTGTTGAGAACTCACAGAAATACAATAAGTATGCAAACATACAGAAGGGTTCAATCTATCCATTTGGCTACACAACTGATTTAGTTGAAGGTTTTTATCCGGGATTAACATGGATTACAAACGACCTCAGCCAGTCCATAGGTATCTTTGCAAGTGCACAGTATGACATTAAGAATGGCCGAGCCATCCTTGTTGCCGAATATTCTGACACCTCACTTCCGCTTGATTTCTCTCTGTCCGCATATGCAGTATTACCGGTCATGTATACAGGAAACACAATACTTGGAAGCAGTCTGGCCTTGAGTAAGACATTTGTTTTTGACAGTAACAACCACCAGATAACTGTATCAAACACCTCTGATCTGAAATGGGAAAACAACGTTGGATTTGAGTTTGGAAACTGTACAACCGTTGCCTATGCAAACCTGAGAAAGACTGGTGTGGGAACCTTTGATGTAACAGGCATGAACGCATCCCTTACATATGATGTAAACAGTCTTAACGTCTCATTCGGCTACAGATTCGGCTCCATACTTCCTGTAAAGTGCCCGCTTTATCTGACATACAACCTGCCGCTTACTTTGAGTACTTCGGCAACTCTGTATACAGAATACCCGGCACTGACAGTTACAAATTCAGCAAAGTTTGTTCTGTTCTCATGGGAAATCCAGGATATGGTTCCGGCTCTCCCGCTTTACGCATACAGAATGACTTTATCAGCCACATATACAAACAATCTGTTATTCGATCTTAAGTTTAATGACAGATATGTAGAACACTCCATTATGCTTGCACTTAACTTTACATGCACCCCGTCTCTGGCTCCGGCATTTACCGAGTACACACTTGTTGTCGGACCTAATCTTTCATGGAATCTCTCAGAACCTGCTCCTGAATTCGGCTTCACATTCAAGTTCACCAGATAAATAAAAGAGTTTTTGTAATGCCTTGAAAATATGAAGGGGCACAAAAAAATCAGGTTGCCAGCCAGCAACCTGATTCTTCTTTCCGCCAGGATCAGCAGATGTTTATTATTCTTTTACTGTTTCAGCAGGCTGAGCCTCTTCAACAGCGGGTGTTTCTTCTACGGTCTCAACCACTTCTACAACCGGAGCCTCCTCAACAACTGTCACCTCTTCGATAACCGGTGTTTCCTCAGCAGGAGCTTCCTCTACCGGAGCTTCTTCTACAGGAGCCGGTTCTGCAACTGCAGGCTGTTCAATAGGCTGAATACTCTTAAGATGAATATCTACTGAATATCCCTTTCCATCAAGGTACTTGAGGATCTCATCAAGAGTATAGTCATCAAGTGTCTTTGACTGAGTTGTGACCTCTGTACCCTTAACAGGAGTAATCTTCTCAAGGTTAATTGTATTGTTAACATCTGGAAGCGGAATTGAAGAAGCTTCTCTGTTTCCAAAGAGACTGAAAGCTCCTGCAAATACTATTACAAAAGCAGCTGCAACGCCCATGAACTGAGGGACTGTGAACTTGATTTCCTTTCCGAGGAACTTCTTCTTTGCAGGTTTGTTGAGATAGTTCTTCTCAATCATTGCAAGAACTCTGTCCTGATGAGGCTGAATCTCTTCCTGTGTGAGTGCAGCAGACTTAACAGTTTCCTTTATCTTCTTCAGTGAGTTATAGCGGATTTTACAGCTTGTACAGTAGCTAAGATGCTCCTCAACCTGACTCTTCCATGGCTCTTCAAGTTCGCCATCCAGATAAGTGTTAAGAATCTGATCATCAAGGCACATTTACATCCTCCCTATTCAGGAACACTTCCAGGTCTTTTCTGGCCCTGTGAACCCGAACCTTTACATTACTTTCAGAAATACCGAGAACCTTGCCTATCTGTCTGTAGTCCAAACCTGCATATTCCTTAAGAACTATTACAGTTCTGTAAATATCAGGTAACTGAGCAACGGCCTTACGGACAGTCTGCTGAGATTCCTGGATAAGCAGCTCGGAAGCCCCATCCCTGAAAGGATTCAAGACAGCCATAGGAGCTTTCTTGATTTTCTCAATAGAAGCATTCTCTCTGGCCTTTTTCTTGACATTGTTGAGTGCCAGGTTTTTTACAACCCTTATCAACCAGAACTTGGCATCATCCATTGAAGGAAATGCCATGTTCTTGTCATAGAACCTTATGAATGCATCCTGACAGATATCTTCCGCAACATCCTGATTGTAGGTTATATGATAAGCAACCTTCATCAATACAGGAAAAAGCTCGTTGTACACCTGTCTGAACTGAACTTCATTTCCACTTTTAATTTCCATAATGCAAACAACTAAAACGCCCAAATGTTACAAATTTGGATTCAAATTATCACTTTTTCAATATCTGGGGTCCCTGAGGAGTATCCTTTACAGTGTAACCCAGACCTTCCACTTCAGCTCTGAGGGAGTCTGCAAGTGCCCAGTCCTTGTTCTTCTTAGCCTGAACACGCTTCTCAACCAGTTCCATAACCTCTGAAGGAATCTCTTCTTTTTCAGAAGAAGCTGCATCCAGAAGTTTCAATCCCAGAACCTCATCCATATAAGAAAGACCGGCAAGTTTCTCATCTGACGGGACATCTTCATCCTTTACAAGGCCCCAGAGTGCAGAAAGAGCACGGGACATTGAAAGGTCATTACATGCATACTCGTCAAAACTGTCGGTGTAGGACTTTGCCTTTTCTCCAAGAACCTCTGCCTTCCTGTTTCCAAGCTCGGAAATTCTCTGCATGAGACCCAGTCTTGAGTTACGTGCAGAATCCATTCCCTCGAATGAGAACTGAAGCTGTGTCCTGTAATGGGCACCAAGACAGAAGTATCTGTAATCAAGAGGATCATAGCCGTGCTTTTCCAGAACAGGAAGAGTCAGGAACTCTCCGCTTGACTTACTCATCTTACCCTTATCAGTGAGAAGGAACTCGCCGTGAAGCCAGTATTTTACCCACTGTTTTCCCGTTGCAGCCTCAGCCTGAGCAATCTCGTTTGTGTGGTGAACAGGAATTGCATCTATTCCACCGCAGTGAATGTCAAACTGTTCTCCAAGGTAGTACATGCTCATGGCAGAGCACTCTATGTGCCAGCCCGGATATCCGCGTCCCCACGGAGAATCCCACATCATATCCTGCTTTCCGAACTTACTGTTTGTAAACCAGAGTACAAAGTCCTTGGGGTTCTTCTTGTTGCTGTCAACATCAATACGTGCACCGCTCTTAAGATCTTCAAGCTTGAGCTTTGCAAGCTTTCCGTACTCAGGATAGGTATCAATGCTGAAATAGACGTTTCCACCTGCAATATAGGTATGGCCACCCTCTTCAAGACGCTTAATCAGCGCTATCATCTGGTCAATATGCTTTGTTGCAGGGCACACTACATCAGGACGGATTATATTAAGGGCATCATAATCCCTGAAAAATGCCTTTGTGTAGAAATCCGCAATATCCCAGACAGACTTTCCTGTCTCTCTTGCGGTTTTCTCCATCTTGTCTTCGCCGTCATCACCGTCGCCGGTAAGATGGCCTACATCTGTTATATTCATTACATGCTTGACGTTGTAGCCTGCATGCTTGAGCATTCTTTTTAATGTATCTTCAAAAATAAATGTCCTGAGGTTGCCTATATGAGCGTAATTGTAAACAGTAGGACCACATGTATACATTCCTACATGGTCTTCGCTTACAGGAACAAACTCTTCAAGCTTCCTGGTCATTGTATTATATAACTGTACTTTCATGACTAAACTCCATACGTTAAAAAGAATACAAAAATACTATCAATAAATCAATTATCGGGTCATTGAAACAGATTACGACAAAGTGGTAGTTTGTCTTTCATGAAGTATGAAGAAGACAACAGGGCTTTTATAAGGGGATATAGAGACGCCCTGCCCATTTTCATAAGTTATTTTGCTGTTTCTCTGGCAGTAGGCATAAATGCAAAAAATGCAGGCCTCTCTGCCTTTCAGGCCTCACTGATGAGTTTTCTGAACCTGACCTCAACAGGTCAGGCGGCAGGAATAGAGATAATCAGACAGCACGGAACATATATAGAGCTCATTATGAGTCAGCTTGCCATAAACTTAAGGTATCTTCTTATGGGAACAGCCCTTGCAGTAAGGCTTAGACCCGGCCAGAGCCTTGGAAGGCGTCTTATGGTTTCAATCGGTATTACTGATGAGATCTTTGCCCTTTCCAGTTCAGTTGCAAAGCCTCTGAGCCCCCTTTATGTATTCGGCTGCTACTGCATGTCCATGCCCGGCTGGGTTCTTGGAACATTTACCGGAGCTCAACTTGGGAATATACTTCCTCAGACTGTGGTAAGCGCCATGTCAATTGCCCTTTATGCCATGTTCACATACCTTGTCATAGAACCGGCAAGAAAGAGCCGTATACTCATGTCTCTTGTGGTCATTTCCATGCTGCTCAGCCTTCTGACCGACAAGCTTCTGCCGTCCCTTTCCTTCGGCATGAAGGTAATTATTCTTACTGTGGTAATCTCATCCGCAGCAGCTCTTCTCTTTCCTGTGAAGGATGAAGATGAAAAGGAGGACTCTTTAAATGGACAGTCATAACATCTACGTTTATCTTGCAATCATTTCCATGGCTGCTGCTACAAACCTTGTCAGGGTTCTTCCTTCCCTTCTTCTAAAAAAGCCCATAAAGAATACTTTCATAAAGTCCTTTCTTTACTACGCCCCTTATGTGACGCTCTCGGTCATGGCCTTCCCGTCCATTCTTTACAGCACAGGTAACTTTACTGCATCTCTTATCGGCTTCATTTTTGTTGCCGCCCTCTGCTTCACAAAAGCCGGTATGTTTGTTTCTACAATCGGAGCCTGCATTGTAGTCTATCTGGCCCAGCTTGTTTTCTGAGTAAAAATAAAGGCTGTAACCCGTCGGTTACAGCCCAGATAAGCAACTGTTAATGATTACTTTCTTTTTGGCTTTGCAATAATGTCTGCAAGCTCCGGCTTCTTTTCAAGGTTCTTAACCAGACCGCGGGCTCTTGCCTTGTTTACATATGAAGCATCTTCAAATGAATAGTGGAAGTTTGTGTGTACATCATATGTTCCGTTCATAAGAGCAAAAGCATCTTCAGTCATGACAAGCTCTTCATCTGTAGGAATTACGAAGATCTTTACAGGTGAATCATCCTTTGAAATCTCAAACTCAGCATTTCTGCAGAGGCAGATATCATTCTTGTGCTCGTCAAGGCAGATTCCGAAGCTCTCGAGACCGCTGACAGAACCCTTTCTGATGAGTGTGCTCATCTCTCCGACACCGGCTGTGAATACAACTGCATCTACTCTTCCGAGAAGTGCTGCATATGCACCAATGTACTTCTTGATTCTATGGCATTCCATATCAACAGCGAGCTGAGCCTTCTGATTACCCTGAGCAGCTGCGTTTGCTACGTCACGGCGGTCACTCATTCCGCAGATTCCGAGAAGTCCGGACTTCTTGTTGAGTGCTGTATCCATTTCCTTTGCGGAAAGGCCTGTATGCTGCATGATGTAAGGCATGATTGCCGGATCCATGTCACCTGATCTGGTACCCATTACAAGGCCCTCAAGCGGTGTAAGACCCATAGATGTATCAATACAAACTCCGTTCTTTACTGCACAGACGGAAGCTCCGTTTCCAATGTGGCAGATAATTACGTTTGTATCCTTGTTTTCCTTTCCGAGGAGGAGTGCTGCTCTCTTTGCACAGTAGAGGTGGCTTGTTCCGTGGAAGCCGTATCTTCTTACGTTGTACTTCTCATACCACTCGTATGGTACGGCGTACATGTAAGCTTCTGCCGGCATTGTCTGGTGCCATGCTGTATCAACAACAATAGCGTGTGGAACATTCGGCATAACCTTTCTGGCTGCAACAATACCGCCAATATTTGCAGGCATGTGCAGTGGTCCAAGTGGAATAACAGTCTTAAGCTGCTCGACAACTTCATCTGTTACAAGTGCTGACTTCTTGAAAAGCTCTCCGCCATGCAGGACTCTGTGACCTACAGCTCCAATCTCGCTGACATCTTTAATTACTCCGTACTTCGGATCTGTAATCATCTTGATGATAAGCTCAACAGCCTCTGTGTGGGTCGGGCAGCTGAATTTGTCGGTAAATTCTTCCTTACCTGTAGCTTTATGCTCGATTGTTGAATACTCAAGACCAATTCTCTCAACAACTCCGACAGCAAGGACATCTTTGTTGTCCCAGTCGTAAACCTGGTACTTTGCAGAAGAACTTCCGCAGTTAAGTGACAGTATAACCATTAAAATCCTCCGATTTTATTTTTTCAAAACCTTATTTATTCTAAACACAATAAACCTTAAAAACAAGGCACATAAACAGACTAAAGATACCTCCAGAAAAAGAAATAAATATTTTTTCAGACATTTAACAACAAAGGTGCCTCCTTCTGCTCCTTAGGAGGTATGAAGATGAAAAAGCTGTTAATTGTATTACTACTGTTTCCCCTGTTTTTCGCTAGCGCTTCCACTGCAAGACTTACATTCAGAGGTGGCTCTCCCTCCCCCTACCTTCTTCTGGACCTTGAAAGCAGAAATGCGCAGTTCAGACTTTCTCTGAAAAAGTCAGAAGATACCCTTAAGGTGAATTTTACACCGTTTTTCAGAATCAGGCTTAACAGTGCCATTACCCTTGGAGAGTTTAAAACGGGTCTTCTTTACAGCACCCTGGACGGCTCTCAGAGTTCACCCGTGTACCTTGATTATTCAAAGAGCATTTTCAAGGAGCCTTCAGGGCTCTCCATGGAGCCGCAGTACTGCGGCATCTCCTTCCTCTCCGACAGTTTCAGCCTGGCTTACAGTTACCCGTCCACACTTCTTGCAAGTGCAGGTACAGACAGATTTTACTCAGCAGTTCTTATAGAAGGCATCCCTCAAAGCGCCCTTAAAGATCTTCCCTTTCAGACTGACTGGAACTCTCTTAAAATGCCGGGTCTCAACATAAGGCTTTTAAGCGGCTTAAACTCTTCTTTTTCTATTGGAGAAGTAAAAATAAAAAGCTCCTCCTACGCTCTCTGTATATTCAACGGCAGAGGCCATAGCTTTCAGATAAACTCAGTCATGGAGGCAGAGACAGAAAAGCTTACAGCAGGAACCGGGGTATCTTTTGCAGAGAACAGGAAAAACACCCTGTACTTCAAAAGCAGTAATATTTCCCTTTCCTTTGAAAGAACCCTGGGTCCTGAGCCGGTATACGGGCTTACAAGCCAGGAAAGGACACTTGAACAGAGTCTTGAAGTGGACTTCATGGGCTTTACGCTCAAAACCGTTCATACAAGAGAAAACCGTAAGGACAACTCGGACAGAAGCCGGTCCACCTACAAGTTGAAGTATTCAAAAAGCGGGATTAAGGCAGAGCTGGGTATTACGGCAGACAGAACAGAGGGGACCAGTTTCAGGACCCCGGAAATAAATATCGGGATAAAGGATGCAGATATTGAATTCAGGGAAAATAAAATCCGCCTCGTGATTACTCTTAATCTTAAGGCGGATCCTCTTAGTTTAAAAGTTTCTGCAGATCAGGACAGAATCTATACCTTTGTACTGACCCTTAGCAGCTCTTAGAAGCTTATCATGTTGTTTGACGGGAACTTTGGTTCGCTTGTCACGTTAAGACCAAGCTTTCTCAGTCCCTTTGAATCTCCGGCTGACGGAATGTGACTCAGATGAGCCTCACAGCCGCGAAGTTCAGGAAGCTTCTCAAGAGCCAGCTGGGCTGCCGGATTCATTGGAGCTGACATGGCAAGACAGATAAGCATCTCATCCAGGTTCAGGCTGATACCTGGCTCACTGAGCTCTGTCTTCATCTTTCTGACCGAATCAAGAACGAAGAAAGGTATGAGCTCAATCTCATGGTTGATTCCTGCCAGAGTCTTAAGTGCATTAATAACAAGTGCACTTGAGGCATGAAGGAGGGATGAATTGTGAGCTGTAACAAAACGTCCGTCGTTAAGCTGCATGGCGGCAGCACATGTCTTTCCGTTCTTGTTCTTTCCTCGCTCAATTGCATCCTGAAGGGCCTCCGCAGCCTTTGGAACTGTCGGTCTGTCTTCTGGTTTGAGACCTGATTTCTCCATGATTGTACGGGTTCTGAGCATGGTTTCCTTGCTGCCTATTCCCTCTGCGTACTCACATTCTGAGCGGAAGTAACGCCTTACAATCTCCTGTCTTGCAGCCTCACGGACCACCTCGTCATCTATAATACCGAAACCGAGCCTGTTTACGCCCATGTCCGTTGGTGAATTGTAGACGAACTGTCCGTTTGTAATCTTATCAAGAATCTTTCTTAAGAGGGGGAAAGCCTCAATGTCCCTGTTATAGTTGACTGCTATGTTTCCTGTAGCACTTGCATAGAAGGGGTCAATCTGGTTGTAGTCCCCAAGGTCTGCCGTTGCTGCCTCATAGGCAATGTTCACAGGATGGTCAATCGGAAGGTTCCAGATCGGGAAGCTTTCAAATTTGGCGTAGCCGCATTTCATTCCCTTTCTGAATTCGTGATAGACCTGTCCAAGGCATGTGGCAAGCTTTCCGCTTCCCGGTCCCGGAGCTGTTACTACTACAACAGGCTTTTCTGTTTCTACATAAGGATTTGCACCGTAACCTTCATCACTCACAACCAGGTCTACGTTTTCAGGATAACCGGTTATGTTCTTATGGAAATAGACCTTGATTCCACGTCTCTGAAGCATGTCTGAAAAACTCAGCGCACTCTTCTCTCCGTTGAATCTTGTAATTACAACCTTATCGGCCTTGATTCCCCACTGTGAGAAGTCATCAATCATCTTGAATACATCAGTATCATAGGTAATTCCGAAGTCACTTCTCATCTTGCGGTGTTCAATGTCTCCGGAGCTTATGCAGATAATTACATCAAGCTGGTCCTTGAAAGACTGAAGAACCCTCATCTTTACGTTTGTATCAAAACCGGGAAGAATTCTCTGTGCATGGTAGTCAAACAGAAGTTTTCCACCGCATTCAAGGTAGAGTCTTCCATCTACCTTCTGCATTCTTTCAGTAATATACCTTGTCTGTTCGGCAAGGTACTTATCATTGTCAAAGCCAATATTTTTCATATATTTCCCCGGCTTGCTCAGCAAACCATTCCATCATGAAGGGATAAGGCCTTTTCCTCTCCAAAAAGAGCCTTAACTATCTCAAGGGCAAACTCCATGGCGCAACCTGCACCGCGTGATGTGATTATATTTTTATCTCTGCAAACTCTGTCTGTTAAAAACTGAGCCCTTGAGTTCTCAATTTCCATTCCCGGGTAGCATACAGCCTTTCTGCCGTCCAGTATCCCGAGCGGATAAAGAACAAGGGCCGGTGAAGCACAGATTGCACAGACAAGGGCTCCCCTTCTGTCTGTACTCTTAAGGCACTCACCTACAAGAGAGCTGGCTGCAAGGTTCTTAGCACCGCGCAGTCCTCCAGGTATTACAACAGCGTCAAACTCATCACAGTTTACATTCTCAAGGGCTGCATCACACTTAACGGTAATACCGTGACTGCCCTCTGCCGTAAGCTCTTTGTTTTTCTTTAAGGCTGCCATAACGACGCTTGCCCCGGCGCGTCTTAATGTATCGACTGGGGCAAGTGCTTCAACTTCTTCAAATCCGTCTGCAAAAACTACAAGAACTTTCATCTTGGGCCTCTATCAGAAATCAGCCTGTTTGACTGCTCTCGGATAAGGAATGACGTCCCTAATGTTCTGCATTCCTGTTACATACTGAACTGCTCTTTCAAATCCGAGTCCGAATCCTGAGTGTGGGACAGAACCGAATCTTCTGAGGTCCAGGTACCACCAGTAGTCCTCTTCCTTAAGTCCGAGTTCCTTCATCCTCTGCTGGAGAAGATCAAGTCTGTACTCTCTTTCAGATCCTCCGATTATTTCTCCGAGTCTCGGGCAGAGAACGTCCATGGCTCTGACTGTCTTTCCGTCTTCATTAAGCTTCATGTAGAAGCTCTTGATCTCCTTCGGATAGTCAGTAACGATTACCGGACACTTACAGATTTCCTCTGCGAGGAATCTTTCATGCTCTGTCTGAATGTCACAGCCCCAGTAAGGCTTGAAATCAAATTTGTCCTTGCACTTCTCAAGCTCTTTGATTGCCTCGGTATAGGTCATGTGTACAAACGGGCTTTCTGAAACATGGATGATTGTATCCTTGACTCCCGGTTCAACAAACTTTGAAAAGAAGTCCATATCCTCTTCACAGTGCTCAAGTGTGTACTTGAAAATATACTGAAGGAAGTTCTGAGCTATTTCCATGTCTCCCTCAAGGGTGCAGAAAGCCATTTCCGGTTCAATCATCCAGAACTCTGCAAGGTGTCTCTTCGTATTTGAGTTCTCTGCTCTGAATGTAGGTCCGAAAGTATAGATGTTTCTCAGGGCTGTTGCGTAGGTCTCACCTTCAAGCTGTCCGCTGACGGTAAGGTTTGCCTTCTTTCCAAAGAAGTCCTTTGAATAGTCTGTCTTTCCATCTTCTCCAACCGGTACGTTATCAAGATCAAGAGTTGTTACCTGGAACATCTGACCGGCACCTTCAGCATCACTTGCAGTGATAAGAGGTGTGTTTACATAGTAGAAGCCGTTTTCCTGGAAGAACTTGTGTACGGCATATGCCATGGTGCTTCTGACTCTTGCTACAGCTCCTATGGTGTTGGTTCTTGGTCTTAAGTGGGCAATCTCCCTGAGGTACTCAAGAGTATGGCGCTTCTTCTGAAGTGGATAAGTCTCTGGAGCTTCTCCTATGAGTGTTATCTTCTCTGCTGAGAGCTCAACATCCTGATTTGCTCCGGGTGACTTTGTAAGAATTCCTTCACAGGCAACAGATGCACCTGTGGAGATTGAATTGAGGAGATTATTATCAAACT
>JAIKXP010000058.1 GCA_024684115.1 Sphaerochaetaceae bacterium | reverse complement strand
GATTGTATCATCTATTTCTTCCTCTTCAATGGGCTCTTCTTTTTTCTCACATGTTACAATCATGTTGACTCCCATTATAAAACCCAGCTTGTTGTATTTAATGAACCTTGGCATGAATACAGTTGATGAATAGATTTTACTTCCCATGTTGTCAAAGTGAAGCCATAAGAACTTTTCACCTGTAACCTTGTTCATAACTACAAACTCGGGATTCAGGATCTTTCCCCGTCCACTCAGCTTAATAATAGGCTCGCACTCGTAATTAATGCCTGCCTGATAGAGCTTGTCTGCAATGAGAGCCAGTGCTTCTGACTTAACATTCTCGCCTCTTTTTGTCATGAATTTTCTGTTAAATACCATTTTCAACATCTCCTTTATATGTGTTCAAAACTAACGCGGCGCCAGTAGTAGTCTCCTGTGCCGTACTTTCTCATATCCAAAGCCTTTCTTATGTCTTCTTCACCAACCTTGTCCCTGTCTTCGCAGTCGGCTATTGTTCTTGCAAGAACCACGGTTCCGAGTACGTTTCTCGTTCCTCCGCTTTCTCCCTGCATTTTCTTCAAGAGTTCAAACTCTTCCACAAGTTTCCTCAGCGCAGCAGGGCAGAGCCTGACCTGACCGTTGTATGAAACTTCAGGAAACTCTTCATATCTTTTTTTCTGTCTGTCACAGGCCAGAGCCACCATGTCCGTGTATGCAGAGTCTGGAAGTATTTCTTCTCCCATAAGCTCCAGCGTGTTCTGCTCCGGAACAGGAATTCGTATGTCAAACCTTTCAATGAATGCCTTGCCAAGCCTGTTCCAGTGGTTCTGAATCTGAAGGGCGGTGCAGGTACACACTTTCTCATCCTTCCCGAGTCCTCCGCAGGAACATGGGTTCATGTTGGCACTCATGATAAAGCGGGCAGGGTAGGTGATGAGCTCTCCGCTTTTTGAGCTTGCAGTTGAGCCCCTGTCATAGGTGTCCCTAACAGCTTCAATGAGTTTTTTTGAATACTTGTCCAGTTCATCAAGAATAAGTACCCCGCCGTGGGAGAGCGCACCTTCTCCGGGGCTCCTTGTGTTTGCTCCTCCTACGAACTGCGCAAGTGAACAGTCATGAGGCACGGTGCGGCTCATAGGTTCCTGAGGTCTTTCAACTTCCAGCCCCGCACAGCCGTATATGCGTCTTATAATCTCTACTTCTTTATCTCCATGCTCCGGCAGCAGCAGGTGGAGCTTTGAGCACAGAAGCGTCTTACCGGTGCCCGGAGGCCCGAAAAGAAGGATGCTGTGAAATCCGGAAGCTGCATAGGTGAGGCAGAGCTTTTCCGCCTTCAGACCGAGAACATCTGAGAAAATGGTCTTCTTTCCCGGCTCAGGAAGAATCTGCGGCTCAAGGACGCTCTCAGGATTCTCCGCAATCCGGCTTACATACCAGAACGCCTTAAGAAAACTGTCCGCATAAAACACGTGCGGGTCCGGATGCTTCTGGTCTTTTTCGCCCGGAATAATACAGTAGTTGCACCCGTTCTTCCTCGCGCACTCTATGGCTCCGTAGCTGTACGGCGCGCTCACGGTCTTTCCGTCAAGTCTCAGCTCGCCCGCCAGCATAATCTTTACCTCAGGCAGGTCCTTCTCCGGTTTCTCCGCCCTTGCCAGGGCAATGCTCATTCCAAGGGCCAGATCAAGTGAAGACCCGGCCTTCGGCACTCCGGCCGGAGAGAGGCTTACAAGTATGCGCTGCTGAGGGACCTTAAAACCGGAGTATCTCATGGCTGCCTTGATCCTCTCACGGCTTTCCTTAATGGAATTATCCGGCAGTCCTATTATGTCAAAACCCGGGAATCCGCTTCTTATCTGAGCCTCTATTCCGACAAGCTGTCCGTTAAATCCTTTGTTGATATAACCATATATAATTATCCGGCATTTCATATCTGTTCTCCTTTTGCTGTCTATAGACACCAATGCAGGAGGCTTTGTTGAAAAAGAAAAAAATTTTTAATGAATAATTCTATACAATAAAAGAAAATAAAATTTTTAGAAATTTTAGATGAAAAAATTTTTTTATAGTTGTTGACACTAAATTTGGTTTGTGGTAGTTTCATGAAGCACGCCAAAAAGGCAGTGCAAAGTTCTTTACATTAAAAACGAAGGAAATGAGGAATAATATGGAAGCATGAGGGCTTCCTAGTCAATTCAAATTCACGAACGGAAGAAAAGATCAGAGTTCGAAAGAAGTTG
>JAIKXP010000031.1 GCA_024684115.1 Sphaerochaetaceae bacterium | reverse complement strand
TGTTGTAAATGTATTGTGTAAAAGATGTTTTTATGGCATTTACTTATTGCAAGATTCGTTTTAATGGAGACTGAAATGGAGACTTGCGCACAGATTCTGAAAGACAGGATCAGGAAGGAAGGGAAAGTTCTTCCCGGGAACATAATCAAGGTAGACGGATTTCTCAACCACAAGGTAGATACGGTACTTATGGACTATATTGCCAATGAGTTCAGAAAGATTTTTGATGTAAGCAAAATAACTGCTGTACTCACGGCTGAAGCAAGCGGAATTCCTGTGGCTACAATCTGTGCCCATAACTTCGGAGTTCCGCTTATTTTTGCTAAAAAGGCAAAAAGCGACAACATTGAGAACGGACTGTACAAGAGTGAGGTACTCTCCTACACCTACAGAAAGACCGTAACCATGATTGTATCAACCGAGTGGCTCAAGCCTGAAGACAGGATTCTCATAATAGATGACTTCATGGCCAAGGGAAATGCTGTAAATGCACTTGTAGACATAATCAGACAGTGCGGCTGTTCACTCGAAGGAATAGGAGTTGTAGTAGAGAAGGGCTTCCAGGGAGGCGGAGATGCACTTAGGGCCAGAAAAGAACTCAACTACCACGCACTGGCCGTAATTGAAAAGGCTGATGAATCAGGAATTGAATTCAGGGACTGAAGAAGAAAAGCGGATTATGACTGAAGCAAGGGTGGCGGTATCAGTGCTGCAGTCTTTCGCAAGCCAGTTCTTGATAAGGGCATTTACCCCTGCCTTGCAGACAATGAAGGAGTAGTTGCTCTTTTTTGAAGAAAGAATAAAACCGTCAATAAGGGACGGACCCTCATCACGGCTTGACTTATACCAGGCAGTGTAGAAGGGTCTGTTCTTTTTTATTGCCTCCAGAACCATCTTCATCTTACCCTCAGTCATGATTGTATCTCCCAGCTCGGGGTTCCGGAGAATGTGGATGACCTCTGAAGCCATGTCGCTCTCAATTGTTCTCTGAAGTTCCTCTATACCGCTGAAGTGGGCGTAGAAGGTGGCCCTGTTGACCCCTGCCCTGGTACAGAGCTCCACTATGTTGACATTTCTGCCGGGATGGCGGCCTATGAGGCGGTTGTAGGTTTCCTTGAGAAGCTTCTCGGTATTCTGGCTGCGAGCATTGTTGGCTGTATTCACTTTCGTTTATCCCGACACTTATTTTTATTCTGTTGATTGTCTTGAGTGTACTTTGAATTTATCTTTAAATCAACACTTGTTTAATTAATGGAGAATGAGAAAATGGAATTCAAAGATATGAAGGCATCAAAGCTCATGCTCAGGATGTGTATACCTTCAATCATTACCATATTAATTATGGAAATTTACCACATGGCAGACATCTTCTTCATAGGACAGCTTGGAAATACTGCCATGGTAAGCGGACTATCCCTCGCTTCTCCAATAATTGCACTTGTTTCAACCGTCGGAGTACTGGTCGGAGGAGGCGGAAGTTCTGCCCTGGCCATGATGCTTGGTAAGAACAGCCGGGAAAACGCAGAGCATGTTGTCTCCTTCTCCTACTGGACATCTTTGTTTCTCGGTCTTGTTTTTGGCCTGGGTCTCTTTGCCTTCTCCTCCTCTCTGGCCTCCCTTTTCGGAGCAAGGGGAGAAGCTTACAGGTACTGCGAACAGTACATAAGAATCTTCTCCATAGGAGTCCCGTTCATGTGTTTTGCAAACGCAATGGGAAGCCTCATAAGGGGAAACGGAAAGTCCTACCAGTCACTGATCGGAAACATGACGGGAACGGTTCTGAATATTATACTGGACCCGCTGTTTATACTTGTGTTTAAGATGGACGTGGCCGGAGCTGCGTGGGCAACCGTTGTTTCGAACATTGCCTCGGCACTTTTCTACGTGGTGTACATGAATGGCAGGTCATTCGGGATTTCGTGCTCCATAAAAAAGTTCACACTGAGAAAGGATATTTCACTTTTAGTACTGTCCCTCGGCGTACCAATGGCTTTCATGACGGTACTGAACTTTGTCACCGGAACGCTCTCAAGAAGGGTACTCGCTTCCTACGGAGATGTGGCTGTTTCCGCCCAGAGCATAACTGCCAAGGTGGTTTCCTTCGCAACCATGCTTCAGATGGGAATAGCTATGGGAATGCAGCCGGTGTTTGCCTACTTCTACGGAGCAGAAGATAAAAAGACGCTCAAGGATTATTTTATGAAGACGGCAATCATAGTCGTTATTGCAGGAACAGCGCTTACTCTTATCTGCTTTGTGTTCGGGCCCACCCTGGTGAGGTTCTTCATGGATAATGAAGAGGTTGTAAAACTTGGAGCTAGGTACCTGAATATAATGCTCATCTGCGCACCGGTTGCAGGAATCCATACACTCTCAACATCCTTCTTCCAGGCAGTGAAAAAGCCCATGACATCCCTCTCCCTTTCAGTCATAAGAGACGGACTTCTCTATATTCCCCTCATGTATGCTTTAAGTGCCATGTACGGGATGGACGGCTACGTAGCTTCACGTCCTGTGTCTACATTTATATCTGTTACAGTATGTGTCTTTGTTCTATATTTCAAATCAGGTATTTTCGGGAAGGAACAGCAGTAATCTTCTGCAGTGTTTAAAGTTAACAGCTGCTCAATAATAACAATATTTCTAAAATAAGGTCAATTTTACTTGAACGGATGCTGAATGTGGATTTATCATTTTGTTAGAAAAAACTTTAAAGTGTCTGCATGGGTTCTACTCCACTGAAATAGTGTTCATGACGGACAAACGGAGGAAAATCCCCATCAGCCCGGGGTGTGGCAGTGTGGAGACCTGTCATAAAGCAGATTTATCTGCGAGGGTACGGCTTGCGGAGGCACCGTATTCAGGGCGGAAAAACTATGTCAACAGTGACATTGAAGAACGTAATGAAGATCTACCCTAATGCCGGAGATGAAAAGAAGAAGAAAAAGAAGGCTGGGGAAGAGGAACCACAGAAGAAGGTAAACCTTCAGATTACGGAAAGGGGAGTTGTTGCCGTACAGCAGTTCAACCTTGACATCAAGGACAAGGAGTTCATAGTACTTGTCGGACCGTCAGGCTGCGGAAAATCAACCACACTCAGAATGATTGCCGGACTTGAGGATATTACCGAGGGAGAGCTGTACATTGGTGACAAACTGATGAATGACGTTGCACCAAAAGACAGAGATATAGCCATGGTCTTCCAGAATTATGCTCTTTATCCGCATATGACTGTTTATGAAAACATGGCATTTGCACTTAAGCTCCGCAAGGTCCCTAAAGATGAGATTGACAGGGAAGTAAGAAGAGCTGCCGAGATACTTGATATTACACAGTACCTCAACAGAAAGCCGAAGGCCCTCTCCGGCGGACAGAGACAGAGAGTTGCAATCGGACGTGCCTTTGTCCGTAACCCGCAGGTCATGCTCATGGACGAACCGCTTTCAAACCTTGATGCCAAGCTCAGAAACCAGATGAGAGCCGAGATCATCAAGCTCAGAAGCAGAATCAACACAACATTTATCTATGTTACCCATGACCAG
>JAIKXP010000019.1 GCA_024684115.1 Sphaerochaetaceae bacterium | reverse complement strand
CGGAACCTGGAACATTGGCCGTTTCAGCGAGTTCGGAATTAGAAGACGCCTCTCTTCAGAGGCTCAGGAACTGGCAGTCAAAGAGCTCAGCAGTGTTCATACCGGAGGCTCTGAATTCTCCGGAACATCTAATGTATATCTGGCAAAGAAGATGGGACTTAAGCCCGTCGGAACCATGGCTCATGAATGGATCATGTGCGTAGGTCAGGGAGAACACAAACACAACCCGGCCTATTCAAACTGGTTTGCCCTAGATGCATGGATAAATGAGTACGGAGTACTTAACGGAACGGCACTGACGGATACCATTACAACAGACTGCTTCTTGAGGGATTTCAGACTCACATTCTCAACACTTTTCTCCGGCGTAAGACATGACAGCGGAGACCCGCTTGAGTGGGCAGAGAAGATGATAGAGCACTACAGGAGTCTTGGAATAGACCCGCTTACCAAGACACTTCTCTTCAGTGACTCACTTAACTTTGAAAAGGCCAGCAACATAAACAGCCGTCTCAAGGGCCGTGTTAAGGTTGCATTCGGAATTGGAACATTCATTTCAAATGATACGGAAGCCGGTTCACTGAATATTGTCATGAAGACAACCCTGTGTAACGGTATGGATGTAGCGAAGATTTCAGATGTCAGCGGTAAGGGCATGTGCAAGAGTCAGGAATATGTTGACTACCTGCAGCGCTGTATTGACTGGCGTATGACTCACCTGACAAATTGAGGGAAGGATGAAGGTAATAGATTTCAAGCCGCAGGGAATCTGCGCAACAGACATCAAGGTGTGGATTAATGACGACGATACCGTCGCCGATGTTCAGTTCACACGTGGTTGTGACGGAAACCACAAGGGCCTTGTGAGCCTGTGCAAGGGCATGAAGGCGGACGAGGTTGTTTCCCGTCTCAAGGGAATCAGATGCGGCATGCGTTCCAGTTCCTGTCCGGACCAGCTTGCCAGGGCCATAGAAACCAGATGAGAAAGATTCTTTTACTGCTCACAATAGGTTTAATCTCTATTTTCTGCGCAGGGGCAATTTCCAGCCCGGACAGTCCTTTCTTTGAAGACCCGGCTTATCTTTACTTTTACAATCAGACCCATACATTCGGCTCAGAGTTTAAATTCGGCTTTTCTCCGGATTCTGACTGGAGTGAGCCTTTTACTTCAAGTCCTTACTTCTCGCTTAAAGCGTCATTTACATCAAAATATGCGCAGGCAGGACTGAGTGTTAATAATGAATTCAAGGGAAGAAATCCTCAGGGGAACTATGTAAATTATGATATTTTCAATGCCCTGAAATTCGACGTAAACGTAGCCTACGGAACGGGTGTTTTCGGTTTGGGAGCCTCAATTGAGGGTGGAACCACAATGTGGAGGCAGAACTGCTCCCTCTACTACAGTTCAATAGTTCAGGATTTCTTTAACCAGGCTCTTTTTGCCGAGTACACAAGAATCAGCGGCACCGAATACTTGAATATAAGAGGAGGACTGGGACTAAAGGTTGAGGACTTTACTCTCTACGCTACTGTTCCTGCTCTCTTTACCTATAGAGACAGTACAACCTATTTCAGCTTTGAAGATATGTACAGGAGCCTGCGTTTAAGCATTAACTACAATGGAAACAGATTCGGAGAAAGGGCCAGACTGAGAACTTTTGTCTTTGATGCCAATGTGGCCGGTAACTCCATTCTGGATTCTGAAACAAGGTCTATAGAAGTTGGAGCAGCTTTTACGCTTCAGCTTTCCAGGGATAGAAACATAAGGCTTGAACTTACCTATGAGGGACCGCTTTTCGGCTCACCTGTTGATGAGATTATCGGTGCAGGACTGTACTACAGTGCAGGAAGTTTAGTAATAGGAGCTGAGGCCAGTGTCCCGTTTGCAAGCGTTACTTCAGGAATTTCCTATAGCCGCTGCTATTTTACATTGAAATCGTCTTTCTACTTTTGATGGAGTCTGATATGAAGAGTATGACATCTTTCGGCTACGCCGAGTATTCATGTGATAATTATATGCTGAGCATGGAGATAAAATCCGTTAACAGCAGGTTTCTTGAAATAAACTGTCTCATGCCGCCTGTTTTCTCTGCCTACGAGTCGGAGATTACGGAGCTTATCAAAAAGAATGCCCAGAGAGGCCACGTTGATCTCTATTTAAAGCTCAAGGTCCTTAAGGGGGCTGTAGATGTTAATCTTGATGAGAAGACTGCTTCATCATATATGGAGGCTTTTTCAAGGCTGAGGAAGATGAGCGGAATGGAGTTCGATTTAAAGCTTGATCTGGCCGCTTTTGCCCAGCTCGAGGGTGTTATGGCAAGCACTCCCGTTTCAGGCTTTGAAGCATACAGGGAGGGCCTTGATTACTGCTCTTCTGAGATTATGAAGCAGTTTGCTGCTACCCGTGAGAGAGAAGGAAAGGCCATGAAGAAGAACCTCTCTTCCCTGATTGACCAGATAGATTCTTCTCTTTCCGTCATAAAGGCTAACGCAGCTGACATGGAGAGGTCTCTCAGGGAAAGCCTTGAAAGCAGAATAAGGGATATGCTCGGTGATAAGGATTACGATGAGAACCGCCTTCTTATGGAGGTTGCACTTCTGCTCAACAAGTATACCATAAGTGAGGAAATGGTGAGGCTTGATGCGCACATTGCCGAGTTCAGGAGGCTGCTTGAATCAGAGGAGCCGGTGGGTAAGCGTATGGACTTCCTCAGTCAGGAGATGAACAGGGAAATCAATACGATAGGTTCAAAAAATCAGGTTGTAAGTGTCAGTTTTGAGGTTGTCAACATGAAGGACAGCCTTGAGAATATAAGGGAACAGATAAGGAACATAGAATGAGAATTGCTATTTCAGGAAAAAGCGGTTGCGGAAACACTACGGTTTCTACCATGGTTGCCGAAAAGCTCGGCTATCATCTTGTGAATTTTACCTTCCGTCAGATGGCTCAGGAGCGCGGTGTTGACTTCTGGGAATTCTGCAAAATGGCGGAGGAAGATGATAATATTGACAGGGAACTTGACCGCCGTATGGTTGAAATGGCCTACGAGCATGAAAACAGTGTTCTTGGCTCCCGTCTTGCCATCTGGAACATGAAAGATGCGGATCTTAAGGTCTACCTTTCAGCTTCCGATAAGGTCAGAAGCCTCCGTATTCTCAAGAGGGAAGGCGGTACTCTTGAAGAGAGAATGGCACAGACAAAGGCCAGAGACAGCCATGACAGTGCCAGGTATAAAAGAATCTACGGAATTGACAACAGTGATACTTCAGCTGCAGATCTTGTAATAGATACCGATGACAAGACTCCGGAAGAAATCTGTGATATTATTGTTCAGGCTGTTGAAAAACGCCTATGTACAAAAAAAATAAAATGATTTAGAATGCCTTTTGCATTTTAATTTTATAGGAGTGACACCTTGGCTATTCCACTTGATAAACTTATTGATTCTGAAGACAACGTTTACGAACTTACATGTGTTGCCATTAAGGAAGCTCAGATCATAGCTGCTGATAAGGAAAGAGTTGAGAAACTTGATGAGCAGAAGGAAAAGATTGTCTCTTCTGTACTCACAAAGGTTCTTAATAAAGAAATTGAGTATACAAAGCCAGAGTAACAACAAATCCGTTTTTCTCTTTGGTCCGACTGCAGTAGGCAAGACAGGCTTGCTCTGCAGTTTTTTTTCGTCTTCATTTGAGGTTGTAAATGCCGACTCGGTCCAGGTTTACCGCGGTCTCGATATTGGCAGTGCAAAAGCCTCGGAAGATGAGCAGAGAATTATCCCTCATCATCTCATAGACATACTCTCTCCGTGGGAAAACTACAGTGTTGCCGACTTTATTCGCCTTGGTGATGAAGCGTGCCTGAAAATCAGGGAAAAGGGCAAGCTTCCTGTAATAAGCGGTGGCACAGCCTTCTATTTCAAGCACTTTATCTACGGACTCTCTCAGGCTCCCCAGTCAGATGAAGAAACAAGACGGGAAGTTAAAGAATGGATGGAAGAGGTCGGAAAAGAGGAGAGCTACAGGTTCCTTAAGACAGTAGATCCTGTTTCTGCACAGAGAATTAACATAAATGACACTTACCGTGTTTCCAGAGCAATAGAAGTTTATAAGACCAGCGGTAAGCCTCTTTCTTCATTTGCTCTTCCGGACAAGCCCAGAGATGGTGTTGAACCGCTTGTAATAGGTCTAAAAAGGGACAAAAAAGAGCTTGATGAAAGAATAAGACTCAGGGTGAAGATTATGTTTGAACAGGGCCTTGTTGATGAGGTTGACAGGCTGCAGAAAGAAGGTGCAGATATTTCCTGGCAGAGCATGCAGGCCATAGGCTACAGGGAGTTTCTATCCCATCCGTCAGGTAAAAGGGCAAAAGAGCTGTCCAAAGCAGAACTGGAAGAAATATCAGAGCAGATTTCCATGAATTCAATTCACTATGCAAAGCGTCAGATGACTTTCTTCAGAAGTTTTTCAGATGTGCACTGGATGAACCCCGAAGATGAAGCGGGAATAGCACGTCTTGTTAAGTCTTTTTCGGAAAAATAACCGAACTGAAGATATGCATTTTATTGTATGTAGTATATTAAAATGCTATAATTTTTCAGCTAAAGATTAATGATTACTCTTATAGGTATCATTTTCAGTGAGGAATTAATGAGACTAAAGAAATGTGTTCTTTTTCTGCTGGTAATATCTGTTTTTCTTCTGCCTGTAACTGCAGATGGAATCTTCGGCCAGAACGCACTTTATCCTGAAGGAATAAATTACACCTATTATTCTCAGCTCGGAATGGATGAGTCATCCGTTGCCGGAGCTGCTTCAGTGCCTCAGGATGCAGTTCTTCTTGCAATGAGCAACGCTGACTATCCGGTAACCCCCGGAGACGTAATGGTCCTTTCATATTCAGATGGAAACACCCTTATTACCCGTGAACTTCTTGTAGATTCAGACTGCAGTGTAGTCATCCCTCAGATGGGTGTTCTTAACGGTAGCGGCCTGTCTTATGCCGAGTTCAAGGACCTGATTGAAGGCCTTGTTACTTCCTATTACAAGTACTCATCTCCTCAGGTCATACTCAAAAGCTGCGGAGTCTTTACAGTAAGGATTTCCGGAGAGGTCAACTACAGCCAGTACGTAAGGGTTTGGGGACTTTCAAGACTCTCAGACCTCTCTTCATATGTTTCCGATACAGCCTCAACAAGGGCTGTAACGGTTGCCTACAAGGATGGAAAGACCGTAGATTACGATCTTTTCAAGGCTCTTAAGATGGGCTCAAAAGAAGACAACCCGCTTCTTGTTCCGGGAAGTGAAGTCATATTCAACAAGGCAGAAAGACTTGTAAGTCTCCAGGGTTCTGTTGCAAAACCCGGTGTTTACCAGCCGCTTGAGGGAGAGAGTCTTAAAGACATTATCTCCGTATACGGCGGAGGACTTCTTAATTCAGCTGATGGCAGCAGCATAACAACATCAGGCTACACTGACGGTGTTTACAGTGCCAGAACAATCAGTCTTGAAGACAGTGGCTCATATGTTCCGGTAAATGGAGATGTTTACACAGTATCCGGCAGTTCTGCAGGTATGCCTTACATAACTGTTACCGGAGCAGTCATTCCTTCAGACGGTGAAAAGAAGACTTCTGCAGACAACAGATTCATCTACAGCTTTGTTCAGGGGGAGACTGCAGAGCAGATGATAAGGAGCATTTCTTCAAGGCTCACCGCTGACAGTGATACGGATTCTGTTTACATACTCAGGGGAGATTCAAGACTTGAGTTCAATGCTACCGAAGCTCTTGTTTCTGATTCAAAGGGTTCCCTTCTGCTCGAGAGTGGAGATACCGTTGTAATCCCGTTCCGTGTTGACAGGGTTGTAACCGTCACCGGAGCAGTAAACAATCCTGGAACATTCCCGTATGTTCCGGACAAGACAAGTGACTATTACATTAAGCTTGCCGGCGGATTCAACTCAGAAGCTACCAAGTCTGTAAAGACTCTTGATGAAGACGGAAAGACAGTTAAATCAGACTATGTCATGTCTGACTTTACTGTTGTTGCAAACCAGAAGAACTTTGCAGCCAATCTTGCCATTACGGCATCTGTTTTGTCCTTAATCGGTACAATTCTTACAATCGTGATTAACAGTCACACCATTTCCGGTTATTGATAGGGGTTGAAGTATGGCAACTGATAACAGCAGGATTAAAAATATAAGGGAAAATGTGGAGGAAATAGAGATTTCCATTCCACAGATTTTCTGGGCAATCAAGCGCAGAAGAATCTGGATTTATCTGTTCTTTGTAGTGGCACTGGCAGTAGCTTTCTTCTACCTCAATCACACTGACAATGTATACGAGGCTGGAGCAAGTGCCATGGTAGAACCAATTCAGAGTGGCTCTTCCATTGAAGACATGCTTTCCGTCTCTTCTTCCAACTCAAAGATAGATACTGAAGTTCAGCTCATAACTTCTTCAAGAAACCTTAAAAACGCCATTAATAAGCTCAACATATCGGATTATCTCGATCCGGACGGGGAGCCTTACTCAAAGGAAACTATATTTAAAGCCATTGAAAACGGAACCTTCAAGGAAAAGATTTCCGTTTCAACGGTATCAAATACAAAGATAGTCACTATAACTGTAAAGGATACAAATCCTAAGTTCTGTGCAGACTTTGCAAATGCACTTCTTTCAGCTTATTCAGACATGCTCACCGAGATAGCCAAGAACTCAAAGAGTTCACAGGTTGCCTTTATTGAAGAGCAGATTCCAAAAACAGAGAAGCTTCTGGAAGCGGCTGCCGTAGAGCTTTCCGAGTACAAGGAAAAAAGCGGTGTTGACTACCTGGCAGAGAAGAGCAGCGTGCTCTCTACAAAGATTGCCATGTGCCAGCTTGAGATTGAACCGCTTAAGCTCCAGCTGATTGAGATAGAAACCCTTTTGAACACCCTTATGGATAATCCACAGGAGCTGGTATCAAAGGTTCTCGCAGACCCCTATATCTCAGCACTTCTTGAAGACTACATGTCCAACTGTAAGGAGCTCATCCTTTACAAGAACATTGAAAACAACTCTGAATCTGAAAACAGGGTCTACGTACTTAAGAACTCAATTTCCTCAAAGCAGAAAGATATTCAGGATGCGCTGTATGAATATGCAGGAATGAGCGCCGGCGTGGTTACCGACTATGTCTGTGTTTCAACCTACATAAAGGCAATTGATAGTGTAATTGAGATTTATAACAACGAGCTCACAGATTATCCGGTTATGGAAAGAACACTTCTTGATCTTCAGAGAAACGTTCAGATTTATGAACAGCTGCTTCTCAGCCTGAGACAGCTTCTTGAAGAGACAAGAATGGTTGAGGCTGCAGTTGTAAGTAACGTTACGGTAATTGATGACGCTGTTATCCCGACAAAGCCAATCAGTCCGAGAAGGATGTTCACACTTCTTGTTGCTGCTATTGGAGGAATTCTTCTTGGCGCTGCTACTGCCGTGGTTCTTGAATTTATGGACAACACCATCTCTGATGAAGATACGGTATCAAGAATTCTCGGACCAGATGTTCCTTCTCTCGGCTGGACTCCTTTTGTCTCCCTGGAAGGTATCAAAGCGGAAGTGCCGCAACTGTTTGTTTATAATGATCCTGATGGCCGGGTATCTGAGAGATACAGGGCAGTTGCCAACAACATTCTCTATTCCGTCGCTGACAATGTTCAGGTTATCTCAATCAACTCCATTGATATGGGTGAAGGTAAGACAACTACTATCTGTAACATAGCAGCAACCTACGCCATGGCAGGAAAGAAGGTTCTTGTAATTGACGGAGACTTCAGAAGACCTTCAGTTGAGAACTTCTTCCGTGTAAAGAAGAGCAAAGTGGGTCTTGTAGATGCAATCGTAGACCACGTGCCGGTTTTTTCATGCATAGTCGCTCCATTTGATAAGATTCCTAATCTCCATGTTCTTCCTCCTGGAAAGGGTACAAGAAATCCAAACGCCCTCTACAGTTCTGAGAGAATGGGAGAAATCATGGGCAAGCTCAGAAAGTACTATGACTACATAATCATAGACTGTGCACCTCTTTCATACGGTTCAGAGTTCACCCATATTGCAAAGCATCTTGATGGATTTATCATAAACATAAGAGCCGGTGTTGCTCAGAAGGGATCCCTTGCTGCCTTCATGAAGGAAATTGGCTTCATTCAGGCTCCTCTCTTAGGATATGTATACTACGGTGTCATCTCCAGGAACCAGAGTTCCTACGGCAACTACGGTCACTATGGTTATGGCTCTTCCTATGGAAGATACGGCAAGTACGGCTACGGTTACGGCTACTCAAAGAAGAAGGGCGGAGAGTCTTACAAAGATGCCAGGGGTTCCTACAAGGCTCACTACAAGAAAGAAGTCATCATGAGAGACAAGGTACAGAAATATGATAAGGTTCCTGAAAAGGCTTTCTCCACTTTAGATGAATTTGAGTCCGGAAAGGGTAAGGCTGAAGTAAAGAAGCAGAAATCTGAATCCAGAGGACAGGACCGCACCATGGACATGCTCTCAGAAATTGAGAATATGTCAAAGAAGGATGAGAGCTGAGCAAATGGGATACATTGATATTCATTCTCATCTGCTCTTCGGCGTTGATCACGGAGTTCAGACAAGGCAGGAATACCTTGAGCTTCTTGATAAATACGCAGAGTGCGGGTTTGAATGTCTGGTTCTGACGCCTCATCTGTTTCATCCTACGGTTCATACCCGTGTTGAGAACATAAGGAAGAACTTCCTTCAGGCATCTGAAGATGCATCCAGGGTTGGAATCAGAGTTCTTCTTGGCAGTGAACTGTACCTTGACAGTCAGATAGAGGTGAAGACCATACCTTTTAACGGAAGGTTCGCCCTGGTTGAATTTCCCGTGGACAGAAGGCCGTTCGGACTTGGAAGGAAGCTCTCCCAGATTACCGAACAAAACCTGGAACCGGTAATAGCCCACATTGAAAGGTACAGATGGCTTACCCCTGACAGTAAGGATATTGATATGTTCAAGGAGAACGGAGCCTGGATACAGGTAAATGTCTCCGGCATTGAGAACAGAAGCGCACTTAAATACATAGACAGAGATCTTGTTGACATAATTGCAGATGATAACCACGGTAATCCGACACTTCCTGGCAGACTTAAGAAGGCTCTGGACGCCTATCCGGAAATCAGATACCGCATGGAATCCATGCAGCTTTAAAGGAAGAGATATGAAGAAAACAGTTCTGGTCCTGCTGACCATATTTATGGCTTTTTCTCTGTGGGCACTTACTCCCGTAAAGAGCCTGGAGGAAGATTACTATGAGTTTCTTGTCTTAACAGGAAAGGCTGAGAGATCCTATCTTACTTACAGGACAATCTA
>JAIKXP010000088.1 GCA_024684115.1 Sphaerochaetaceae bacterium | reverse complement strand
TCCCGTACAGAGCTCCGCCCAGACGGGAAAGGCTGAAAAGGGAAAGGAGATGGAGCTCCTTTGCTGGAACATTGGCTACGCCGGACTTGGTAAGGAAATGGATTTCTTCATGGACGGAGGAAAGACAGGAAGGCCTCAGAGCCGTGAGGTTGTAGAAGGCTATCTCAAGGGAATCGGTGAGACCATAGATAAGTATAATCCGGACCTTGTTCTGCTTCAGGAGGTCGACTCCTCCAGTTCAAGGACCTACAGGATAGACGAGAGGATCTCTCTTTCCGAGGGGTTTGATGCTTCGGCTTTCGCTCTTAACTATTCCTGCCTGTTCGTTCCTATTCCGTTCCCGCCTATGGGCAGGGTTAACTCAGGCCTCTTTACCCTGACGGACGACCTTACCATTGAAAAAGCAGAAAGACACTCACTCTTATGCCCGTTCTCCTGGCCTGTGAGGGTTTTCAACCTCAAGAGATGTCTTCTTACAAGCTACATTCCGATTGAAGGTACAGATAAATACCTTGTTCTTGTGAACCTTCACCTTGAAGCCTACACCGAGGGAGACGGAAGGCAGAAGCAGACCCGGCAGCTTCTGAGTCTTATTCAGAGTGAATATGAGAAGGGCAACTACGTAATTGCTGCCGGAGACTTCAACCAGTTCCTGCCGGGAAGCCGCGAAGTGTACCCGAAAACAAGCAACGACTGGGAAACAGTTCCTATAGATGAAAGCCTGCTGCCTGAGGGATGGACCCTGGCCTATGATTTAAGCGTTCCTACAGCCAGGTCTCTGAACCAGCCCTACGACCCTGTTCCGGAAAACGTGCAGTACTATTCAATAGACGCAATGATTCTTTCTCCGAACATAAAGATCAATGAGTTTAAGACTTTAGATGAGGCTTTCCGCTATTCGGACCACAACCCGCTTCTGCTGAAGTTTACTATTTTATAATCTTCAGCTCGTAGTCTCTTGTTCCGAGACCAATCTTCTCTGCGTGCTCTAGTGTCTCCTTCCATCTGACATTCGGGTTGTTGTCAAAGAAGTGGTCATGGTAGTGGTGATGTTCCGGGTCTGCCAGGTTATCTCCAAGCTGGCTGTTGCGTATTGGAGTTGCCTTCTGACAGAGGTCTACACAGGCCTGGTCCAGAGCTACCGGATCAAAGGATGCGAGCATGCCGATATCAGGAAGAATTGCAGCATCATTTTCATCATGACAGTCACAGTTAGGAGATACGTCCATAATCAGGCTTATGTGGAAGCTTGGCCTTCCGCTGCAAAGGGCTTGTGAATACTCTGCAATCTTGCAGCAGAGCTTCTCGTTTGCATCTTCATTACGGTTGACTATAGCGTCAAAGTTACAGGCTCCAATACACCTTCCGCAGCCCTTGCACAGGTCCTGATTGATGATGGCTTTACGGTCAGGTCCGTAGGAGATGGCATCACTTCCGCAGGAGGAGGCGCACCTTCCGCAGCCCCTACATACGTCCTGCATTACTTCCGGCTTGCCGTCGTTGTGCTGGATCATCTTTCCTGCACGGCTTCCGCCACCCATTCCTATGTTCTTAAGGGCCCCGCCAAAACCTGTTGATTCATGGCCCTTGAAGTGGTTCAGGGAGATAAGAATGTCTGCATCTACAAGTGCACGGCCAACAAGGGCAGTCTTGCAGAGCTCTCCGTTTGGAACAGGAATTTCGGCATCGTCCGTGCCCCTCAGTCCGTCTGCAATTATTATCTGACAGCCTGTGGTAACGGAGTTGAATCCGTTGATTTCTGCACACTGAAGGTGCTCTACCGCATTCTTACGGCTTCCAGGATAAAGGGTATTACAGTCTGTAAGAAATGGAATTCCTCCAAGCTCCTTTACAACGTCAGCAACTGCCTTTGCGTAGTTAGGTCTGAGATAGGCAAGGTTTCCAAGCTCTCCGAAGTGCATCTTGATTGCTACAAACTTTCCGTCAAAATCTATGCTGGAAATTCCGGCTGCCCTTATGAGCCTCTTGAGTTTTTCACCCTGGCTCACGCCTACTCTTGTTCTGAAATCAGTAAAATAAACCTTTGATTTTTCCATGACTGACACCCCTGTTATGAAATGGTTCTGTTCATGGTAAACCGACAGAGGAGACTTGGCAACCTTTGAGAAAGTGTTTCAGTAGATGATTTCAAATTTACTGTTTGTCTGAAAACTGTCTTTAAGTCCACCTGTTATGTGGAGGGTCCCGTCCTTTGTAATAAGAATCATCTCATACTCCCTGCCACTGTCCTGCCACAGCTTTACGGCCTTTTCCTTTCCCATGACAAAGCACGCGGTTGAAAGGGCGTCTGCCTCTGCACCGTTTTTGCTCACTATTGTAACGGAGACCAGATCACTTTCTGCCGGGTAGCCGGTAGACGGGTCTATTATGTGGTGGTAGGTCTTTCCGTCTTCACCTGTGAAGAACCTCTCGTATGAGCCGGAAGTAATTACGGCCAGATTATCCGCCTCTATGGCAGCTATAACCGACTGTCCTGAAGAAGAAAAAGGGTCCTGAATGCCGCATCTCCACGGAGAGCCGTCCGGTTTGGCACCGTAAGTCTGAACATTGCCCCCAAGGGAGACTATGGCCCCGTCTATATCAAAGGAAGAGAAGACTTCTTTGAGTTTCATGGATGTGTAGCCCTTGGCTATTCCACCAAAGTCCAGCCTCTGAGACTCTCCCAGAACAAGTTTTCCACTCTCACTGTCGTAGGAAAGCTTGTCGCTTCCTGTTTTTTTCAAGGTCTCCTCTATCTCTTCTTTACCGGGAACCCTGAACTCTTTAGAAGAAAAGCCCCAGAGTTCCATAAGCGGGAAAATGGTCGCATCAAAGGCTCCGGAAGTTTTTTCATAAGCCATAAGAGACAGTTCCATAAGTTCCTTCATGTCCCCTGTGAGAACTGCAGAGCCAGATGAGTTTACCCGGGAGACCTCACTTGTCTCTTTTCCGGTGGACAGAAGACTGTCCAGTCTCTGGATTTCCCTAACTGCAGCCATAGCGGCCTCTTCTGCTTCTTTTCCGTAGCATTTGACACTCATGTAAGTGTCCATTGCAAATATTTCCTGAGTAAAGACAGTTTCAGTTCTTCCCTGTGCAAAAACAGAGGGAACAAGAGAGATAACAATAAAAAGGACTGTCAGAAAACGCTTCATTTATTCTTTACCATTATTTAGCAACTGCATCTAAGGAAGACTCTGAAGAAGAGCCCTCAACCGTAACTACTACCTGATGGGGCAGGCATACTATGGACTGACCTTCAAAGCTTATTTTTCCCATATGAACACACAGCGCGTCCGGACAGTCCGCATCTTCAATCCAGGCCTGTCCGTTTTCTATTACAAGGGTGTTGAAGCCCCCGTTTACTCCTCCTATCTCATAGCGCTGGTTCCTCGAGAGGGAAAGCTCCTTTACAACTTCTCCTCCCACACTTACCTTCACAACTGCTCCGCTCTGTCTTGAGAAGAGCTGAAAGAGGAGAAATAATAGTGCTGCAAGAAGAAGAGCAGCTATCAGGATTATGTCTGCCTTCTTTTTCCCGGAAGTGGTCATTTCATCAGTTTTTATAGAGATTCATGCCCGAAATAATGAAAATGACGGATATGACAAGAAGGGTTGCAAAGCTCACAACCATGTAGACGGGGCCTTTATAGACAATGCACGCAACAATGGAGATTGCCGAGACAATTATTCCTATAAATCCGTAGAGCAGTCTTATGAAGCCTGCACTCTTTTTTCTTTTCTCTTCTTCGCTGACCGTATTCTTTTTAT
Source organism: Sphaerochaetaceae bacterium (assembly GCA_024684115.1). Taxonomy (GTDB): domain Bacteria; phylum Spirochaetota; class Spirochaetia; order Sphaerochaetales; family Sphaerochaetaceae; genus UBA1265. The sequence continues at coordinate 128 of JAIKXP010000088.1, read as the reverse complement.
TCTTATTCGCCATTTTTCACCTGCCCATGGATGCTATCTTAAAGGTTTGTTTTAAGATTTGAAATCTCTTGAGCAGAAAGTCCTAACGAAAGAAGGTATTTTTCTGCTTCTGCTGCAAGGTTTGCTCC
>JAIKXP010000080.1 GCA_024684115.1 Sphaerochaetaceae bacterium | reverse complement strand
TTATAGCTTCGCTTCATCCAATTCAACTATTTGAAGTCAAATATCTAAAATTCTTCATCCATTTAATCTGAAAAAAATTTTTCACTGAAAGATAAAGGTGAAAAGGGGTATTTATAGACAGCTTAAAGCTTTGCAAGCCTTGTTTTCTTCATCCATTTTATAATTGTAAGGGTGATTATCGAAATTTCTTCATCCAATCAATATGGAAAAAATTATTTCACTGAAGATAAATATGATGAAGAATAAAAATCATCAGCAGACCCAGGTAGAGATGGGCTTAAAACAAGGAGGCTGTAACACACCGCCGGAAATGACAGACTTCTGTTACAGCCTCTTTTTTACACCCATGTGCATGTTGTGATGATTTGACTTATGTTGTATTTTTAAGTCTATGAGGACCGTTGAAGAATACAGAAAGATTCTGGATGAAATTAAGTCAAAAACAGGCAGTGCTGTTCTGGTTTCAGTTTCCAAAACAAGAACTCTGGAAGAGATAATGAGAAGCTATGAAGCCGGAGCCAGATATTTCGGAGAAAACCACGTTCAGGAAATAGTAGAAAAATTCTCAGGAGAAAGACCTCAGGATATGAAGGTTTACATGATAGGTCACCTTCAGTCCAATAAGGTAAATAAGGTTGTTCCTCTTGTTGACATGATTCAGAGCGTGGATTCTGTTTCTCTTCTTAAAAAAATAGACGCGGCGTCTTTGAAATGCGGTAAGGTAATGGATGTGCTTCTTGAAGTAAATACTGCTGAAGAAGAATCCAAAAGCGGTTTTTCTTCAAAGGAAGAAGTTATTCAGGCCCTTGAAGAAGCCGGTAAGCTTAAAAATATCAGGGTAAGGGGTTTCATGAGTATGGGTCCTGTTAACTGTCCTCCTGAAATTAAAGATGAGCTTACAAGAAAGGCTTTTGCAAGAACAAGAGAACTGAGTGTAGAATGTCAGAAACGCTTTAACAACATGGATCTTTCAATTCTTTCCATGGGTATGAGCGGAGACTACATGATAGGAATAGAAGAGGGTTCTACCATGGTAAGGATAGGAACAGCCATATACGGAGAAAGGGATTATGCTTAAGAAGATAATTGCAGTTCTGCTTCTTGTTGTTGTCTCATCCAGTCTCTTTGCTCTTGATATGTCAAATGCAAAACCCTATTCGGATTCGGAGTTTCCAAAATGGGAAATAAAGCTCAGACGTGCAGAAATAATTTTCTTTGGAGGCATTCCGGTTGTCTATCCGCTGACATATCTGGCCGTAAGTTCCTTTAACGGAAACACTGATTTCTGGAGTGTAATGGCAATTACTGCCGGTATTACTGCTTCAATTTCTCTTATAGACTACATAATCGGACTTTCTGAATGAAGATATCCCGCACTTACGAATTCAAGGTTACGGAAGATTACGCCTCAAACAGAGTTGATTCATTTCTGTCTTCCAATATTTATGATCTTTCCCGTTCTGCACTTACCGGTCCGGACTGTGAGATTTTTATAAACGGAAAACCATCCAGAAAGAGTGACAGGGTTAAGGAAAATGATACTGTCATGCTGTTCTATAATGCAGAAGTCTTTGATCATATAGAGCCTCAGGATCTGCCTCTTGAAGTTCTGTATGAAGATTCCAGCATGCTGGTAATCAATAAGGCACAGGGAATGGTAGTACACCCGGGAGCAGGAAACATAAACGGAACGGTTGTAAACGCTCTGGCATACAGGTATGGAGAAAAACTTATCAGTGAGATGGCAGATGAGTGTGACATTGCCCGTCCGGGCATAGTTCACAGGCTTGATAAGGATACAAGCGGGGTCCTTGTGATTGCCCTTACTGCTAAGGCCCATGAAAACCTTGCCATGCAGTTTCAGAACAGAGAGGTCAGCAAGAGGTATACGGCTCTCTGTGACGGAGTCTTTACACTTCCTTCGGGGACGGTTGAGTTTATGATGGGAAGGGACAGCTGCAACAGAAAGCTTTTCTCCCGGGTTCAAAGCGGCGGTAAGTTAAGTAAGAGCGAATACAGGGTAATCAGGCAGTACGGAAGTTTTGCTCTGACGGATGTAAGGATTTTCACGGGAAGAACCCACCAGATAAGGGTCCACATGAAGAGTCTCTCACACCCGGTAATAGGAGACGTGCTTTACAACAACAGGGCAAACAGATATCCGGAAGCCACTCTTATGCTTCACAGCCACATTCTTGAGATTTATCACCCGGTTACCGGCGTGAAAATGCACTTTGAAGCTCCTGTTCCGCAGAGATTTGAAGATTTTATAAAGAGATACGGAGAGAGCAGATGAGGGGAACCGTATACAGATCTATAAATAATATTTACACGGTAAAGAATAATGAAGGGAGTTTCCTCTGCAGGATTAAGGGTAAGCACCTTGAACAGGCTGAAGGAGAATACAACCCGATTGTTGTTGGAGATGAGGTTGAATTTGTTCCGACATCTGCCGAAGAAGGGCTTGTTCTAAGCCGTATAGACA
>JAIKXP010000050.1 GCA_024684115.1 Sphaerochaetaceae bacterium | reverse complement strand
ATGGTAAATGTTCCTGGCGGAATCATTTTACCACTGCACGCCCCGGGTTCGAGTCCCCGGGCGTCTCTTTTTCCTTGTTTTGGTCATAAAAGAAGGGCTGCAACCCTCAGTCGGCAAAACCGACTTTTGTTACAGCCCCTTTTTTATTCTTTCTTTTTATCAGAATATTTCCAGATTATCTTCAAGGACTTCAAGGTCCGTTCTTTCATTAAGCTGTTTCTGAACCTTTTCTGCCAGGATGATTTCATCTGTAATAATTGAATCTACCTTTGAATCCAGGAAGTGGTACAAGCCATCCTCTGTGTTTACTGTCCAGACTATTGCTTCTTTTCCTGCTTCATGGATGTTGCTGATGTTTGTATCTGTTGCGCTTTCTTCTTCCATAATGATAAGGTCGCAGTTAAGCTTTGCAACATTTCCGAGACTTGCAAAGAACAGGGTTCCTGTCTCAAATTCCGGATAGGTTGTTTCAGCGTAGTTGATAATATCATAGTCAAGGGAGATGAGGGCTACATCATTGACGCAGTCATGTTCGCGGATAATCCTTACGGCATCATCTACCATCTGTCTGTCTGCGGTAGCGCCCTTAAGCTCTACAAAGAGCTTGATTCTGCCCTTGGCTACATCCAGCATCTCTTCAAACTCAGGAACCTTAAGCTCCTGTCCGTTTCCGGTTGTATCCTTAATCCTGAGTTCCCTGATTTCAGCCAGAGTCATATCCTGAGGAGCCTTGTAAACACCTGTAAGTCTGCCAAAGTCATTATCGTGGTTGATTATGTAGTAACCGTCTTTTGTTCTCTGTATATCAGTTTCAGCAGCGTAGCAGCCATGCTCAATTGCAAGTTCAAGACCTTCGAGAGAGTTCTCGGAAGCCATTGTACCGCCTGTACGGTGGGCGACCAGAGTTACTGGTTTGTCTCTTGTTATGATTGCATTGTACTGAAGACCGATAAAGATTGAGGCAACAATGAATACTGCAAACATAAGGATAATCATGATGATCTTCTTGCGGTAAAGAGACTTCTTAGGTCTTTCCGGCCAGAGCTCTCTTCCTCTGCCTGAGAACTCCAGATAGTATTTGGAAATGCGAAGCATGAAATAGGCTCCGCAGAGCAGACTGACAATTGAGAACAGATACTTTTCAATAAGAACTGCAAAGGATGCACAGGTTCTGTATGCAATAAGCTCAAGTTCCAGACTTGTCAGACTTCCATTGGTTGCAAAAATATGTGCAAGGTCTATTTTGTAGTTCTTTGGAAGACTATCACCCCAACCTCCGAGAATAAGTTTTGGAAGCAGATAGAGAATTACGTTTGAAGCAATAATAATACCTGCAATTGCCAGAGTGTTTACGACTAATCCCTTGAGGAACTTCCACTTGTTTTCTTTGACCAGCTTTGCAGAATACTTTCTTCCTTCTGCCGGAGTCATGCCGTCCATAATGACGGTATGGAATATAAACATTGACTTGAATGCTATAAGAATAAGAACGACAAGTGCCAGCAGATAGAAGGCTGTGAACAGAGGAGTCTTGAGGACTACCTCCATTATGAAATTAGGAATATAGAATGACTGTGAGAGACTGAGTACAAAACCAACTCCGCATAATGGAGCTGCAATAAATATAAACAGTATGGCTTTGACTCCAGCCGGATTCATAAATCTTTTTACAGACTTGATGGCATCCATAAGGCACTGTCTTATACTGACCTGTTTTCCGTTAAGAACACGTTCATTCATATATATCTGAGCCAGCAGTTCAAAAACCAGATATATGACAACCATTATGAATCCGAGAATCAGTACAACAGGAAGCTTCCAGCTGAGTATAAAGGATTTTATATTTGCTGTTGTGATGATTTCTCCACCAAGTCCGGCAACCCAGCCTATGACAGCACTCATAAGTGCTGCAGGAATGATGAGAAGAAGGCCGACCAGAAACTGGAAGGTCCACATTTCAGGAAGGGCTTCATATGAGAGCTTTCTGAATGATATCTGTTTTACTTTTAATTCTTCGTTCTGATTAGATTCCATATTCATTTCTTTTGGTTTTCCCTGTACGGAAAACTCTATATTCCTTTTGAAAATAAGTTTATGCAGTTCTTCTTTATACGTCAATAAACAGGCACACATATAAAAAGGGGACCACACATGGTGATCCCCATATAAAGAATGTTTCTTTTACAGTATTTCGTAATCTATAGTGCTTCTGTTAAGTCTGAAGTATCTGTCATTTTTACTCATGTTCTTGACCATAATGAGGGAGACAATGAACATGGCAGCAACAAAGATAATAAAGTACCAGGATGAATTCTCTGCTGTAGAGGAAGCTATATAGTCATAGGCTCCATGAAGAACTACAGGGGCAAGAACTGAAAGTACGTTCATGACTTTCTTCTTGTTGACTTCCCTCATGAAGGCATATCCTCTTGCCTGACCGTAGAAGACTCCCATGAACACTCCGAAACATGCATGTCCCGGGATGGCTGTAACGGCTCTTAAGAGGGCAACTGACAGACCCCAGCGCATTACGTAACTTATGTTTTCCCAGAGTGCAAAGCCGAGGGATACAAATACTGCATAGACAACTCCGTCATACATGCAGTTGAATTCTCTGCTTTTCCAGGTCTTTCGCCTGAGGAAGAAGTATTTTGAACACTCTTCAGAGCCGGCAACTATTATAAAGTAGAGAATAACATTGTAAGCTGTCTCTGAGATTCCTGTTACAGAATCAAGGATTGCGCTTAAGACCCACTCAAGAACCAGGGCAACAAGGGCTGAGAGTATTCCGGATACTATGAGGGATCCGAGAAACCTCGGGCTTTCTTTTTCAAGGCGGTCTGATTTATAGACATATACCATGAGAATGACAGCCGGAATAATTGCAGCAAGAACCATGATTTTGCTGTAGACCATAAACGGATACAACATAAAATAAAACATATTTAATCTCCTGCATTATATGATAAGCAAAATTGATACTTTATTAAATATGGTTAGGTGGTAAGATATTTGTTCAGTTTATATGGAAATGTATCAAGAAATACTGATATAAGTTCATCCAAATCAGCTTTCTGCTTATCAACTATCCATTCACAGATGAATCCGACCATTCCTATGACATACTGACGCACCAGCATTTCAGTGTATCTGTCAAGATTCTCCTCTTTTCCTGCTGATTTCAGTATTTCAAGCATTTTTTTATAGTTAACTTCCGTCATGTTTAGCATGAAGGATTCAAAGCCTCTTACGTTAAGAAGAAGATTTGCAAAGTAAGCCTTATGGTTATAGTAGTATTTTGCAGCAGAGATAAGGATTTCCTTAATGCTCCTGTTACTGTTTTCGCTGGTGTTGAAAATCTGTTCGGTATCCTGACAGTATGCCCATGCAACAAGATCGTACTTGTCTCTGAACTGTCTGTAGAATGTTGCCGTAGAATAGCCACAGTTTTCTGTTATGTCATGTGTGCTTATCTTGTCAAAAGACCTTGTCATGGCCAGCTCCCTGAAGGAGTCCACCAGTAGTTCCTTAGCGCTCTTTCTTTTCATATCCCATCTCCAAAAAATGCTGAAAACCATTATAATGCTACAAAGAATTATGTAAAAGAGTAAATTTACAACTGTAAAATACTGAACTACAATATTTATAGAAGAGGTAAAGGAATAGTTTCATGCATTTTTTTCTTGAAGGTGAGAAGCAGGTAGGTAAAAGTACTCTGGTTTCAAAGGTTTTGAAGAATATTACAACTTCATACGGTGGTATTCTTTCTGTTTCAGAACTGAATGGGGTTGTAAGAAAGGTCTATCTGAGGTCACTTACGGGAGAGGAAGAAAAGACTCTTTGCGGAATCTGTACAAATCACCATGTAACGGAGAAGAAACCTGAGGTTTTTGATTCACTTGGCGTAAAACTGCTTCAGGAGGCAGAAGATAAACACATAATTGTTATTGATGAGATTGGAAATATGGAGTCTGATGCTCACAGGTACAGCGCGTACATAGAGAGCCTTATCAGTTCTTCAGACATGGTAGTTTTCGGTGTGCTTCAGAAGATGGCAAGAACAGAACTTGCTGAAAAAATAAGAAGCAGTGCAAATGTCGAGATGATAGAGGTAACTGAGGAGAACAGGGATTCTCTTGTAGAAGTACTGACAAAGGCTTTGAATGAGGCAAAATGACCTCTTTCTTCCCCGGAAAAGACTCTTAATTAACTTCCTTAAGGACAAGAACCCAGTCATTTGAATCTTCATATCTTTTTACCGGGCAGAAGAGGGCTTCTTCTTTCTTCTCATATGTTCCTTCATAGGTTAAGACTCCGCTCTGCGGGTTCATCCAGAAAGCTTCCATTTTTTTGCCACTGTAGGCCTTAAGGGAAAGCTTGAAAGCTTCTCCGGTAAATGTGTAGGCAAAGAGGAAGTTCTCTCCTCCGAACAGGGAAATGTGGTAGTGTCTTTCCTTCTGCGGTGTCAGAAGATAGTCATCACAGACTCTTCCCTCTGTGAAATCTACGCTTTCCATGAGGCTCTTCAGAAATTGAAGCTGGGTACTTCCCGGTGCGTGAAGAGCTGTTTTCCAGCTTTCCCTTACCCCATAAGCACCACTGCCTTTTTCGGGGTCATAGAACTGGATTATGGAGTTGTGACCGTAAGTAAATCCGCAGGCTCCCCTGAATACAGACCAGTAGGCATATCTTCTTACATCTTTTTCTTCCCAGTAGGGCTGTGAGAAATCATGAAGTCCCTGGATTATCCCTTCATAACTTGGCTCCGCATCAAGACATGGTTTTACGGGAGTGAATGAGTTGTTCTCATCTACATATTTCCAGTTGTCTTCTCCGTACCAGATAGCTGTCTCGTCATCCCAGACCTGAAGCATTTTCTGGTCATATCTTCTGTGACCGGACTGGAACATGTTGAAGTCAAGCCAGCTGCAGCTGTTAAACCATCTGGCGGAGAGTGTTCTGCCGAACGGATGGAAACTCATAAGGTGGTCAGGGTCCTGCGCCTTTAAAGCTTTGCCGAAGGCGTCGAAGACGTTAAATTTTTCATCTCCCCTTACATCTCCGCCCATAATCCAGATTATGTTCTTGTGCTTTGAGAATCTTTTCCCAAGAAACTCTGCATATTCAGAAACATTTGATTCATTGAGAAAACCCTGGGTTACATAGGAGCCCCATGCAGGAAGAAGGGCTGTATACATGCCGTAAGACTCTGCAAGGGAAACAACCTTTTCTGCAAAATCAAAGTACTCGGGAGCCTGGGTGTTCCTGTCGTATACAGGCATGCCGTTCTGTATGCCGGATTTGTCGGGGAGGGAGTAGAGAAGAACTATCTGAACAACATTGTATCCAAGAAGACTTCTGCTTCTGAAATAGTGTCTGATTTCATCTTCAGAAAGCTTTTCCAGCATGAGCCAGGCTGTATCTCCAAGCCAGAAGAATGGTTTTCCGTCCTCATACAGATATCTGTCTTTTACCGTAAGCATTGCTCTTCTCCTTTTATCCTCATCAATTCTAGCACGAATAAAAGAAAAGAGCCGCAGTTTCCTGCGACTCTCATTAACGGAATCAGGCTATAATCAGCGACCGAACTGGCAGTCGTTGTTTCCTGAAACTGTTGTCCACATCTCAAGCATGTTGATCGGGTCATTGAAGTCTGCAATCCAGCCTTCACGAGCAAAGTCGAAGTTACCCTGCTTTCTTTCATCAAGGAAGACGTTCCAGTCTCTTTCCTGAATTGAGAGAGTGATTCCGACAGCTGCGAGGTCCTGCTGAATTGATTCTGCAACAGCAATATGACCGGAGCTTGTGTTTGTAAGATATGTAACAGAGATCGGTGTTGAAGCTGAGAGCTTGCCGTTCTCAAATTCATATCCAGCTGCTGAAAGAAGAGCAATAGCCTTTGCAACTGTTCCCTTCGGATCATTGTTGATTGCGTACGGATCATAGTAACCCTGAGCTGTAGCATCAGTCTTGAAGATACCGCCGTTACCGTCAGCCATTCCAAGTGGGATGAAAGCGTTAGCTGCAACCTGTCCTGTCTGACCAATGTTCTCACAGATGTAGTCACGGTCAATGAGGATTGAGAAAGCTTCTCTCATACATGCTGCCTGAGCAGGAGTCTTACCCTCGAAGAGTGAGCTCTTTGCATTGAATGCAACATAGTATGTTCCAAGTTCGTCAACAATGTGGAACTCCGGATTGTTTTCAGCAAGAAGACCGGCAACAGCGTCTGTAGGAACTGTATCTGCAAAGTCAATGCTTCCTGAGTTGTAAGCAGCGAAGATTGCGTTGTCATCAGCTGAGAGCATGAACTCGATCTTTTCAATTGATACCTTGTCAGCATCGTAGTAGTACGGGTTCTTTGTGTATGTCATTGAAACATCATGGTTCCATTCTGTACATACGTAAGCACCGTTTGAAACAAATCCAGCTTCCTGGCACCAGCCGCCCGGGCTTGTCATCCAGTCTGCATATGACTCAACAGCAGCCTGCTTGACAGGGAAGAATGTCGGGAATGCCATAAGGTCTTCAATGTAAGCACATGGAGCAATAAGCTTGAACTGCAGAGTATTGTCATCAAGAGCTACGACATTGAGGTTGCCTTCTTCGTATCCGTCGAATCCGCTGAACATGTAAGCATAGTCAGCAGCTGTGAGAGGATCTGTTGCACGCTTCCATGAATATACAAAGTCATTAGCAGTAAGAGCTGAGCCATCTGACCACTTCAGGTTCTTCTTAAGTGTAACTGTGTAAGTAACACCGTCAGCTGCAACAGTATATCCTTCTGCAAGAGCCGGAGCTGTTACACCTTCTGCATTGTATGTGTAAAGACCAGCGAAAGAAGCTGCTGCAAGACATGCGCCGTCAACTGAGCTGTTGAGAGCCGGGTCAAGGTAATCAGGCTCTGAAGCGAGGTTGACACGAAGTGTTGTTGCACCGTTTGTGAGCTTTGCATACTGGAAGAACTTTGTAGCAAACGGGTTTGAATAAACGCCTGTTACATAAGACTTCTGCATGTAAAGATCGTTGTAGTAATAGAGAGGGATAACACACCAGTTAGACATAAGAATGTCTTCAGCTTCATGCATCATCTGTGTTCTCTTTGCTGTATCTGTCTCTGCCTTGATAGCAGCGATAAGAGCATCATACTGTGCCCATCCAGCGACTGGATCAACATAATCAGCTCCCTTGTACTCTTCTGCAACTATTACTTCAACAGCTTTTTCAACTGTTTTATCAGCTTCTTTAGCACCGGAAGCAAAAATGCAAGAACCAAGAACAAGCATAACCATTAAGATTACAAATGTTTTCTTCATTTCTTTCTCCTTATAATTTTTGGCTTTCTGCCATGGATTACAAATATTATTTTACCCAGCATGCAACCATGTGGCCGTTGCCTCTGTCTGTTAATGGCGGCATGGCCTCGGCACATTTCTCACATGCATGTTTACATCTTGTTCTGAAAGGACAACCGGAAGGCATGTGCAGCGGACTTGGTACATCTCCTTCAAGAACAATTCTTTGTCTGCCTCTTATGAAATCAGGATCCGGAATTGGAACTGCTGACATAAGGGAGCATGTATACGGGTGTATCGAGTTGTAGTTTACATCATCTGCGGTGCCTGTTTCTACAATCTTACCCATGTACATGACAGCAATTCTTTTAGAAATATGGTGAACTACCAGCAGATCGTGGGCAATAAACAGGTAAGCAACTCCAAGTTTCTCCTGAAGTTCTTCAAACATGTTGATTACCTGGGCCTGAATTGATACGTCCAGAGCTGAAACAGGTTCGTCACAGACAATAAACTTGGGATCAACTGCAAGTGCTCTTGCAATTCCAATTCTCTGTCTCTGTCCGCCTGAGAATTCATGGGCATAACGGGTAGCATGCTCTGCATTAAGTCCTACAAGTTCCATAAGGTGAAGGATTTTATCTCTTCTTTCTCCCTTGCCGGAGTAGAGCTTATGAACATCAAGCGGTTCACCGATTATATCTTCAACGGTCATTCTCGGGTCCAGTGATGAATACGGATCCTGGAAGACCATCTGCATTTTCTTTCTCATGCTGAAGATGTTTTTATCTGTTACCGGGGTGCCTTCATACAGGACTTCACCGGCAGTCGGTTCATAAAGGCGGAGCAGGGTTCTTCCGACGGTTGTCTTTCCGCATCCTGATTCTCCTACCAGACCGAGGGTTTCACCTTCGTTGATATAAAATGAAACATCATCAACAGCCTTGAGCATCTCAGTCTTGAATAAGCCAGTCTTGATCGGGAAGTACTGCTTGAGGTTTTTGACTTCTATAAGTGGACTCTTGCTCATTTCTTACCTCCCTCTGCTTCAAAAACTTCCTTTACATTCATCCAGCAGGAAGCCTTGTGGTTCTCATTTATACTGAGTTCTACAGGAACCTGGTCCAGACATATCTTCATGCAGTTTTCACATCTTGCACAGAAGGCACAGCCTTTAGGCAGGTTCAGAATATTAATAGGTGTACCTGCAATAGGAATAAGCTTTTCCTTCATGTTGTTTACATTCGGGATGGACTTAAGAAGTCCCTTTGTGTATTCGTGCTTCGGGTTGTAGAAGATTTCTCTTGCCGTTCCTCTTTCACAGATTCTTCCGCCGTACATGACAATTATGTTGTCACAGAGCTCGGCAATAACTCCAAGGTCGTGTGTTACAAGAATAACTGCCATTCCGATTTTCTTCTGAAGTTCCTGGATGAGTTCAAGTATCTGGGCCTGAATTGTTACGTCCAGGGCAGTTGTTGGCTCATCAGCAATCAGAATATCCGGTTCGCAGGCCAGGGCCATGGCAATCATGACTCTCTGTCTCATACCGCCGGAGAGTTCATACGGGTACTGCCTGAGTCTCTTTTCAGGGTCTGTAATACCTACGAGAGAAAGAAGCTCTGCAGCACGGTCACTGGCTTCCTTGCCCTTCTTATCCGTATGAAGCTTAATTGCTTCTTCTATCTGGTTTCCTATGGTGAAAACCGGGTTAAGGCTTGTCATAGGGTCCTGGAAAATGATTGAAACACACTTTCCACGGAACTTATCAAGCTTCTTTGAACTCCACTTTGTAAGGTCATCTCCCTTATAGAGAATCTTTCCTCCTACAACTTTTCCTGTAGATTCAAGAATCTGCATGATGGAGTAGGCTGTAACACTCTTTCCGGAACCTGATTCACCTACTATTCCGAGAATCTCACCCGGGTCCAGATTAAATGAAACACCGTTTACTGCGTGAACTTCTCCTGAATCTGTAAAGAAGGATGTATGAAGATCCTGTACGCTGAGTAAATATTCCTTTTCCATACTTTCCTCCTTATTTCTTGAGTTTCGGGTCGAATGCGTCTCTCAGACCGTCACCGAGAAGGTTGAGGCTGAGAACTATCAGACAGATTGCCAGAGCCGGGAACAGCAGCTTGTAAGGATAGCTCTGAAGTCCGCCTCTTGCTGCGTTTGCAAGAGAACCGAGGGACGGCATCGGAGCCTGAACACCAAGGCCTACAAAGCTCAGGTAGCTTTCTGTAAAGATTGCTGAAGGAATCTGCAGTGCCGTTGAAATGATTATGACTGAAATACAGTTCGGAAGAATGTGTTTCTTGATAATCCTTGAAGTAGGAGCACCGATTGATTTTGCAGCAAGAATATATTCGTTCTGCTTGATTGAGAGGATCTGTCCTCTTATGAGTCTGGCCATACCTACCCAGTACAGGAGTCCGAAGACTATGAACAGGGAAATCATGTTTGTTCCAAGGGACTCAAATAATGAACCCGGTGAGAACTTAAGCACCGTCTGAAGTACAACAGACAGGAGAATTATTATAAGCATGTCCGGCAGGGAATAGATGACATCAACTATTCTCATCATTATCAGGTCTACCGTTCCTCCCAGATATCCTGAGACACTTCCGTAAGCCATTCCTATGATAAGGACAATTATACTTGCAAAGAAACCTACAAGAAGGGAGACTCTTGCTCCATAAACAACTCTTATGAAGTAGTCTCTGCACTGTTCATCAGTTCCGAATATATGGGGGAATCTGCTTCCTCCATTTTCTATATACTGCTGTTCGAGTTTACTGTACGTAAATGGTGCAAGGTTCTTGGCTCCCTTGTCTCTGATTCCGTCAACAGAGAGGATTTCCTCATAGTGATACGGGACAATCATAGGGGCAAAGATGATTATGAAAAGAATCAGTCCGAGAAGGATAATACTTAATACTGCAAGCGGATTCTTGAAGAGTTTTCTCATACCGTCCTTGAAGAAGGTGGTACTTTCACTCATTACATCCTGCTGTCTTTTTTCTTCATCAGATGCCTTCTGGAACATATATGAGTTGAACTTTGAAAGGTTCAGCTGTGCGCTGAGGGGGTTTTTCTTCGGCATTTTGTCTTCCATTATCTTTTCCTCCTCACTCATATTTAATTCTCGGGTCAACAAGCTTGTACAGAATGTCACAGAGCATGGTTGCTATGACCATGAGTGTGGCAAGGAAGATTGTTGTTGCCATGATAAGCGTATAGTCACGGTTGTTGATTGCGCTTACAAACTTTGTTCCTATTCCGCCAACGGTAAAGACAGTTTCTACAACCATTGAACCGGTAATAATGTAGGCTATCTGCGGTCCTGCGTATGTAATAACAGGAATAAGGGAGTTTTTCAGTGCATGCTTGAAGATGATCTTCCATTTTGCAACACCCTTAGACTTTGCAGTTCTTATATAGTCCTGTCCGAGTGCATCAAGCATACTTGTCTTGGAAAGACGTGTTGTATATGCAAGAGGATAAGCTGCAAGAGCCATAACCGGAAGAACGTAATGGGTTTCAGTTGCGCTCCATACAGGAACCCAGCCGAGCTTGATGGAGAAGACAAGCAGAAGCAGTGTTGCAAGAACAAAGCTCGGTACTGCTGTAAAGAGTGTAGACAGGAAAACAATCAGTCTGTCAGGCCACTTGTTCCTCATGATTGCAGCTGTACTTCCAAGGATTATTCCAAGGGTAAGTGCAAAGGCCATGGCCGTAAGTCCGAGTCTGGCAGAAGTCGGGAAGGACTCGGCAATGATTGCACTGATTTCTCTTCCGTTCTTCAGAGAAACTCCGAAGTCTCCGTGAAGAAGATTCTTCATATAGTTAATGAACTGAGTCCATAAAGGTTCATCAAGTCCATACCTTGCGTTGAGCGCGTCTATTGTTGCCTGAGAAAGAGCTTTTTCCCTGTTGAACGGACCACCCGGAACTGCATGCATGACAAAGAATGTTATCATACAGATTATGAGAATGGTCAGTAAGGCAAACAAAACTCTTTTTACAATGTACTTTAACAAGTTCTATCTCCTAAAAACACATTTTCACCCATGCTATCACTATTCTGTATTTTTATTCAATAGATGCATAACATAGAAAAAACACTATTAAAGTCTGTAAAACAGATTTAAAACGCTTTTAAAACCAATTTCATTGTCTTTCAATGAAAAACGTTATTCCGGGAAATTGTCAGATTATTGTCAAATCTGTGTTTCTATTATAATCAGCTGTGTGTAAATTAAGAACAGTTTGAATTAAAAGTGAATAGATATTCAGATAACAATATTTATAAAACCTATTGTAATTCGGACTGATAAGAGGTATAACACAGCCATCCGGAAATATTCCGGAAAAAATAGTGACGTGGATTTGGTCCGTATTGCTGACGTCCAGAAAGAACCAGCTAAAAAGGAGGAAAGTACGAGTATCTTTATTCAGCCTGGTAAACAGGCACTTCCGGAACAGTCAATCGTCTCATTAATCAGGAGTATAGAACATGTACGAAAAGGTTAATCCGTCCCATCCTGATAAGGTTGCGGATAGAATTGCAGGTGCTCTTGTTGATCTTGCTTACAGAGCACAGGAGAATCCTAAAATTGCAGTAGAAATTCTGCTTGGCCACGGTAAGTGTTACATTATTACAGAGTCTTCCGTTATTTTCGGCCAGGAAGAGGTTGAGGAAGCAGTTTCCCGTATAACAGGCGTCAAGCTTGAAGTAACTCTGGTTCAGAACAGTCAGGATATTCATCTTGCACAGAATCAGGCAAATGATTTCAGATGCGGAGATAACGGAATCTTCTGCGGCATGCCTCTCACTGAGGAACAGAAGAAGCTTACCGGTATTGCAAAAAAGATCTATGAAGAATTCCCGTGTGACGGTAAATATATTCTTGACGGTGAGAGACTTATAATCTGCCAGAGTAATGATGAGAAGGATTCCCTGAAGAAGAGCTATCCTCAGGCTGAGGTTAATCCGCTTGGATTCTGGACAGGTGGTCCGGATGTTGACTGCGGAGCAACAAATAGAAAACTCGGTTCAGATATGGCTGACTCTATAACCGGAGGCGGTCTGCATGGTAAGGACCTTTCAAAGGCAGATGTGTCGGTTAATATCTATGCTTTCCTTAAGGCTCAGGAAACAGGAAAACCTGTAAAGCTCTCCTGTGCAATCGGAGATTCTTCCATTGACGGAATTCCCTACAACCAGATTGTAGAGATTGCCAGAGAATACATAAAAGGTCTCGGTGGGTTTGAAAAATTCGCAGAGTGGGGACTTGTAAGATAATACCGTGTTAAGAACGGAGTTAAGCCTTTCTGTCATTTGACAGGAAGGTTTTTTTATTATTTTTTTTTACAAATTAGCAGAAAACAATACAAATACACAAAAATTCATACTCGTACGAGTTTACAAATCGGGAGAACAAAGTATAATAATTAAAACTGAGAGGGATCGTTTATGATTAATGCAAAAGAATTCTGGGCAAGAGTTGCCATAAGTATGAGGCATGCCAATGTTAAGAGTCTGAAACATTTCTGCGCTTCAAATAATATTCCCTATCAAACTATTATTAATCAGAAGTGTAAAGGCAGTATTCCATCAACAGAAGTTATCTGTATTTTTGCCAGAGAGCTGGGCGTTTCAATTGACTGGCTCGTAACCGGTTTTGAGTCCGATGAGGACAGAAGAATCAGGGAGGTAATAAATCTAATTGAAAAGATGTCTCCAAAAGAGATTGAGGAGATTAAGAATCTTCTTAAAGAATGAAATTAAAAACGCCGGATACACAACCCGGCGTTTTTTTATTTAGCTTTTCTTTTTTCCAAGGTATGCTTCCTTGACCTGTTCGTTTTCCATGAGTTCCTTTCCGGGACCATGGAGAACTATTTCTCCGGTTTCAAGAACGTATGCATCGTCCGCAACATTCAGAGCCATATTTGCATTCTGTTCAATGAGAAGAATGGTAACTCCTGCGTTGTTTATCTCCTTAATGATGGAGAAGATCTGCTGGACAATTATTGGAGCAAGACCCAGAGACGGCTCATCCATCATCATAACCTTAGGTCTGCTCATTAGGGCCCTTCCTACTGCAAGCATCTGCTGCTCTCCGCCTGAGAGTGTTCCGGCAAGCTGCCAGGACCTTTCCTTAAGGCGAGGGAAGAGTTTGTAAACCCAGTCATAATCCTTCTGAATCTCTTCCTTGTTGTTTCTGAGATACGCTCCTATCCTCAGGTTCTCTTCAACGGTGAGGTTTGAGAAGACCTTTCTTCCTTCCGGAACAAGGGCAATTCCCTTTTCACAGATTGAGGTTATGTTTTTATTCATAATCTCTTCTCCGTCAATCGTAATTGAACCGGACTTTGCCTTTACAAGGCCGCTGATGGTTCTGAGAAGGGTTGATTTTCCGGCACCGTTGGCTCCAATCAGGGTAACAATCTTTCCGTCAGGTACTTCAAGGCTGATTCCTCTGACTGCATTGATTCCGCCATATGATACATGAAGGTCTGAAACTTTAAGCATTCTTATCCTCCCCAAGATATGCAGCAATAACTGTCGGATTTGACTGAATCTCCTCCGGTGTGCCTTTTGCAATAAGGGCACCAAAGTTCAGTACGTAGATTCTGTCAGAAATATTCATGACAAGATCCATGTGGTGTTCAATCATACAGACGGTAAGCTTGAAGTCATCTCTGATTCTGCCTATGAACTCGGTAAGCTCAAGTGTCTCCTGCGGGTTCATACCTGCAGCCGGCTCGTCCAGAAGCAGAAGTTTCGGATCTGTAGCAAGTGCACGGGCTATCTCAAGTCTTCTCTGAAGTCCATAAGGAAGGGTAGTACAGTTCTGGTCCTTTACCTGGTAGAGGCCAAGTATGTTCAGAAGCTCTGCTGTTTCTTCCCTCTGCTTTTTCTCTTCGGCTGCGTTGAGTCTGAAGGTTGCGGTGAAAACGTTTGAGGTCCTTCTCATGTGCTTTGCAATAAGGACGTTGTCAAATACGCTCTGTGTCTTCCAGAGTCTTATGTTCTGGAAGGTTCTTGCAACTCCGAGTTTTGTTACCTTGTCAGGAGTAGGCTCAAGACGCTCTTTATACTTTCCGTTTTCAGAACCGGCGTAGAGCTTCTTCATCTTTCCGTGAGGATAGTTTTCAATAATCTTCTTCCCTTCAAAAAGAATCTGTCCGTTTGTCGGTACGTAAAGACCGGTAATTGCGTTAAAGGCTGTGGTCTTTCCGGCTCCGTTAGGACCTATCAGAGAAACTATTTCTCCCTTGTCCACGTACATGGAAAGAGAGTTGACTGCAACGACTCCTCCGAACTGGAGGGTCAGGTCTTTTATTTCTAAAACTCTTTCACTCATTACTGGACCTTCTTCTTTTTAAATAATCCGGATAGCCTTTGCCGTATCCGGGTCAGTGAGAACTCCTTGTCTCCCATGATTCCACGCTGATAGAGCAGAACTATTGCCATGATGATTACAGAGAAGACAACCTTTCTGAATCCCGGGCGCAGAAGGCCGAGGTGCAGAGAACCTATATAGGTCTCTGAGTTGTCAAGGAATCTTAACCACCACTCTGAGCTTGCAACAAAGAGGAAGGATGAGATACATGAACCTGTAATTGAACCGATTCCGCCGATTACGACAATAAGGAGTATTTCGTAAGTCATGGCAGACTTGAACTGGCTTGCCTGAACTGTTGTCTGGAACATGGCAAGAAGTGCTCCTGAGATTCCTGCAAAGAAAGAGCTTATGGTAAAAGCAAGTCTCTTATGATGAGCAAGGTTTATTCCCATGGCTTCAGCTGCAATTTCATCATCTCTTATGGCCTTGAAGGCTCTGCCGTATGTTGAATTGATCAGCATCACTATTATTCCTATACACAACGCCGAGACCGCAAACGGGAACAGAGTGGAGTGGAAGATCGGGAACTTTCTGAGAAGGTTTGATCCGTTTGTAAGTCCTCCAAGCTTATCCCACTGGAAGATGGCTCTTATGATTTCAGCAAATCCAAGTGTTGCAATTGCAAGGTAGTCTGACTTGAGGTGAAGTACCGGAAGTCCGATCAGATATGCAAAAAATGCAGCTACTACACCTGCAAGCAGAATTCCCACTATAACAGGAACGCTGAACTGTACTATTCCGCCGTCATAATACTGATAAACGGCTGCTCTGGCTTCTACCGGTATGGTCAGAATGGCATATGTGTAGGCTCCGAGGAGCATGAAGCCGGCCTGACCGAGGGAGAAGAGTCCTGTAAAACCGTTAAGAAGGTTCATTGATACTGCTACAAGAGCATAGATTGAACCTTTCTTCAGGACTGTAAAGAGCATGGAAGTAGTCGGGAGTACCTTTTCGAGAACAGCAACCACGACAAAGATAAGGGCAATAAGTCCGAGACTTACTATAAGATCACGTTTTTTTGTTTTATCCATAGTCCGCCTCCCTTAAACTCTGTCGGTGGTCTTCTCGCCGAAAAGACCGGTCGGCATGAACATGAGTACGATTATGAGAAGTACAAATGTAAATGCGTCTGAGAATGTTGTCCATCCGAGTCCCTTGATAAGGTTCTCACAGATACCGATTATGAATGCTCCGATAACAGCTCCCGGAATTGATCCTATTCCGCCGAATACTGCAGCAACAAAGGCCTTAAGACCTGGCATGCCTCCGACGGTAGGAGTTACTCCGGTGTAGTTGGAGAAGAACAGTGTTGAACCGACTGCTGCAAGCAGAGAACCTATGACAAAGGTTGCTGAGATAACGCTGTTGATTTTCACTCCCATAAGCTGTGCTGTCTCAAAGTCTCTTGAAACGGCTCTCATGGCAATTCCTATTTTTGTATATTTGATTATGCTGACAAGAGCAATGATAAGGACAACTGTTACTATCGGTGTAATAACTGTTACACGCTTTGTCATGGCACCAAAGATTTCAATTGAATCTGAAATGTACGGAATAGGCGGGTAGTACTTTGTAAGTCCGCCGGTTACGTAGAGTGCCAGGTTCTGCAGAAGGTAGGACATGCCGATTGCAGATATCATGGCAGACATTCTCGGTGCAGTTCTGAGCGGTTTATATGCAACTCTCTCTATTGCAAAACCAAGAATTCCTGTGGCCACTATGGCAACTGGTACTGATACATATAAAGGTAAATAGCTGGCTGAGTAGATAACCATCAGGGCAGCACACATAAAAACATCACCATGGGCAAAGTTGATGAGACGGAGAATTCCGTAAACCATGGTATAGCCAATGGCAATAAGCGCATATTGTCCGCCTGTGGAGATTCCGGCCAACAGATATGGCAGATTTGTCTGGAAGAATCCCATAACTACTCCTTAAGTTCAGGATATTACAAAGGATACGGCCGCAGTAACTGCAGCCATATCCCGAAAATTCAAAGAATAATGATTATTAAGTCTTTCTTACTTTACGCTCTGAACAGAGACAAACTGCCACTTTCCTGTGGAGTTGTCAACTTTCTTGACGTAAGCAACATTTCTGATAGCATCACCGTTCTGGTCAAATGCAATATCTCCGGATACTCCCTTGTAAGTTACGGTCGGAAGAATCTTCTGGATGTCTGCACCCTTTGTTGAACCGGCTTTCTTGAGAGCTTCAAGAGCTACGTAGTAAGCATCAAAGCCCATTGCTGTAACAGCAGCAATTTCATCATTTCCGCCGTTGTTTGTAAGTGCTGTCGGGTTTGAAGCAAGATATGACTTGAATCCGTTTACGAATGAAGTTACCTGTGGGTCAGTTGATCCTTCAACAAAGAAGGTTGTTACGCTGACTTCAACATTTGTTCCCTTTGCAGCAGCAAGAACAACGTTGGAATCCCATGTATCACCAGCGAGAACCGGCATCTTGAGTCCCTGTGTGTTTGCCTGCTCAATGATAAGGGCAGCTGCTTCAATTGAAACCGGTGAGTAGAATACGTCACAGCCATAGTTCTTTGCATTTGCAACGTAAGCAGCAAAGTCAGATGTTCCCTCCGGGAATGTTTCGTATATTACTTCTCCTCCGAGTGCCTCAAAGGCCTTCTTGAAGTAGTTGCACAGTCCTACTGAGTAGTCGTCACCAAGCTTTGCAAGAGCATATGCCTTTTTGGCTCCGAATGTATCTTTTGCATAGTTTGCAAGAACTGTTCCCTGGAACGGATCGAGGAAGCAGATTCTGTAGTACCAGTCGTTTCCAAGTGTTACCTGCGGGTTTGTACATGTAATTCCGATTGCAGGAATCTGTGCGTTTGCAAATGTGTCTCCACCGGCAATTGAAACGCCTGAACCATAAGAACCGAGTACAAGAGAAACTCCCTTTGATACAAGTTCTGATGCAGCTGTTACAGCCTTGTCGTTTGAAGATTCGTTATCAACAATAACAAGCTGAACTTCGTATTCTTCTCCGCCGATTGTGACTGTCGGGGTGAGGCTGTTTGCATACTGGACTCCGAGTGTTTCCTGTTTTCCACCGGCTCCGTTGTCTCCTGATGCAGGTTCATATACACCGATCTTTACAACTTTTTTGCCTGATGACTCTCCGCTTCCTCCTGCAAATACTGCAGAGGTTGCAACGATTAAAACTAAAAGAGCAACAAAAAGTTTCTTCATATTAAACTCCTTAATAAAAAGCTTTT
>JAIKXP010000049.1 GCA_024684115.1 Sphaerochaetaceae bacterium | reverse complement strand
CATTGCCGCAGAAAATCCTGATCAGTACACATTCGTATCTGCTGAGACCATTACCGCTGAATTTGCAAATGCTTCATCAGACTTCATAGTTGCCCCGGTAAATGCCGGAGCCAAGCTTTACAAAATGGGTAAGTCAGACTATAAGCTTGCTGCAGTTCTTTCCTGGGGAAACCTCTTCTTTGCTTCACGCAGGGCTGATTTCAAACTTGATGATATAAACGGAGCAAAGATTACTCTGTTCGGTGAGAACACAATCAATTCATCAATAGCTCTATTTGCTCTCAAGGCAAACGGAATAGTTCCATCAGAGGTCTCCTACCTTGCAGGCGCTGCAAATACCCAGCAGCTTCTTCTTTCGGACCCGTCAGCCATAGTTCTTACTGCGGAGCCTGCCCTCACTGCTGCAAGAGTAAAGATGCCTGAGATCTCTTCCTATCCGTTAAATGATCTGTTCTTTAAGGCAACCGGTAACACGGGCTTCACTCAGGCCGGTCTTTTTGTCAAATCCGAACTTGCTGAGAAAAACCCTCAGGCAGTAGAAGCCTACCTCTCCCTTGTCAGAGAGTCCTGTGACAAGTGTTCTTCAGACATTTCTTCCGTAGCTGAAGCTGCCGTAGCTCTTGAGATTCTTCCAAATGTAAAGGTCGCTGAAGCAGCCATTCCAAACTGCGCTGTTAGTTATGTGCCGGCAAGGGAGGCAAAAGAGATGGTAGAGATCTCTGCAAATATTGATCTTAAACAGTTCGGCGGAGCTCTTCCGTCTGATGATTTCTACTATGGCGCAAAATAAGAAGACTCGTGAGGCAACAGTTTTCTTTCTCGGTATAATCCTGACGGGCTGCCTGATTCAGGCGGCCGGATGGATTAAGGGAGACAGAATAGTCTTTCCGGGTGTCTTTGAGATTCTTAAGGCTTTCTTCCGTCTTCTTCTGGATGGCAGAACCTGGTCAAAGATACTGGTTACCCTTAAGCACCTTGTTGTTTCGCTCTTCTTTTCTTCATTAATCGGAATAACTGTAGGAGTGGCAGAGGGGAGAAGTGCTTTTTTAAGAACCCTTCTGAAACCTCTTATGATTCTACTCAGATCCATCCCCATGGTTATAATGGTTGTAGTAATCATGGTCATGACAAAGTATGAAAGAGTCCCTGTTATTGCAACAAGCCTCTTTCTGATTCCTCTTATAAGTGAGGCTACCTGTGAGGGCTACCTCAGCCTTGATAAGAGTCTTCTTGACGTGTACAGGCTGGAAAGTGACTTCTCTTTCAACGTTTTCCGCTCCGTTCATCTGCCACTTATGGCCGGCTATCTGAAGCAGGCCTACATAAGCGCTGTAGGCATGGGTATGAAACTTGTTGTATCCACTGAATATCTTGTTCAGACTAAAAACTCTCTCGGTAAGGCCATACACAGCAGCAGTTATTTCAATGAGTACCAGGACATCTATGCCTACGCCCTGGTCATGATTATGCTGGTTCTTCTGGTAAGTGAGCTTCCCGTCCTTATCGGGAAGATTTCCTCCCGCATCAAAAAGTAACATATTTTTTCATTTCTTTTATCTGCTTCCATCAGGTGTTATAATTTACTGCTATAGGGAAGCGAAATATGAAAAATATATTTAAAATCAGTGGTTTAGTGCTCATTGTTTTTCTGTTGGTTCTTTCATCATGCAGTCCGAATTCACAGGAAGAAAAAGTTGAAACAAAATCAGTTGCATCTATAGAGGCAGGCGGATTTGCAGAAATGAATGTTTCATCTTCAACTCAGATTATTCTTACTGACTTTACCGAGGACCAGGGTGTTCTGATTACCTATGATGATGAACAGAAGAATGTTTCAAAAGATCTGTCAACAGAAGATATTGTTATTACTAAGAACGGCTACGGCATGCCTGTCCCGCATGATAACGGTAATACCAGTTTCTCCGGAGGTGTCTTCTTTCCTGGTAACAGCGGAAAAATCAGAATTGAGAAGTTCTCTTTTGATGATGATCTTGAGATTACACAGGAAGAGATGGAATGCACTACATCCAATGGCCACCCCAAACTCTACAATAGCCGTGGAGAGATGATTACTGATGAGTTCTACAGAATTGATCTTACAAGCGGTGAATATGCAGGGTTTAACACTGATGAAGTTGCTATCATGCAGATTATTAAGGGTTCAACGGTTGATTACAGTAACCCTGAGTATGGCTTTGTAGAAAACAACAAGGTTAATCTTTCAACTGCAGGAAATGAAATACATGGTCTTGTAGACTTAAGCAAAAAGAAGGCAATAACTGTATTCAACACAATTGAGTTCAAGGGTGGTACAGACATGCTCTGTAAGATTGCTCTTGCAAGACCTGTTGAACTGGAAGCGGGAGCAACGAATAATATCGCATCTGATATTAATGTTTACAAGGTAACAACAGATGGAAAATCCGGAAATTATGTTCTGGAGATAACAACTACTTCCAGTTCATCCAATGATTATTTTAACTCTGACTACCATATTCTTTTAAGAAACAATGCCAGAGCAAGGTTTATAGACGGTGAAAACGCAGGATTAAGAAGATACCCGAACCTTGTTCCTATAACAAGAACTGGAAACACAATCACAATGTGGGTTGGAGAAGTTGATGCATCCTTTATTTTTGACTGTTATATTGATGGAGAACACGATGACTATGGAACTATTACGTTAAGGACTGCAACAGAAGAGGAACTTGCATGGAAAGATAATAATACCCTTCCGGAAGAAGGCACGAAGAGTTTTACACTTAAAGCAAATGATTCAGTATCTTTCCTTATGACAGGACTTAATGGAGACTATACTTTCAAAATTGAAGCAGATGATTCGGACATGTTTTATTCTGTCCTGCTTGCTTACGGTAATAATAATACTAAAAACTCTGGGACTTTCGGTTCTGACAGGGGATTTGTCTGGTCTAATCCTTCATTTTCTGATGGGTGTGTAATCCTCAACCTGTGGAATCCGAGAAAAAACGAAATACAGGCAGATGCAGAAATCAATATAACCGTTGAGCATAAGGTTCATGAAAACATTCAGTACTCTGCTGCACTTGGGAAGTATGAATGTCTTGACGATGGCTGCGGTATGACTTTTGACGCACAGGAAGCTGGAAATATGCTTAATGGAAAATGGAGTGCAGAAATCAACGGCTATGCTGTAACAGTGAATATTACCAATTGGGGCAATGTTGATATGACAGCCAGGAAAAAGGGTGTGGAAAAACACTATACAGCTACTACAAGTTGCAATATTGATACCATGCAGATATTCCTTGATTTCCCCGCTCCATTAAAAAAGACTTATGAGCTTAAGAGTTTCTACTACGGACACTCCATCACGACAACAGATGGAACAGTGTTCTATAAACTTTATGAATAAAAGCAAGTGATCCGGCAGTTTTGCTGCCGGATTTTTTATTGATTGATTTCGCTTTGAATTTATAATTAAGTTAAGTTGAATTTTTTTTTGGGGGGGGGGATAGTATGAAAAAAATTCTTTCTGTTTTAGCTGTTCTGATTGTTTTTTCTTTTACTGCTTTTGCAGCTTACAACCAGCCTTCAATTACGGAAGAGCAGGCAAAACAGATTGCTCTTACTTCTGCCGGCGTGCAGGAAAACCAGTGTTCCTACATGAAGGTTAAACTTGATTATGATGACGGTGTGCTTAAGTATGAGGTGAAGTTCCAGAGTGGTCACGTGGAGTATGAGTATGATATTGATGCTTCAAACGGAATGGTCCTTTCAATGGATAAGGACTTTAACGGCCATCAGATTCCAACTGTACAGAATCAGTCAAAGATCATAAGTGCTGAAGATGCTCTGAATGCAGCAATCAAGCATGCCGGAGTTCTCAAGAATTCTGTCACCTATTCAAAGGTAAAGCAGGAGAATGATGACGGAAGAGTTCTTTACGAAGTGAAGTTTTATGTAGGAAGAACCGGGTATGAGTACGAGATAGATGCCTACACTTCAGCTGTAATAAAATATGAGGTAGATGTAGACTGATCATTATCTACTTGACATGTATACTTTACGAGGTTTAATTTTTCTCAAAATGAGAAAATTAAGCCTTTTTTTTGTAAAAAAAGACCTTTAAAAATTGATTTTTAACTGATGTGGATTTAGTCTGCTACCGATGAGAAAAACGTGGAAGCTCTTTTTTGTCCTGACTTTATTTCTCATGGTCGGGCTGTTCAGTCTATATGCTCAAGGTAAGGTTCATTCAGACCGTTTTTCAGTCTGTCCGATTGTTTCCTGCCAGAAAGTATTTTATGAAGACAGCACTTATGAGAACAGAAACGGCTACGCTCCCGGCACAGAATTTTCATACAGCTATTTAACGGAAAGCGGCTTACATGCTTTCACCCTTGGCTGTTCATATGAACATTTCTACTACTATGACAGCAGTTTCCATGATTTTAATGATATTAAATTCAAGGCTGGCATAAAGCACCAGATAATTCCTTTCGGTAAGGCTGATTCATCATCGAAACTTTATATTTACGGTAGCGGCGGGGCTGATTTTGTAATCAGGGATGATGGTGATACAGGATTATATCCTCTGTTCGAGGCTGGACTGAATTTTCACACGAGACTTAATGAGCTTGCCGACTTCGTGGTGCTGTTAAACTGTGGCGTTACAATTCAGGACGATAGCAGAGTTCTTCATTCTTCTGCAGGCTTTGGCATAAGTTGGGAGGCTCCAAAGAAATGAAAAGGCTTTGTTATCTGTGTATCATTCTTTTGATTCTCATGCTGGCCGGAAGTTGTGACAATAACGTCTATATTTCCGATAAAGATTCTTATGGACTGTGGAAGGTTGGAGAAAAATCTTTTGCATCCCTTCAGGGGGCTGTTGATTACATATGCAGCGCTAAGGACAGTGATGAAATGACAGCTGTTCTTCAGAAAGACGTAACAGATGGAAAACGCGGTGGCGGGATGAAGGTCCCCCAGTCTTTCTCTGGTTCATTTACCGTTGATTTTAACGGACACACATATGAGTTTGACAGTTCTCTTCTTCATTTCTTTGAGGTTAACGGCGGAGAAGTCTGTATAAAGAACGGAGTTTCAGTTATTCATAATGACGCAAGTCATGAGCCTTATGCTCTGTCAGTTAACTATGGCAGCGTTACTCTTGATAACCATCTGATAGATGACAGAAGAGTTAAAGAGGGAGAAACCGAGTCAGATTCGAATCTTATTCTTGCCATGGAAAAAGGTTCTGTTACCGTTAAGGATGTTCAGGCTCAGACTGATGAAGAAGAAAATGAGAGCTGTGTTCTCACTGGAATCATAAACATTGTCACTGACGGGCAGAGCGGTGGAAAAGTCAGCATTGAAAGCTCAAGGGTTACCGTTACATGCCTTTACACCGGTTACAGGGACTCCTCAACCGGTGAGCTTACGGATGAGATCCCGGAAACTGTGGAGATTTCTTCAGATGCCAGGGCTCAGTTTATACAGAAAGGTGGATTCCTTATTCTTGATGACATTAGAAAAACTTCTGATTTCTATAACTGTGGAAACTTCTTTTCAAAGGCCATGTTAAGGGTAATCCCTCACGGAGAGAGTACAAAGATAGATACACTTCATCAGCATCAGGAAGTCCATGATGCTATAGAAGAAATAATTAATAATTCTTCTGAATCTTCAGGCGTTATTCACAACTACTACCATGAGATGGGAGAGTGGATAACTGTTAAGGAACCGACCTGCGAAGAGGAAGGAATAGAGAAAAGAAGCTGTACAAGGGGCTGCACCAGCGGAGAGAACGGAGGGCCTTATACTGAAACAAGACCAATTCCGGCAACAGGCCACGACTTCAGCTGTGACTGGCAGACAAATGGAAGCCACCACTGGAAAATCTGTCTGAATGACTCCACCCATGTGGATGGTTTTGCTCCTCACTCAGTAGATTCCTGGACTTATGATCTGGATTCCCATACAGACTCCGGAGTCTGTTCTGTCTGCGGCATCCATCTTTTAATAGACCATGTCCATGAGCTTGTTCACCATGAGGCTGTTCCTCATACTTCTGACGCAGAAGGAAACATTGAATACTGGTCCTGCACAGGCTGCGGAAGAAAGTATCTTGACCAGTGGGCAAGGTATGAAACTAATGATGTAAAAGACCATCACCAGTTTGTTTACCATGCAGCAGTTCCCCATACATGCACCTCGGAGGGAAGTATAGAGTACCATGAGTGCTCTGTGTGTGGCCTTAAGTTCTCAGGCGGACAAACAGTTACAGATGAGGAGATAAAGATTCCTATGGCTCCTCATACTCCTGATGTGCTGACAGCTGTAAGTAACGGGCACTACCGAAAGTGTCTTGTCTGTAATCAGCATTTAGACAGTGAGGGGAATGTGATAGCAGGTAATGGTTTTGAAGATCATACAATGGTTTTGGTTGATAACCATGCAACTCACCACTTTATGATGTGTTCAGTCTGTGGCTACAGAGAAAATGAGGAAGAGCATTCATACGGACAGTGGTATGTTGAAGGAGACTATCATTCAAAAACCTGTACAGTCTGCGGTCACATTCATTCAGAGCCCTTATTACTCAGCCATAATCTTGTACACACAGCTGCAGCATCTGCAACTTGTGAAAGTAGCGGAAACATAGAATACTGGCAGTGCTCCATATGTAACCTTGTCTATTCTGATGAACAGGCTCAGCATGAGATAGACCTCTCAGATACAGTCATTCCTGCCACAAGGCACTCTGGGACCATAGAGTTTCATGCAAGGCAGGAAGCCACATGCACGGAGAATGGAAACATTGATTACTGGCACTGCACTTCCTGCGGAAAGTATTTTACCGAGGTTGCAAACGGGGAGTACACAGGAGAAATTACACAGAGCCAGACAGTTATTTCTCCGTCTGGACACGAGTGGGGAGAATGGATAACAACAGTCTCTGCAACCTGTACTGAAACGGGAGTTGAAACAAGAAGCTGTTTAAGATGCGGTGTAACTGAATCCCGTGAGACAGCAGCAACGGGTCATGACTGGTCAGAACACTGGAGTTCAGATGATTCCTCCCACTGGCATGTATGTAAGAATGATTCATCTCATATTACCAGCCATGCTGATCACAGCGTAAGCGAATGGAACTACAACAGTACACGTAACATTGATTACGGAAGCTGTGATGTATGCGGCAGACAGGTAGAGCGTGTTCATGTTCATGAGCTCTCACATGTTGCTGCCATTGCACATACTTCAACGACAGATGGAAACATAGAACACTGGCACTGCAGCATATGCGGAAAGAACTACATAGATGAAACAGGAGCTATAGAGGTCTCTGATATAAAAGATCCTCACCAGCTTGTTCACCATCCGGCAGTCTCCCATACCTGCACAATGGAAGGCAGTATTGAGTACTATCAGTGCTCAGTCTGCGGCCTTAAGTTCTCAAATGGACACACTGTAACGGATGAAGAGATAACAATTCCCATGGCTCCACATACAATAGATGCCTGGAGCAGTGACCAGAACGGCCACTACAGAATCTGTTCTTCCTGTAACAATCACATAGACAGTGAAGGCCAAATAATCCCTGAGAGCGGTTATGAATCTCATACACTTAGCCTGGTAAATACCCATGCAACACACCATTTTATGGAGTGTTCAGTATGCGGCTACAGGGAAAATGAAGTAGAGCATACATACGGGCCATGGTTTGTTGAAGGTGACTATCATTCAAGAACATGTACAGTATGCGGCTACACCCATTCAGCGCCTTTAGCAATCAGCCATGATCTTGTACACACAGCTGCAACATCTGCAACTTGTGAAAGCAACGGAAACATAGAATACTGGCAGTGCTCAAAGTGTAATCTTATCTATTCAGATGAACAGGCACAGCATGAGATAGACCTCTCTGATACAGTCATTCCAGCCACAAGGCACTCGGGAACCATAGAGTTCCATGCAAGGCAGGAAGCTGCATGTACGGAGAATGGAAACATTGACTACTGGTACTGCACTTCCTGTGGAAAGTACTTTACTGATGTTGTAAACGGGGAGTACACGGGAGAAATAACACAGAGCCAGACTGTAATTACTGCTGCCGGCCATCAGTGGTCGGAGGCCTGGTCTCATGACAGTGAATACCACTGGCACGAGTGCTTAAGGTGCGGGGAAATAACAGATAAGAGTGAGCATGACTATGAGATTGTGTTTGTTTCAGATATAGCTCACAGAAGTGTGGCTATAAACACTGTTTGCAGTGTCTGCTCCGTGCACCAGAGCAATGTAATTACTTCTTCCACAGGCGCCTTCGATATAAATATGGCAATCGGATTTAATGTAGCCAGAACGGGAGCAAATACATGGACTGTGAGTATAAAGGATTCTGTTTTAAACAGTAACGCAGGTAACTCATGTTCATGGTTCTGCCAGGCTGGCGTTCTTTCAGGTCTTACGGGTACAGACCCCGTAACGGTAACAATAGATGATTCTGTCAGTTCAGGCAGCTACCAGGTAAGGTGTGAGTTTACTGACAGCAACGGTATGCTCAGAGACGGCTGTATTCTTCAGCTTAAAAAATAGGAAACAGGAAATGAAAAAACAACTATCCGTAATTTTACTTGTAGTAATGATGATTCTTCTAACCCTTTCTGCCTGTAATCAGAATGTGCTTAATGAGACTGATGAGGTATATGCACAATTTGGCTCAGGGGACAAGAGTCTTTCATACTCGTATGAGATTCCTGAGTATGAGGATCTTTACTGGCGCTATTCTGCCTATAAGACGGATAGCTATGGAACAAAGGGTGCAACCTGGGACGGGGTGAGCAACGAGGTTTTCATGGCGGTACCAACCGGTTCAACTGTTGCTACAAAAGGCCTGGATGGGGTAGTAGGTCCTTTTTCTCAGGGGAAATGGGTATTTAAGCTTGAGGCCTACAGTTCCTGCGAGAGTGTAAGCGGAAACCTTGTTTTCTCAGGTCTTGTCTATGAAGGAAGTTCAGAAACAACACTTTACAAGAATCACTCTAACTATATAGCAATAACTGTTTCACCTTCTGAAAACAGTGGTAAGATTCGTTTTGATAACGCTTACTTCTGCTTTGATGAAAATGGAAGCGGAACTACAGAAACCGTTGATATGAAGATAACGGTATCCGGGGATGCTGAAGTTGTCTATACAGAAACCCTTCACAGGGACAGTAGTGGCAAATACTACATTCAGGGAAACAGTGAACACCTTTTTGAGTACTCAAACGGAAGCGAAACAACTACAGCTGTTCCTGCAGGAACTTACCTGATTACTGTAGATATCCTTGACAGTGCAACCAGCGAGAGCCTCTATACTTTTGCAGAGCAGACTCTTGCCATAAAGATATACGGTGGAATTATTACAATCATTTCAGGTGACCTTACTGAAGAGCTCAGTGAAAACAACTATTTCACAACTCCTGACAGTACTGTTGTTTCAAAAAAGACTGAAAGTAACGGTTCAGTTTCCTTTACTGCTCAGACATCTCCTGCAGCAGAGTCTTCAACCACACTCATTACAACTGCCCAGTGTCCTGAAGGATCTCTTACGGGAGATACTCAGTATGATCTTACGGTTAAGGTAGTCTCCCATAACTATGCTGAAGCTCACTACCATGTACTTGATTCTTCTTCAAATACAGAGGCGGCAGTTGCCGGCTTAGGTCTTAAGATAGTGGAGACTGGCAGTACTGATTCTACACATGTAAATCCTCTTGGTAATGATAACTATGCAACTGTTACAACATATATTCAGAGTGGAATTACAGGTCAGATTACAGTTGTATGTACAGAGTCCGGTGCAGAGCAGCCTCGTGTTGATTCTTCAAAGGAAAGGGGAGCCTCAGGCTGTAACACAGCTGCAGTTCTCTCTTCAGACAGCGGACTCGGTTATAACCCGCTTACGGGCTATCTCAGTTTTGAAACGAAGAGCATATCTGAATACTACGTGAAGACAGCTGTACAGGCCTACATAGAAGAAACCGGCCGCTATTATCCGACTCTTTCTTCTGCAATAGATGCTGTTCTTGAGAATCAGACAATTACTCTTCTGACTGATTACACAGTTCCTTACGGACCTGATTACGGAACTGAGTCATCTGTGAGTACAGAGACTTCCTTCTATTCTCACTACAATCCTCTCTTAATAACAAAAGACAATGTTACCCTGAACCTTAACGAGAAAAAGATTCTTTCCTACAGAAAGTATTCCTTCGGTGTTGCTGCCGACGGCGTAACGGTAAAGAACGGCTACATTGACGGAGAGACAATTTCTGGTCTTAAAGGTGTGCCGACAGATGCCGGTCTTGCTGATGATACGGGCTGTTATCCTATTGTTGTAAACAACTGCAACAATGTAACCCTCTCGGGTCTTGTTATTCACGGTGGAATAGCTGTTGGAGGTGACAGTACAGTAATAAGCGGAACTCAGACCTATACTCCGAATGCAGGTCCTGCTACCAATGTTATCATTGAAAACTGTGAAATAATCCAGTATGTAACGGAAGCACAGGTCTGTGTTCTCGTGCAGAACGGTTCAACAGCAACTATCAACGGTAATCTGCCTGTCTGCAGCCATGAAGCTGCAATATTTAAGGCCACAGGAAGCTCAAGCACTCTTACTGTTGAAAGTGGATTCCACGTAGGTAACCTGATAGAGGAAAATGGAGGAGAAATTCTTCTTAAAGGCGGATCATATAACCACAATGTTTCTGCATTTGTTGCACCTGGCTATAAGGTTGTTCAAGAGTATTTCTTCTATTCTGTTGTTGCCGATAATTAAGACTATTTCAGGAATTCTGAGAACATGTCTGTGTAAAGAGTCTCATCGTTTCTGCTGCCGCAGAACTCCCAGACAACCTTCATGTTTTTATCAATCAGCATGAAGTAAGGAACTGCGCTTCTTTCCCTGTAGCTCTTAAGGTTTACAGTATCAATTCCTACAGGGTAGGTGAGTCCGAATTCCTTCTTCTCTTTCTCGGCATCTGCCATGGTGTCACCTGAGTAAGCAGAAAGGGAAATAAATGCAATTTTGTCTCCGTATTTTTCATGCATCTTCTGGATCAAAGGCATTTCTCTCTTGCATGGCTTACATGTGCTGCCCCAGAAATTGACGAATACGTAATCATACTGTCTGAGGGCTTTGGAGAGTGTAAAGCTGCCATCTGTAGTTTTTACGGTAAAGTCTGAAACATACTTTCCGTCTGCATCTCTGTTACTGAGAGCAACTGTTGCTGTAGGCTGTACTTTTACACTTACATCAAGAGATCCTGTTGTTCCTGCGCAGCCGGCAAGTAAGATAACAGGAAGAATGGATACAATAATCCAGATTTTTTTCATGTTAATATCTCTATTCAATAAATATAAACCATATATGACCATCGTGTCATATATATTTCTTGTGTGGGTCAAACTGTGCCTGTATAATAGTTTAACTGTAATGTTTACTCTGCAGTAAGGGGTTTTAGATGAAAAAGGTCTTGGGTCGTGTAATAGTTGTGCTTCCTGCAATAGCTCTGCAGGTGCTATGGTATTTTCTTATTATTGTTCTTTTTGACGGTCTGTTCCAAGGGTATCTTCCGGATATACTGCAACTTATATTCTCTGTTCTTGCCGTAATCTTTGTTACCAGTCTGATTGCAAAGAGGGATGAGAGTTCCTATAAACTGCTCTGGGTTCTTGTAATAACTGCCTTACCTGTTCTCGGTGCCTTTTTCTATCTCGCCTTCGGAAACAAGAACACCGGAAGCAAACTTAAGAAAAATCTTGAAGACTCTGCTGCAGAGATAAATGTTGAAATACCGTCAGAGCTTCAGGGTAAGACTGATGAAATAGCTGAAGAAGATCTGAGACTTGCCCAGACACTTAACCATGTTTCTTCTTCAACAGGATTCCCTGTATGCAGAAACGGCTCATCCCGCTATTACCCTCTGGGAGAGGACATGTTTAAAGACATGTGCGAGGATCTCAAGACTGCCAGCAGTTACATCTACGTAGAGTATTTTATCATCCAGTCCGGTAAATTCTGGGACACTATGGTAGATATAATGGTTGACAGAATAGCTCAGGGCGTTGATGTCAGAGTCATGTATGATGACATAGGAAGCATTGGTACCTATTCTGCCGGAGATGTAAAAAAGCTTAGAGATAAAGGAATTAAGTGTGTTCCATTCAATCCTTTCTTCCTTTTAAGATCTCAGCTTAACAACAGAGACCATAGAAAGATAATGGTAATTGACGGAAGGGTTGCATACAGCGGTGGTGTTAACCTTGCAGATGAATACATAAATGCATATGTGAAATACGGCCACTGGAAAGACATTGGTTTCAGAATTACAGGTGAAGCAGTCAACAGCTATACCTATATGTTCTCAGAATTCTGGAATGCTTTTTCCGGGGACAAGATTTCTACTGAAACCGTTCTCAGCAGATTTGTTGATAAGCAAACTGAAGAGGACAACGGATTCATACTTCCTTACTACGATTCTCCTATGAGGGAAGAGCACACAAGTAATGAACTGTTTACTGAGATTCTTTCCATGGCTACAGAATATGTCTGGTTCTATACCCCATACCTTATTCTTGGAGATTCTCTTTTTGACGCCCTTATCAGGGCAGCAAAACGCGGTGTAGATGTCAGAATCATCATGCCTGGTATTCCTGACAAGAAGATGGTCTTCAGGCTTTCAAGAAGCTACTACCGTGACCTTATCCTGGCCGGAGTCAAGGTGTATGAATACACTCCTGGTTTTGTACATGCTAAAGCCTTCATTGCAGATGACAAGGTTGCCGGCATAGGTACTGTAAACCTGGACTACAGAAGCCTGTTCCTTCACTTTGAGTGTAACGCAGTTTTCTACAAGGCCGACATAATAGATGACCTTAAGGAAGATATAATCAATACTCAGGAGAAGTGCAGAGAAGTAACTCTGGAAGATACGAAGAAGGGTCTGTTCTACAGGTTCATAAACAACGTATTAAGAGTATTTGCTCCTCTTCTGTAGTTTTATAAGCGGTCTTCAGTCAGTGATACTTTGAACGCTACACAATATCATAAGAATTAATTATATTTTTTAATTAGCCCTGTCACTGGCGGGGCTTTTTTGTGAGCTGGGGGGATTATGGACAGAATTGTTTTCAGGGAGATGGAAAAGAAAGAATTGAGGGAGTGCGCACATATTGCTGCACAGGCCTTTATGTCATACACATATTTCAGTAATTACATTCCTGATGATAAGAAGAGGGAAGCTTTTCTGGAAAGGCTTATACTCTGTGAGTTCAAGGCAAACTACGGACTTAAGGAAACTGTAATTCTAACAGCTGTCAGAGACGGAAAACCTGTTGCAGTTGCACATCTGTGTTCTCCTTCCTTTGAAAAGCCCTCAGATTTAAGATATGTGCTCAAGGGCTGGCTCGGGGTACTTAACGCCGGCGGATCAAAGGATGTTAACGCATGGAATGAGATGCAGAAGGAAGCCGGTGACCCATGTCACAGGCTTGGAGGAAAGACCTGGTATCTGAGTTTGCTTACTGTTGCACAGCAGGAGGAGAGGAAAGGCATAGGCAGTGCCTTTATAGGACAGTTTATTATTCCGTACGTAAAGGAGCACGGCGGAGAAGCACTGTGCCTGTTTACAAACTCTGAGGAAAACAGAAAGTTCTATACCAGGAACGGCTTTAAGGAATTTGACAGCAGAAGCTTCGACTACAAAGGAAAAAGCGTCGGAAGCTGGAGTCTGGTAATACCGGTAAAGTAAAAAATAAAACTGCCTTGAGCAGAAGGCAGTAAAAACTTATTCTTCAAGGCTCAGCCGACTCTATCTTCATAAATAAAATCCTTTCTGTTGTTGTAGGCGGAAACCCACGGCCCTTGGGCGGTGGGAGGAGCCTTGTAAATTCGTAGCTATCAACCTTGGCTCTCGATATACTTTTGTATAGTGGATGATGATACTTCACCTATACTACAAGCAAAATATCCGTCAGACCAAAAGATTTTCTTCTTCCAATACTGTTTAGACAAAAAGTTTGGATATTTCTGCCAAAGATAGTATGTGGTCTGCAGTTTAATAAG
>JAIKXP010000032.1 GCA_024684115.1 Sphaerochaetaceae bacterium | reverse complement strand
TTTGTCCGTAACCCGCAGGTCATGCTCATGGACGAACCGCTTTCAAACCTTGATGCCAAGCTCAGAAACCAGATGAGAGCCGAGATCATCAAGCTCAGAAGCAGAATCAACACAACATTTATCTATGTTACCCATGACCAGACTGAAGCCATGACACTCGGTGACCGTATAGTCATTATGAAGGACGGCTACATCCAGCAGGTCGGAACACCGCAGGAAGTCTTCAACCATCCGCACAACCTGTTCGTAGCAGGCTTTATCGGAACACCGAGAATGAACCTGTTTGACGCTGTTCTCCGCGAGGAAAAAGGAGTCTACTATGTAGAACTCGGAGTACTCAAGGTCAAGGTTTCTGATGAAAAGCAGAAGGCCCTCAAGGCTAAGGGAGTAAAGACTCAGGAGATTACACTCGGAGTCAGACCTGAACACATGAGAGTATGTGCAGAAGGAGAAGAAGGAGTTGATGCAGTAATTGACGTCAACGAAATGATGGGTTCATCAATCCACCTTCACGTAACAAGTCTCTCTCAGGATGTTGTCATGGTCATTTCAACAATTGAAATGTCAGAAAAGGCTGTAAAGGAGCTGACAACAAACGGATCAAAGATCAAGTACACATTCCCTGGAAAGGCAGTACACCTCTTTGACAAAGAGACCGGAATCAATATTGAAGAATAATCTGAGGACTATTCGTTCCTGTAGAAACCACCGCGGTTCATCCTGTAATGAGCAGGAGAAACCCCGGTGGTTTTTTTGAATACGGAGCAGAAATAGCTCTGTGATGAGTAGCCAAGGAGGTTGGAAATCTCCGTTATGGACTTGTCTGTGGACTCAAGAATCCACTTGGCCTCATTAATCCTCTGATTTGTTATGTATTCATTTATCGTCATACCGCACTCCTTCTTGAAGAGTCTGCAAAGGTATGACTTGTCCAGTCCGGTCATTTTAACCAGATCATCCAGCTTGATCTCAGTGTCTACGTGGGTTAGAACGTACCTCTGAACCCTGACTATTGCGCGACTGTGGTTCTGAAGGGCTGCGTTGTTGATTGAGTTGCAGTAGCTGTCAATCATCTTGTCCACCACGTTCATGAGTTCTTCCGAAGAGTCGGCTTTTTCTATGTCTGCAGTAATTTCTTCCGAAATGGAGTGGATAAAGACAGGAGGAAGCCCTGCATCATCAACAGCCTGACGGAAGAGGGTATTCATGGTGAGTATAAGGTTTTTCTCAGCCCTGATTGACCTGAAACCGCCTGCTTTGTGCTGAAGTATTGAGTTTCTCTTGATTTCGGAAAGCTTGCTTTTATCTTTGGGGATAAGCAGCGAGTGAAGCTTCTCACTGTTACCCTGTCTGACCAGGGCTTTAATGCGGTGCTCGAACTCATAGTGTGAGTTTATCTCTTCCTCATTTATCCTGTTATCTGCAATTGTGTGGATTTCTTTTCTGTATGTTCTGTCCTCGTAGTGGTTAGATATCTTGATGAACGGAGGGTATTCAAATCCGAGCATATTGAATATGACCTTTCCCATGGACTGAAGGAAAGCGGAATCTTTTGCAGGAATGCTGTCAATGAATTCCGTGGCAGTCTCCCTGTTGAAAGGGGTGCTTTCTATTGAGCATAGGTGTTTGATTATGTCGGCTTCTTTATGTTTTTCCAAAAAGAACGGACCGAAACAGATGGAAGTAAGAGGTTCCGTGTTGACAACTGCAGCAAGGAATGAAAGGTCTACATAGTTTACAGACCTTACAAGCCTGGGTTTCTTCAGATCGTTGACTTTTCCTGTGTAGCGGAAACTGTTTCTGAAAAGAAAGGAATAGATGTTTTCAAGGGAATAGATTCCCGTAAGAAAACCCGATCTTACAACTTCCATCTGTCCGTCTGTAACAATGAAGGAAGGCAGGTCGCACAATGAGCCTATAGTCTGTGTAATTTCTTTCAAGTTCTTCATATATCTGTTGTAAATAATAGCACCGGTAAAATAAAAAATGTAGTCAAAATCTTCAAATATTTGTCAATATTATGTAAATGGCCTCTATTCCCTGTTTCATAATCAACAATAAGGGGAGGCACTGCCATGAGTACAATCAGACTTGCTGTTGTTACTGCTAAAGTAAACGAGAAAACAAAACAGAAACTTAATGAAATGATCGGTGAAGGCAAAGTTAAATACTTTGAACCTTTCTCATTTGTTGAAATGCAGAAGCTGGCTGCTTCCGGCATGTCCAGAGAAGAGATAATTGCAAAAACAAAAGAACATAAGGCTGCCGTTGCCTCTTTTGTTAAGGAAAATAATCCTGATGTTGCCATCCTCGGCCATGATATAGATGCCTCCATTCTTGCAGGAAACGGCATGAAGTGGATTCATTGCACCCACGCCGGTGTAGAGAAATCAGCAACTGCCGAAGTATTTGAAAGAGGAATTACGGTAACAAGTTCCGCAGGAAGAAACGCAGAAGCACTCGCTGAACATGCACTCATGTTCATCCTTGCCTTAACCTACAACATTAACCACATACGGGATACCCAGAAGGCCCATAAGTTCGGCCTGGGACCGGCCTATAAAAAACACACAGCACTTTTCGGCAAGACTGTCGGAATAATAGGCTGCGGACACAACGGAACAGAACTTGCAAAGAGGCTTAAGGCCTGTGGAGTCAGGGTTCTGGGATACGACAGAAATACAAGGTCAGATGAGAACTTTGACTCAATCGTAGAAGCCGGTGAAGAAAACCTCAGAAAGATAGCAGTAGAGAGTGACTTCCTCGTTCTCACGGTTTCCCTCAATGACTCTACCTTCCACATGATAAATGAAGAGATTCTTTCAATCATGAAACCGAGCTCTTATCTGATAAACATTGCCCGCGGAGGGCTTGTGGACGAAAGGGCGCTTGAAAAGGCCCTTGAGAATCATGAGATTGCGGGCGCCGGACTTGATACCTTTGAAAATGAGCCGCTGAGGGAAGACAGTCCGCTCTGGGATATGCCGGAAGTGATCTGCACCCCGCACACAACACCTCAGATAAGGGACATGGAAGAAAAGCAGTGGGAGTTCGTCTTTGCAAACATAAAGGCTTATCAGGAAGACGGACAGTTCGTAAATGCCCTGAAATCAGATGATCTTTATTCAAAAAGGAAGGTTTGATTATGGCTCGCTGGTGGGAAAACTACCCGTGGAGGGTAATTCAGACAAATATGAGGGAGTGTGACATAAGCACGCTGGACCCGAAAAGATTTGTTGAAGATCTTCTTTCATTTAATGCAAATGCAGTTCTCGTGAGTTTTGGAGGCACCCTTGCCAACTACAGCTCTGCCGTAGTGGACCACTATATTAATCCGGCCCTGCCTGAGAAAGATGTGCTTAAGGAGCTGGTGGAGCTCTGCCATGAGAATAATATAAAGGTAATAGCCAGAACCGACTTCTCAAAGATGCATGAGAGCGTCTTTAAATACCATCCGGACTGGGCCTACAGGGAAGGGGAAGGAAAAGAGCTTAACATAAACTCATATGTCTGTACCTGTCAGAACGGAGGCTTTCAGCAGCAGTTCATGGACAGCGTGATTGAAGAGATAATCAGGCGCTACCACGTTGACGGAATCTACTGCAACATGGGCTCATTCATGGTCGTTGACTACAACATAAAGCTTCACGGCCCCTGCCAGTGCGAAAACTGCCGCCGTCTCTTTAAGGAGCAGACAGGAATGGACCTGCCGCTTAAAGACGTGCCGTTTGCATCTGTCAAGGACCCCGCAGTCGCTGCCTATCAGAAGTTCAAGGGCGCCGTCATGGCCGCCCAGAAGAAGAGGGTTCAGATGCTTATAAAGAAGCTCGATCCTTCAGTGGCCTACTGTTCCGTTGATTATGTGCGCCAGGAAACCAATACTGAGCCCGGAAGGGCACTGCCTCACTGGCAGTACCAGAGCGCAAGCAATGCCCGTGCTATCCGCGGCTGCTCAAAGAGCGCAGACTGCGCAAGCGTAGACTTTCTGGGCTTCTCTGCAAGAGAAACAACGGTAACTCCTGCCCTTCAGCAGTACAGACTCTGGCAGGCTCTGGCAAACTATGGTGGAATTGACTACTTCGTTATGGGAACCCTGGACAACAAGAGGGATAAACGCGCCTATGACGGGATTAAGAAGATCTTTGCCTTTGCAAAGGAGCATGAAGAGCTTCTGTCCACTTCTTCAAGTGCAGCAGACGTTCTTCTTGTGCGCTCGAGCTACCAGATTCCGGACCCGGAAGAAAGAGGCTGGATAAGGGCCTTAACAGAGCTTCATATTCCGTTTGATGAAACACTCACAACTTCCCTTGTGGAGAAACTTAAGGGTGAGTACAGACTCATTGTTCTTCCGAATAAGGCTTCACTGCCGCCTCAGGTAACAGAGGCTCTCTCTTCTTATGTAAAGAAGGGTGCTGCAGTTCTCTG
The DNA here is from genome assembly GCA_024684115.1 of Sphaerochaetaceae bacterium. Classification (GTDB taxonomy): domain Bacteria; phylum Spirochaetota; class Spirochaetia; order Sphaerochaetales; family Sphaerochaetaceae; genus UBA1265. Next base: position 75 of record JAIKXP010000032.1, on the reverse strand, counting down.
CTCAGCTAAGGTTCCAGCAAGAGATCAGGCCTTCCTCAATCTTCTGGGACTGGGTTCTGTCGGACCTGAAACTGA
>JAIKXP010000030.1 GCA_024684115.1 Sphaerochaetaceae bacterium | reverse complement strand
AGGACGTCATCTATTACTTCTATTTTATATTGATTAAAAGGTTCACAAGGAAGGGAAATTTTGATATTCTATAAACAGTATTTGGGCATGTGTGTCTCCTTTTTTTTTGCGATTAAATTTGACACATATGCTCTTTTTTTTTCGTCTCCATGACATGTGTCATACAGATAAACTTTTTTCCCTCGTCTCCATGACATGTGTCATACAGATAAACTATTTTCCCTCGTCTCCATGACATGTGTCATGTATCAGGGACTTTTTCCCTCGTCTCCAATACATGTGTCATGTATCAGGGACTTTTTTTCTCGTCTCCATGACATGTGTCATGTATCAGGGACTTTTTCCCTCGCCTCCAATACATGTGTCATGTATCAGGGACTTTTTTTCTCGTCTCCATGACATGTGTCATACAGATAAACTTTTTTCCCTCGTCTCCATGACATGTGTCATACAGATAAACTTTTTTCCCTCGTCTCCAATACATGTGTCGTGTAGAAGGGGCCATCATACCGCAATATGACGAATAAAATGAAAAAAGCAGCCTCTTTCGAAGCTGCTCTTCCATTTACACGGCGGGGGGTTTGAACCCTCGACCTCCACCACGTCAAGGTGGCACTCTCCCGCTGAGTTAGCCGTGCGAACATGAAAGAGTATAAACAATGAAGGCATATTTAGTCAATCAATGATTTCAATATTGATATTTTAATCAAGTAGTGACATTATCCATGCGAAAACATGAAACACATATCAACAGGCAGTTCTGCCATAGCAGTTAACGGTATAACAGAAGGTGTAATCTGGAAGCAGATTCTCAAGTTCTTTTTCCCTATATTATTCGGAACACTCTTTCAACAGTTGTACAACACTGCAGATGCTGTCATAGTCGGAAATTTTCTCGGGAAGGAAGCCCTGGCTGCAGTCGGTGGCGGAACAGCCACAATTACAAATCTCCTTATCGGATTCTTTATAGGACTTTCAACCGGAGCCACAGTCATAATATCCCAGTATTACGGGGCAAAGAACGAAGATAAGGTATCCGCTGCAGTCCATAACGCAGCAGCGCTCGCCATTGTCAGCGGCATAATTGTGACAGTGGCCGGCTACTTTTCATCAGAATGGATGCTGAGAGCCATAAAGACTCCTGAAGATATTTTTCCGTATGCCCTGCAGTACATGCACATATACTTCCTGGGAGCAAGCCTGAACGTTATTTTCAACATAGGCTCAGGAATCTTCAGGGCTTTCGGAGACAGCAGAAGACCTCTTTATTTCCTGATTGTAAGCTGTCTTGTGAATATTGTTCTGGACCTTGTGTTTGTAGGACTGTTCAGATGGGGCATTAAGGGCGCCGCATATGCTACCGTGCTCAGTCAGTTTGTGGCTTCTGCCATGGTTGTCCTCTTCCTTGCAAAAAGAGATGACTGCTGCAAACTCTGTCTGTCAAAGATAAGATTCAATTCCTTCATGCTGAAAAAAACCCTGTACATAGGATTCCCCGGGGGTATACAGAGCATTATGTTCAGCCTGAGCAATCTGCTGCTTCAGAGCTCAATCAACTATTTCGGAACAGATACCGCAGCGGCATGGGCAGCCTACGGAAGACTGGACAGCATCTACTGGCTCATCATAAATGCCATGGGTGTATCTGTTACCACTTTTGTCGGACAGAACTACGGAGCCGGCTACATGGACAGAGCCAGAAAGGGTGTACGCACATCCATACTGATTTCCATGGCAGGAACTCTGGTTATGGAAGCTTTATTCCTTCTGTTCGGAAGGCAGCTTTTCCTGCTCTTCACCTCGGATGAAAAGGTAATTGAAATAGGACTTGAAATGCTAAATACCATTGCACCTTTCTTCTTCACATTCATAGGTGTTGAAATCCTCTCCGCAGCAACAAGAGGTGCAGGAAAAGCCATAATCCCGACCCTGATCAGCATTTTCGGAATATGTATATTGAGAATAATATGGATTGAAACTGTTTCGGATTACTTTGGAACGCTGAGGTCTGTTATTGCTGTTTATCCGTTCTCATGGATAGTAACCAGTATCCTATTCATAGCCTACTATCTGCTGGGCAACATTTTCCCGAAGGAAACTAAAAATCCCGTTCAAGAGTAAAACTCATCCTTTCTCCCGTGGCCGGATGGTTAAAGCTTAAACTTCTCGCCTGAAGAAGAAGCCTTGATGGCGGATTTTCAAACATATCAAGTCCGCCGTAAAGCCTGTCACCGGCTATCGGATGTCCAAGGCCAAAGGCGCAGTGAACCCTTAGCTGATGGGTTCTGCCTGTCTCAGGAATCAGAAGAAGCCTTGTGCATGTAACGGAGCCCTGCCTGTCTGTCCTGATTCTTTCAAATCTTGTAACAGCCCTCTTTCCGTTTTCATAATCAACAACCTGGCAGGGACGGTTTTCGGTGTCCAGCCTGATTGGAAGGTCTATTACTCCATCCCTGCTGTCAACGCGGCCGCAGACTACTGCCTCATAGCTTTTTTCAACACGCCTTTCTTCAAACTCACGGCTTAAAAAGCGGTGAGATTCTTCTGTTAGACCGAGAACCATAAGTCCGCTTGTAGCCTGATCAAGGCGGTGTACACATGGCTGCTTTATACACCAGGGGAAGAAGGAGCGAACACGGGAAGCTACACAGTCCTGCTTGTCTTCCCCGCGGCCCTCAATGGAAAGCATGCCGCAAGCCTTATTGACAACGGCAATGAATTTATCACAGTAAACAAGGTCAAAACCTATTATATGTTTCAAAAGACCCTTGCAGCGTGAATCACAGGGCTCATAGAAAACAGGCTCACTGCTCTTTCCGTCGTAGTAGAACTCAGCCATTGAAAGAGGCTTTAAAGAACGGCTGTAGCAGGCATTAAGGAGTTTGGGAGCACAGCAGTCACCGGTACCTGAGGGAGCTGAAGGATAGATGTCGGACAGTTTTCTTTTCTTACCGTCAAAACATGTGAAGGTGTAGAGCTGTTTAAGCTCTTCCCAGCAGCGCCTGGAAACATCCCGGCTGCTCTCTCCCCTTCCGGGGTTCTTGATAAGGTAGTCATACTTCTCAAGCACCCGGCCATAAGCCTCTACGTCGTAGGCCGGCTCAACAAAGCCTTCACGGGAGAAAACCTCATCATACTTGCCGGAGACGGCCTTAAGCACTGTTCCGTCTGTGCATAATAAAATGCCCACCATGCGTTCAGAGCCGCAGGTGGACATGTGTTTTCCTGATTCAGAGTTCTGCAGCCTGTTAAATAAATCCCTGCACAGGGGCAGAGCCTCATCAGGCGGCAGAACGGCATTCATCTCAGAGTCCCATTACAAGAATGAAGATAATGAGAACAGGGATACAGAACTTAACGAAGAAAGCAACAACCTTTCCTCTCGGGAATCTCATACCGGTACCCTTGTTACATTCTGCAATAAAGTTTTCATAGCCCCAGCCTGCCTTTGAGCAGCAGAACATGAGGTAGATGAGTGAACCGATAGGAAGAAGAAGGTTACTTACGAGGAAGTCCCATGAATCCAGCGGTCCGCGTCCACGCCCTCTGAGAATCTGGAAACCTTCAAGGAGGTTGTACTCAAAGATAACAGGCAGTGAGAGAATCAGAACGCCGACTGTTGTAACAATGGTACTCTTCTTTCTTGACCATCCGAGAAGGTCCATGAAGGAAGCAATTATGTTTTCAAATACTGCAATAACGGTACTCATGGCAGCAAAGACCATGAAGAGGAAGAACAGTGAACCCCAGATTCTTCCACCTGCCATATTGATGAATACGTTCGGAAGGGTAATGAAGATAAGCTCTGGACCTGCACCCGGGTTAATTCCGAAGCTGAAACATGCCGGGAAGATGATAAGTCCTGCCATAAGGGCAACAAAGGTATCAAGAATGGTTATTCTTACGGCTTCACCTGTGATTGAGTTCTTCTCGCTCATATAGGTTCCAAAAATTTCCATTGCACCAATACCGAGGCTGAGTGTAAAGAAAGCCTGGTTCATGGCTGAAACAATAATGTTGCTGTAGCCAATCTCTGCAGCTTTTTCAAAGTCTGGAACAAGGTAGAACAGAAGACCTTCACCTGCGTTTCTCAGGGTAAGACTGTTTATGGCAAGAATAACAATGAGTACAAGAAGGCAACTCATCATGACTTTAGTAACCTTCTCAACACCCTTTCTTACACCCAGGTAACAGACAACTCCACCAGCAATTATTGCAATTGCAGCGTAGATTAATGACTGAGGAACAGAAGAAAGCATCTGACCAAAGGTACCTGTAACTGCTTCAACAGGCATATCTGATGAGAAATAGCCTGTGAGGAACTTAACAAAATAGTTGATAAGCCATCCGGCTACAGATGTATAGAACATCATGAGAAGGACGTTACCTGCAATTGCAAAGTAACCGTAGACATGCCATCCGGAACCTTTCGGTTCAAGTTTCCTGAAACCTTTGACCGTGGACTGTCTGGAAGCCCTTCCTACTGCAAACTCCATACTCATTACAGGAATTCCCAGAACAACAAGGAAGATAAGGTAGAAAAGAACAAAGATTCCTCCACCGTTCTGGCCACAGAGCCATGGAAATTTCCAGATGTTTCCAACGCCGATTGCACAACCGGCACTTACCATCAGGAATCCTATTCTTGATTTAAAACTTTCTCTTTTAGAATCAGCCATCATAGCCTCCCAAATTTATAGCTGAGCTTCAAAAGCTACATGAACGCGCTTATTATTAAACTGATATCCGGCAAGTATTTCAACAGGTACATTCCTAAGCCCGATAAGACCGAGGTCTGTAGTAAGGGAAACTCCGGCCTCCCTGAATACAAAACTGTTGCTTCCACCTGCCATCATATAGACACCGGTGCGTGTATTCTGGAATATGAGGATCTCTCCAAAGGTAATATCCCTCGGGAAGAGGTAGTCAATCCTGGTCTTGACAGAATACTCCGCAGCGGAATCATCAAAATGTTTCTCAAAATCAGCACCTAGGGAAACGCACATGGAAGCACGCCTCAGATACCAGTCTGTCCAGGCTGAAGCAAAGACATATCCGTGTCCGCCTGAAAGCCCGCCCTCTGCGTAAAGGTTTGCCTTAAAAAACTCAGAACTGTAATCAAGATCGCACAGTCCTGAAACAACCATATAGCCGTCCCCGTGGACCTCAAACTTCTCTCCCGCCTTAAGACTCCAGTTATCAGGCATATCAAAATTGTACCTGAGGGTCTGAAGCAGGCCAAATTCATTGGAGAAATACCAGGTAAAATCAGCAGCAAGCTCAAAACGGTCCAGGAAGTACTGTCTTGCAAAAACATTTGCAATGCCCTTCACATAAAGATTATCACTATCAAGTGAAAAAGCTCCTCCGACCGTAGCCTGAACCATGAAGTTACCGGTTGTAAACCTTATTCCCGTTCCGAGTGTTGTATCTTTTCTTGTAAAGGAAAAGTCTTTATCTCCGCCATAGGTCTTCCCGCTGATAACCGGGAATAAAGATGTCCCCGGCTCGGTTGAGAAGTTAAATATCTTGAAGTGTTTAACGGCCTTTTCCAGTGAAGGCTGGAAAGCCTCCCTGAATTCATAAAGACCATCAGGTCCGTTTCCTCCCTCAATCGCCTCAAGCTCTTCCCTTACAGCCTCACAGGACTCATAGCCCCTGTGGGCAATCTCCACACCGGCGGAGAACTGCATGAAGGAGTAGTTTTCAACGTTACACCTGATCCAGACAGCTTCCGGATGCTGGGAAAGCTCTGCAAAACCCGTTCTTCTCTTTCCTATATCAAAGGCAGTGTTCAGAGCTGTAATTCCGTTTCTGAGGTTCAGGTAAGGGTTTGAATAGAATGTTGTAGAGACAATTACGTTATCGGTGTATTCATATGCAGCATTTACCGGAACGGCATTTGCAACTGCACCGTCAACAAGGAGGTGATCCCTGTATTCAACGGCTGAGAAATAGACCGGAAGGGCAAAACTTGCAAGCATTACATCATAGAAGTCACCCTCGCATGCACAGACCATGCGCTTTGAAACAAGGTCTTCACAGACTACCATCACCGGTATCTTTGTGTTTTCTACCCTGAGGTCCTTATCTCCGAGAACTTCCTTAAGGAAGGCCTTGAACCTGTCTGCATTGATCATGCCGCGGTTTATTGGAAGACTCAGGTCAAACAGAGTTCCTATATCCACGCTTTCAAGAACCGAGAGAATCTGGTCCGGACTCATGCCGTAACCGTAGAGAAGCCCTACTATGCTTCCCATGGAATTACCTACTATGAAATCAGGTACTATTCCCTTCTCTTCCAGATACTTGAGTACACCTATATGGGCCAGGGCCCTTGCACTTCCGCCGCTGAGAACCAGACCCACAGGTTCTCTTCCCTGTGTGTTTTCCTCAATTCTGCGTACAAAACTTTCTTCCCCGTAGATTACGGGTACTCCACTCAGATACAGGGAATCATCAAATGCAAAAAGGGTAGAAAGAGTTGTTGCAACAAGCAGAAGGGTTATTACTACCTTCTTCATTGTAATCTCCTTGAAAACCGGAACCCTGAAAATACCGAAGACGGGGCTTGAACCCGTACATCCTCGCGGACACAAGATTTTGAGTCTAGCGCGTCTACCAATTCCGCCACTTCGGCACGTTGTCCCTTATAATAAAAAAAGAAATAACTTTGAGCAATATATCAGCTCTCAGCTTCCTTTACCTGTGCGAGCGCCAGCTCAGTCTCTGTTATAAGATTCTGAACATCTTTTTTTACATCATTACTTTTTACAATCAGATCCATCGAATACTTTTCAAACAGTTCGGTAACCGCTGTCAGAGTCTCCATTGCATTAGCTGCCGTCTTGTTGAGTCTGTTGTCAAAAATGTAAATTGAAAGGGCATCCTTAGCCCTATAGAGGCTTTTGCGCAACCTGGCCAGAGTAACAGTCTTTACCAGCTCTTCCTCGATGGTATCAAGTTCTTTCAACATGGAAAGTGACTTATCAAGAAGCTTCTCGGCTGTTTTGAGGGGAGTTTTGGAAAAACCTGTTCTTTTTACCAGGAGGTAACCTATAACAAGGAATACAGCCCATACGAAAACATACGGAAGATATTCACGAATTGATTCAAATATAAGCTTCATTTCTTATCCTCCTTTGCGGCCGGAAGAGGTCTTGCACCTGTTCCATCCTGTCTGTAGCTGACTGTAATCTGCGGGAATGGAATCTCAACACCTTCAGCAGCAAGTGTTCTGAACACGTTTTCTTCAAAATCCCACTTTGTATTCCAGTAGTCCTCGTTCCTAACCCACACCTTTGCAGTAAATGTTACGCTTGAATCCTTATCTGCGGCGTAGTGAAGTGTGTAGGCAGGGTTTTTAAGAACTGCAGGATGAGCTTCAATTGCAGAACGGATTATTCCCATGACCTGGTCAAAATCACAGCTGTAATCAACACCGAATTCAAGAACCAGTCTTCTTATATCATTGGCTGAATAGTTCATGATTCTTGAAGAATAGACTGTACTGTTCGGGATAAAGACGTGCTGGTTGTCAGCGGTATTGATGATGGTATGCATCATTGTAACTTCCTGTACAGTTCCGGTAATTCCGCCGATATCTACAAAATCATTGACCTTAAACGGACGGGTGGTAACCAGCATGATTCCGTTGGCAACGGAACTGAGGACGTTTTGAATAGAAAGACCTATTGCAAGAGTTACTGCCGAGATGGCACCCATAAGTCCACTGGTTGATATATCCAGAAGATTTGCCAGATATAAGATAAAACCGGTGTAAACTATAACCTTAACTCCTGTAAGCACAAAATTTACAAGTGAGTTGTCAAGTTTACTTACAATGAGTCTGTACTTAATGAGAAGCATGAACTTCGATATGGCCTTATAGCCAAGTACTGCAATAAGTACTACCATTGCAAACCTTACACCTGAGGTTTCAAAAAAAGTCAGAATTCTTTCACCAAATTCATCCATAAAACCTTCTCCATATTACAATTAAAGACTTCTGAACTCTATATTGAGTTCAACCTGCTGCTGTCTGAGGTCAGCAATCTTTCTCTGTTCTATCTCAGACTTTGACTGCAGTTCTACAATCTGTTTTTCAATAAGAGCCTTCTGCTTTTCCATCTGCGCAACCTGGGCCTCAAACTGGGACTTATGCAGTGTATTTGCTTCAATCTGCTGCTCCAGTTCCAGATACTTGACCTTTATGTTCTGCTGACGGATAACCTTCTGCTCGTTCTTTATGTGCCTGCAGGCCTTCTTGAGTTCTTCCGGGGCCATATCATCAAGCCACCTGTCCATCTCAGGGCTTATGATTCTTCCGTACTTTTCATACAGACCGTCAAGCTCCTGATTAACACCCCTGAGCCTTTCTTCAAGGTCCCTGAGAGTAACCTTCTCTTCTCCTGCAGCACTGACTCCCATACCCTTAAGGGATTCCTGAGCACGGGTTATGCTGGTCTTTGCATCTCCAATCTTCTTGCGGTAGTTCTTTCTCTTTTCCTTGATTTCAAAGATTTCAGAACTGATTTCGGTTGCCCTTTCACCCGGAAGACGGCCAAGAGCGTTGCTGTTGTAAAGCCTCTTTCCACATTCCGAGAAAATAGAATTTATGCTGCTGCGGTACCTTTCAAGCTTTCTTTCAAGAATCCTGTAAGGCAGTGAACCCTGTCCCCTCCAGGAGCTGTTTCTGGAACTGTCAAGTTTATCCTCTATATCCTTAAGGTTCTTCTCGTATTCAATAAAAGGCTTCATGTAGGCTTCAAACTCGGAAGGAAGAAAACCTGCACTGTACATTTCAGTTGCAACGGCCCCGAGGGAATCGATGAGGGTATCAAGCCTCTCATCCATCTTCCTGATTGAATCGGATGTCTGCTCCAGACTTCTGTCTTTTTCTGTTAAGGTGTTCACAACACCCTTAATCTCATCCATCCTGTCAACTATCTCGTCCCTTCTCTCTGACACATCACAGATATCAGCAAATACACCGTTACTCTGGGTACAGTTGATTGCCTGATGATAGTTACAGGCAACCGATCCCAGATCGGTGTAAAGACCACACAGAGCCTTCTCGGATTTTTCAATTTCTTTCTTTACTTCTTCAATATCTGCGTTACTAACGGGCATAGGAGTATCTTATCATACTTTCCTTAACAAGATAAATCCGTTATACTACCCGCAAATAATTTATGGAGTAATAAATGTCCGAAATCACAGCCGAAGAGAGAGCAAAACAAATCAGGGAAGCTGTGGCTGAGATGAAGCTTTATAATAATCCGCAGGAACTTGAAGATCTCAGAAAAATGATCAGAAAAAATGTTCCCCTCACTATGCGCGGCTATTTACTTGCTTATCTTTATCTCAAGTCAGAAGGTCTTCTCAATTCAAAGAAGCCACGCCAGGCACGTGCAGCAGCAAAACCGGCGGCACAGGGAGCTTCTCTCTACATTAACGTAGGCCGTCAAAGCAGAGCTACAGCAAAAGATCTTGCAGCTTTTGTCTGTAAGGAATCAGGAATTGAAAGTACACAGATTCTTTCAATTGTCTTCAAACAGAATTTTTCATTCATAACAGTTCCGGAAAACGTTGCTGAAAAGGTTGTTTCCTCAGTCAACGGCAAGGAGTTCAAGGGCCGTAAGGTCAAGATGAGTCCCAGCAAGGAAAAGAATGAAAACTGAGTAAGGTAACAGAAGGTGAAAATAAACTGCCTGCAGACAGGTCTTCTTCAGACCAACTGCTACTGCATTACCAGAACAGACAACTCAGACGGCACAGTTCATGGTGCCGTAATTGACCCGGGTGATGAAATCCGGGTCATTTTGTCTGCTCTTCAGGCCCACAGGTGCACCCTCGACTACATAATCCTCACCCACGCACACTTTGACCACCTTCTTGCACTCTCAGACCTTCATGAGGCCTACCCTGAGGCAAAGATTTGCATTGGAGAGAATGAGCCTTATGACGTTGAGACGGTAGTTTCCGTTGCAAAAAGGGGACTCGGGCCCTATTTCAGACAGACAAAGGCAGCCCAAAGCGGTTTTTCACTTCCACAGACTGACATCCTTCTTAAGGACAACAGCTCCATATTCGGTTTTAAGGTTCTCTGGACCCCGGGGCACACCAGGGGTTCCATCTGTCTTTATGATGAAAAAGAAAAGATACTCTTCTCCGGAGACACCATGTTCTGCGGTTCCTACGGAAGAACAGACCTTGGAGGAAACCCCGCCGACATGCGCTCTTCCCTCTCAAGACTACTCTCCCTTCCTTCAGACACCCTGGTTCTTTCCGGACACGGAGAAACAACTACAATAGGAGAGGAAAAGGCCGGGTACGGATACTTTTAATTAAAGGCCTTTTCTGTATAATAGCAGTATGAAAAAGAATTTATTTATAGCTTTAGCACTTCTCGTGCTCCTTTTTGCAGTCTCATGTACTTCACTTGCCGACTACTACAGGCCTTCTGTAACTACAGCTCCGGTGGCTGTTCTTCCTGCAGGCTACCAGCCTACCCTCGAGTACACCAATGACATTGACAAGGCTGCATCAGAGATGAGTGCAAAGGGCTTTGTCGAAATCGGAAGAATCTCATACGCCGGTTACACTGTAGATGACGCAGAAAAGCAGCTTCTTAAAATCTGCAGTGAAAAACAGGCAGCAGTTGCAGTATACAGCGTAGATATTGTAGAAGACCTTAACGTTGACTACTCAAGATATGGAAACACAAAGCACTGGTACAAGGCTGTCTTCTTCGCTCTTCCACAGGATAAGAAATGATTTTCAGGAAAATAGAAGAAAAGTACCCCTCTTTTTATCAGTTCGCCAAGTTTCTGATTCTGGGTCTTGTTGCATCTGTAGTTGAATTCATAGTCTTCGGACTGTGCAACTACCTTATTTTTAAGCCACTCTCAGGAAAGCCGTTTACCTGGTTCATATTTACATACACACCGGCAAACGGAGGGCTCTGTGCCTTCCTTTCCATGGCCTTCTCCTACGCAGCAGCCCAGATTACAAACTTCATAATCCAGAGAAAATACACATTCAAGGCCACAAACAATCCGGCCCTCAGTGCAGTTCTCTTCGCGATTATGGTAATAGGAACCTATATTTTCGTCATGTGGCTGCCCTCCGTCATAGGAGAGCCAGTCTACAAAGCTCTCGGAGCAGAAATCGGAGCTATAGTGGTAAAGATGATCTGTCAGACAGCTTCAGCACTCATCCAGTTCCCGCTCAACAAGTTTGTAGTCATGAGAGCCTGACTTTCTCATCAATTATTCCGCCACACAGGATTACATCGTCTTTATAGACAACAAGACTCTGCCCGCACGTTGCAGCCTTAACCGGCACCTTAAAGCGGGCAGTTATACTCTCACTGTCACTCTGGCTGACCGAGCACTCGATTGCAGGACTTGCAGAACGTATTTTTGCGCTCACCTCCATCTCTGAAGGAATGGAGTCCACGGCTCCCCAGACAAGGGAGGAAGCAGTAACGGCCACGTCCTTCGTATCTTCCTCAAAGCCGACCACAACTTCGTTTCTATCCACCCTGAGCTCAGTAACGTAAAGCGGCCTGGAAGCCCCTATTCCAAGACCTTTTCTCTGCCCGATTGTATAGTTCCACACCCCGTTATGGTGTCCGAGTACCTTACCGTCTTTATCGACAATGTTCCCCACTTTGGGTTTCACGTCCAGTAAGTCAGAGTACGGTCCGCTGTAGAAGTCCTGACTTTCAGTCATGCCTTCAGGGTGGAATCCAAGCTCTACATCTATCTTCCTGACCTCTGCCTTCGTCATGTTTCCAAGCGGGAAAAGAGTCATGGCAAGCTGCTCCTGACTTAAGCGGTAGAGGAAGTAACTCTGGTCTTTTTTTGCATCAAGACTGCGCATGAGGGCATATCTGCCGTTTTCCATCTGCTTTATTCTTGCATAATGGCCGGTTGCAAAACAGTCAAAGTCTATTCCTTCTTCCCTTGCCCTCTGGACCATGGCTCCGAATTTTATCTTCTGGTTACACCATACGCACGGATTGGGAGTTCTTCCGTTAAGGTACTCTGAGCGGAAGTTTCCAAGCACGACCTCTTCATAGAGGCTTGATATGTCCAGAACCCTGTGCTCAATGCCAAGCTGCCTGCAGATTTCTGCAGTATGCTCTATATCCTTAGTCTCAGTTGGAGCGAAGCATGAATTTGCACTCAGGTCCCCGTGGAACTCCCGGCCCTCCTTCCAGATTGCCATGGTTACCCCGGTTACCTCGTATCCCTGCTTCTTTAACAGAAAGGCAGCAACGGAGGAATCAATTCCTCCGCTCATACCCACAAGTACTTTCTTTAACGCCATCAGAATGCCCAGTTTCCATCCTTGAAGATATCTACAACCCTGCCGTCACGGCATCTGCCCTTAATGCTTAAATCCGGGCTGCCGATCATGAAGTCTACATGAATCATGGACTCGTTTATTCCAAGCTTCCTGCACTCTTCAAGGCTCATATTCTCAAAACCTTCAATGCAGTCCTGGAAGCCCTGTCCGAGGGCAAGGTGACAGCATGCGTTCTCATCAAAGAGTGTGTTGTAGAAAAGAACACCTGAGTTATTTATAGGAGAATCCCATGGAACCAGTGCACACTCTCCAAGATAGGCAGCTCCTTCATCCATGGTAATCATCTTTGTAAGAAGCTCAGCATTTTTCTCAGCTCCCCACTCAACAGCCTTTCCGTCACTGAACCTGACCCAGAAATTTTCAATAAGCTGACCCTGATAGCTCAGAGGCTTTGTAGCATAAACAATTCCTTCAGCCTTTCCCCTGAAGGGAGAGGTAAAGCACTCCTCTGTCGGAATGTTCGGGTTGAAGAAAATGCCCTGAAGACTTGTTTCTCCGCCACCGCAGAAACGGCCCTGTTCAATGAGGCCGGCCCTGAAATCCGTTCCGTTTGATGACTTATAGATAAGCTCCTCAAGACCCAGAGAATTAAGGTAATCACACCTCTTCTGGAGGTCTGCATTGTGCTCGTCCCATGCCTTTACAGGGTCATCTGTAACTCTTGATGTATAAAGGATTTTCTCCCAGAGTTTCTCTACAGCCTGGTGCTTTGAAAGTTCGGGGAAAAGCTTCTTTGCCCACTTCTCTCCCGGAACTGCAGCAATACACCACTGGTCCTTATTTTCCCAGGTATCCCTGTACTTCTTTACAATCGGGTAACGCATCTTTCTGACGTCTGCAACCTTCTTCTGGTTTATACCCTTAAGTCCATCCGGGTCTTCGCTTTCAATGAAAAGGCGGCAAGGAATCTTGTCTGCCTGGTACTTAAGCTTCTCTTCTTCCCATGCACTGATGGTCCCCAGATCCTTTGTTTTGCCGTAGTGGTAGTGAACCTTTGCAAGGTCCTGATAGTTCCATTCAACCCTGACTCTTGAAGCGCCGCACTTATAGCAGGCTTCAACAACAAACTTAACAAACTCAGGCTGGTCAAGATCACATACAATCCAGACCTCCTGGCCCTTCTGTACGTTAAGTCCCTTTTCAGCTATCAGTCTGGCATATTCCTTTAAAACTGTCTTTTTCATTTATGTCTCCTTATTTATTCTCTTTAAGTATGAGGATTATGGCTCCGCTTCCACCTTCAGATGCCGGAGGGTTCAGGTCATACTCCCTCACGTGCCGGTTCTTCTTGACAGCCTTTATGACAGACGGCCTTAAAACAGCTTCCCCGCCGGGTGAGTGAATTCCCTTTCCGGTAATAATCCTGATTTTTCTATAACCTTTTTCCCATGAAGAATCAATGAATTTCTCAGTGAGCTCCAGAGACTGCTCAAGAAACTTCTCATGGAGGTCCAGACAGTCCTGAACCTTCATGCGCCTTAACTCCGAAATTGTCGGAGAGTGGTCCGCCTCAGGCTCAGAAAAAGACTTAGACTCTTCTATTGCCCTCTTCTCGTCATGAATGTTTTCCCACTGAGAGTAAATATCTGAAAAAGGCTTAGAAACAACAGGAGACACATGACGTGTCTCCTCTGTTTTAGATTTTTTATTCTTCTTTTCCTCACTGTGCTCTTCTTCCCACCGTGAGAAAATCTCTGCAAAACTCTGTTTCATCAGACTTCTCTGATGTCCAGGATTTCCTTGACGAAAGGCTTCATGATATCAAGAACCTTTGAAGGCTTTGCTCCCTGAATCTTCATGGTACAGATGGCAGTATTCGGATCAGAACCTGCAAAGGTACCATAAGAAACAATATTCAGTCCGTTCTCAAATACGGCATTTGTAATATTTGCAATAACGCCCTTCTGGTCTTCAACAAGGAACTCTACACGGGTACCGAAGTGTCTTGCTCCGAAGAGCTCCATAAGAATCTTGAAAAGATCACTCTTGGAAACAATACCGACAAGTCTTCCATCTTCGAGGACAGGAAGACATGAAAGATCCTGGTCTATCATTAGACGGGCAGCTTCTTCTATTGTAGAATTCTTATCCAGTGTAACAGGATTCCTGCTCATGAGCTTCTTAACTGTAAGCTTGCTGAGCAGATAATTCATCTCATAGGCGCTGAGTGTTGATACCGGAGACGGTGCAGCTTTCAGAATATCCTTTTCCGAAATAACACCTACAAGGTTCTTCTCAGCATCAAGGACTGGAAGTCTGTGAACTTTTTCCCTCTTCATCAGCTCTGCTGCTTCCTGAATCTTCATGTCGGGAGTTGCTGTGATAGGGTTTCTGGTCATTCTTCTCTCAATAATCATAGTCTTTAACCTCTACAATTCATTCTAACATAGAATTAAAAAACAGCGCAAAAATCTGTAGGATATTTTGCGCATTTCACAAATCACTCTCCGAGATAAGCCTTTCTGACCTGTTCGTTCTTGAGGAGGTCTCTGGCCTTGTCCCTGAGCACAATCTTTCCGTTTTCCATGACATAGCCCACATCCGAGGACTTAAGGGCAAGTCTTGCATTCTGCTCAACTATGAAGATTGTAACCTTGTTTTCGCGGTTGATTATCTTCAGTTTTGCAAAAATATCCTGAACAATAAGCGGAGCTAATCCAAGACCCGGCTCATCAAGAAGCAGGAGGGTCGGATTACTCATAAGGGCCCTGGCTACTGCAAGCATCTGCTGCTCACCGCCTGAAAGGGAACGTGACTTCTGCTTTCTTCTGTTTCCGAGAATCGGGAAGAAATCAAACATCTCATCCTTTCTCTGCTGAACCACGCTTTCCTCTCTGACCATGAAGGCACCCATATCAAGATTCTCTTCAATTGTAAGGTCCGCAAAAACCCTTCTTCCTTCCGGAACAAGAGCTATTCCCTTCTTAACCAGAAGGTTTGTAGGAACTCCCTTGTAGTGTCCGTTCTGTGCCTGTCCGAGGAAGTCACCCTTAAAGGAAATACTTCCCTCCTTCAGCGGCTCAAGACCGACAATGGACTTCAGAAGAGTGCTCTTTCCAGCTCCGTTTGCTCCGATAAGAGCAACCATCTCGCCTTCCTGAACAGACATTGATACGCCTTTGAGCGCGGCAATGTTCCCGTAAGAAACGCTTATATTATTAATGTTAAGAAGTTCACTCATTCTCTGTCCTCATCAAAATCATCATCGTCGTCATCTTCGTCATCCTTACCGAGATATGCCTCAATGACGTTCGGATCTTTCTGGATATCAGAAGCAGAACCCTGTGCAATCTTCTGGCCGTAGTTAAGAACCGTAATGTTGTCACAGATATTCATGACAAGTTTCATGTCATGTTCAATAAGGACAACGGTAACTCCCAGATCCCTGATTCTTCTGATTGTTTCCATCAGAGACTCAGTTTCCTGAGGGTTCATACCTGCAGCAGGCTCGTCAAGGAAGAGAAGCTTAGGCTCTGTAGCAAGAGCACGGGCAATCTCAAGTTCCCTCTGATAGCCGTAAGGAAGACTTCCGGCCGGTTCATCTGCAAGATGGCTCATACCGAAGAAGTCCAGCCACTTCATGGCTCTCTTGTACATAACGGTCTGTTCACCCTTAAGACCTATGAAGCTCTTGATGGCAAGGCCAAGTCTGCTGCCCTTTCCGTTCTTGAAGTGAAGACCGATCATGACGTTATCAATAACTGAAAGATCCTTGAAGAGTCTTATGTTCTGGAAGGTTCTTGCAATTCCCAGACGGCAGATCTTATGGGCCGGGTAACCGGTAATATCCTTTCCCTCGTAATAGACCTTTCCGGAGGAAGGAACATCAAGACCTGTAATATTGTTGAACAGGGTTGTCTTTCCGGCTCCGTTAGGACCGATAAGACCGGTGATAAGTCCCTTCTCAACATTAAAATCAACCGAGTTGACGGCTACAACACCACCGAAAGCTCTTGTAAGGCTTTTTGTTTCAAGCAGACTGCTCATTTTGAAGCCTCCTTTCCGGTAGTAGTTTTATACTTTCTCTTGCTTCTTCCCAGAATACCCTGCGGTCTGTAGATCATCATGAGGACCAGGATGAGACCGAAAAGAATCTGTCTTGCCTGAGCCGGGATAATATTTGAAAGACCGACCATCTGCGGGAAGTAGCTGATGAACTGGATAATGAAAGCTCCGAGAATAACTGCTGCAAAGTTTCCCATACCGCCAAGAACAACCATACACAGGGCCATGATTGAAACCATGAATACGTATGTGCCCGGCATGACGGAACCAATGTAAAGAGCCTGAAGACATCCGGCAAGTCCTGCAGCTGCAGCACCAAGTGCAAATGCCCATACCTTGTACTTTGTTACGTTTATACCCATTGAAGAAGCTGCAATCTCGTCTTCTCTTACTGCTTCGAGAGCCCTTCCCATCCTGCTCTTTGCTATTCTTTCGAAAAGAGCCCAGACTATGAATACAAACACCCAGATGAGGGCAATATATGCATACTTTGACTTAATCGTATATCCGAAGATAACAGCCTTGGGAATTCTGCTGATTCCGTTAGGTCCGTTTGTAAGGCTGTCCCAGTTGTTGATGACAGTTCTTAAGATTTCAGCAAATCCGAGGGTTGCAATTGCAAGGTAGTCACCCTTAAGACGCAGTGTCGGAAGTCCAATGAGAACACCGAGAAATGCACTGAGGAGAATTGCTACCGGAACTGTTGCCCAGAAGGACCAGCCGAAGTTTACGGTAAGAATGGCTGTTACGTAACTTCCAACGGCAAAGAATCCTGCCTGACAGAGACTCAGGATACCGACATAACCGGTGATCATGTTCTGACCGAGGGCCATGAGGGCATAAATACCTGCATAAATAACTATAAGAAGAAAGAAATTAAGCATCAGACCTTCTCCCTTTCCACTTTACCCATAATACCTTCCGGCTTGACCAGAAGAACAATTATGAGGACAGCGAACGCAATAGCATCTTTGTAACTTGTCGGAATACCCAGCAGGGCAATTCCGAATGTTTCAAGAAGTCCGAGCATGAGGCCGCCAAGCATGGCTCCGCCAATGTTTCCGATTCCGCCTACAACAGCAGCAACGAAGGCCTTAAGACCTACCATGGTTCCCATTGTTGCGTAAACCTTGATATCAAGGGCAATCAGCATACCGCCGCATGCAGCAAGTGCTGAACCTATTCCAAAGGTAAGGCTTATGATCTGGTCGGAATTGATACCCATGAGCTTTGCAGTGCTCTGGTCAAGACTGGTGGCTCTCATGGCCTTTCCCATCCTTGACTTGCTGACAAACAGTGTCAGTATGACCATCATGATTGTGGCTACAGCCAGAATAAGAATCTGGTGAGGGGCAATGGAAATGCCCAGAATATTTATCGGTGTATTATCAAACGGGTAATCGAGCTTTCGGCTCTGTGTTCCCCAGGCCCAGGCTGCTCCGTTTGAAAGCATGAATGAAACACCGATGGCTGAAAGCAGTGGAGCAAGTCTCGTTGCCTTTCTAAGCGGTTTGTACGCAAGTTTCTCTATTGTCATACCGAGAAGAGCGCAGATGC
Source organism: Sphaerochaetaceae bacterium (assembly GCA_024684115.1). Lineage (GTDB taxonomy): Bacteria > Spirochaetota > Spirochaetia > Sphaerochaetales > Sphaerochaetaceae > UBA1265. Next base: position 9,224 of record JAIKXP010000030.1, on the reverse strand, counting down.
ACATAGATGCAAGCATGGCAATAATGAAAGCTGCAAACCACCATGCACCCATGGCAGAATTACCTCTAAGGAAATTGAATATAAACAGACCCAGGTAGGCACCTACCATGAGAATATCTCCGTGGGCAAAGTTTATGAATTTCAATATGCCGTAAACCATGGTGTAACCAAGGGCAATAAGGGCATAGATTCCACCAAGAGTAAGGCCGTTTACCAAATGTTGGAAAAACTCAGCAATAGAACTCACTGAAGACCTCCTTAACAATTTCTGTAAGCATAACAAAAAAGGCACCGTTGTTCAAACGGCGCCTTTCAATAATTTTAAGCTAAATTAAAGATTATTTAACTTCGCTCAGAACTCCGTCAACAACTGTGTAATTTCCCTGGAATACAGGTGCCTGGTTTACTACAAGGTATACACCTGTTGTTGCTACAAGGTCTCCGTTTGACTCAAAGTTAATTGTTCCTAGAACGCCTTCATAATCCTTTGTTGCAGCGACAGCGTTTCTGATAGCTGTTCTGTCTGTTCCAGCCTTGGCAATAGCAGCAATAACAATGTTTGCAGCGTCATAAGCGTTGGTTGAGAATGTACCAGGATCAACATCAAAAGCCTTCTTGAAGTTGCTTACGAATGCAGCGTTTTCCTTACCCGGTGTAGGACCTGTGTAGATAACGCCGTTAGTATAATCACCTGCAAGGCTGTAAATCTGAGCATCTGTGAAACCGTCGCCTGAGAGGAACTGCATGCTCATTCCGAGCTGTGCTGCCTGCTCGAGCTGCTGAGCCATTTCTACTGTGTAGTTAGGAATGTAAACAGCGTCAACATTTGCATTTCTGAGCTTTGTAAGCTGTGTCTTGAAGTCCTTGTCGCCGACCATACATGTCTCGGCAAGAGCAATCTTTCCACCGGCTGCTTCAAAAGCTTCCTTCATGCCTTCGTAAAGGCCCTGGCTGTAGTCGTTCTTTGCATAGAGAACACCAAGATTCTTAACACCGAGAACCTGTGCAAAGTAGTAACCTGCAACCTTTCCCTGAAGTCCGTCATTAGGAGTTGTTCTGAAAATGAAATCTCCAATGTCTGTTACTCCATCAGCTGATGCACTCGGGCTGATAAGAAGAACGCCTTCTTCCTGAGCCTTCTCAGCAACAGCAAGTGTCTCACCAGTAAGAACTGCACCGACAATTGCGCAAACCTTATCGTTGTTAACGAGCTTCTCGAAACCGGCAAGAGCCTTGTCAGAAGCGCCTTCACTGTCCTCAGCAATAAGTGTAATCTGTTTTCCGTTAATGCCGCCGGCTGCGTTTGCTTCATTTACTGCAAGCTGAACAGCCTGATAACAACGTACACCATAGTTGGCGTAGTCACCGGTAAGAGGTCCGATAAAACCAATCTTGACCTCAGATGCTGCTGACTCGTTTGAACCGCCTGCAAAAGCTGCAGCGACTGCAACAAGAGCAACAAGAAGTACTACTGAAAACTTCTTCATTTTTTTCTCCTAAAAAGACACTCACTGTGTCCGTATTTAACCTATTCAAAATAGCAATTTTAAGATGTTATACATAAATTTGTATTTTTATGCAACAACCCGCATAATTACTTTGCAAACTTTTCCCAAAAGAATTAAAGTTGCCCGCAAATAATATATTGAAGAGCATCTGAGTATCAATATGCGGGCCTGCTTCTTGACAAATCAAAAAATGTGGGTAGATTCTATTGGTACTGCGCTCAAGGCGTTCAAGGAGGTTGCATACTCATGGCAGATAAGACATTAATAATTGTAGAGTCTCCTACCAAAGCAACAACAATAAGAAAATTCTTAGGCAATGACTGCACTGTCATAGCCAGTAAAGGACATATCAGAACACTGCCCGAAAACTCAATGGGCATAAACATTAAAGACGGTTACAAACCTGATTACAGGATAGATCCGGGCAAGAAGGACGTAATTGAAAAACTCAAGTCAGAACTCAAGAACGCCTCCTCCCTCATACTCGCAACTGATGAGGACCGCGAGGGAGAAAGTATAAGCTGGCACCTTCTTGAGGTCCTCAAGCCTAAAGTAAACTATAGAAGAATGGTTTTCCACGAGATTACAAAGAAAGCCATCCTCGATGCCTTTGAGCACGGCCGTGACCTGGACATGAACCTGGTTCATGCACAGGAAGCCAGAAGAGTCCTCGACAGACTTTACGGCTATTCAATCAGCCCGGTTCTCTGGTCAAAGCTTTCAAACAAGAAACTCAGCGCCGGAAGGGTTCAGTCTCCGGGCCTCAAGCTCATTGTTGACCGCGAAAGGGAAAGAATGAACTTCAAGAAGGCCGAGTACTGGAGCATAGAAGCCCTCTTCTCTGAAGGAGTTAAGGCAGACCTCAGCATTTTTGAAGGCAGGAAGATAGCCACCGGAGACAGCTTTGACAAGGAAACCGGCAAGCTCAAGAACGAGTCAAAGGTCCTCCTCATAGACAGCAGTCTTGCTTCTTCCATAAAGCAGCAGCTTCAGGGCTGTTCCTACGTCGTTGATTCTGTTTCAGAGAAATCTTCATCCGTTAAGCCCTACCCTCCGTTTACAACCAGCACACTGCAGCAGGAGGGAAACATAAAGCTCCACCTCAGTGCAAAAAGTGTCATGAGTCTTGCCCAGCACCTCTACGAAAGAGGCTTCATCACCTACCACAGAACCGACAGCCCGGCTCTGAGCGAGGAAGGAACAAGGGCAGCCAGGGCAGCAGCCGCAGCCCTCTTCGGAGAGGAACACGTTTCTTCTTCACCGCGCCGCTATGCTCCAAAGAGCAACCTTTCCCAGGAAGCCCATGAGGCTATCCGCCCTGCAGGTGAAACTTTCACAGCTCCGGAAGACACAGGTCTCAGCGGAAAGGATCTTCAGCTTTACACCCTCATCTACAAGAGAACTCTTGCAAGCCAGATGAAGGACGCAAGAAAGATCACTTCCAGCGTTGAAGTAGTAACAACGGACGGAAAAGCCACCTTCAAGGCTTCTGCCTCAAGATACGAATATGCCGGTTTCAGAAAACTCTACGTTGAAGATGAAGAGACAAAAGGCTCCGCTGAGCTTACAATTCCAGCCCTCGAAAAGGGTACTGTACTCAACCTCTCTTCCCTCTCCGACACAAGACACGAGACCATGCCAAGGGGCAGATACACCGAAGCTTCCCTGGTCAAGGAGCTTGAAGCCCTCGGCATTGGAAGACCTTCAACATACGCTACCATCATTGAAAACATCATAGACAAAAACTACGTTGTTGTTTCCGACCACGCCCTCATCCCGACTTTCACAGGCTTTGCAGTTATGCAGGTCATGGAGCACTTCAGCAAGTACACCCAGTACGACTTCACAAGTGCCATGGAAAACGAACTTGACGAGATTGCAGAGGGAAAGAAGTCCGAAACCGACTATCTTAAGAACTTCTACGAAGGCGAAGACGGTCTTGAGAACCAGATCAAGCTGGCCAAGGAGTCAATAATTCCTAAAGAAGTCAAGGAAATCAAGCTTCCGCAGCTTTCAGAAGGCCACTCAATCCTAATCGGTCAGTACGGCCCGTACGTACAGAACGCAGAAGGAAAGAACAAGAGCGTTCCCAAAGACTGGCTTCCTGAAAACGTCACCGACCAGATGATAGATGACCTCTTCACCGAAGAGACCGGAAAGAACACCAACACCGTTGTTGCCGAAGACACGGACGGCACACCCGTATTCAGATGCTCAGGAAAGTACGGCGACTACTGGCAGCTTGGCGACATTGCAAAAACAAAGGACGTGAAGAGATTCAAGATTCCTTCAGCCCTCCTCAACAAGGAAGTTCCATCTTCAAGAATCCTTGAGTTCTTCACACTCCCGAAAACAGTCGGAAAGACAGAAGACGGTCAGGACATAATTGCAAACATTGGAAGATTCGGCGCCTACATTAACGCAGGAAAAGAGTTCAGAAACATCAAAACCTATGATGAGCTCTTCTCAATAGATGAAAAGACTGCCCGCGAACTTCTCTCCGCCCCAAAGCAGAGCAGAACTTCCAGGACAGCCTCCAAAACTGCTGCAAAGCCGGCTTCAAACGTCATAAAGAACTTTGGCGAATATGAAGGAAAGAACCTTTCAATCATGTCCGGCAGATACGGCTTCTACATCAAGTACGGCACAGAAAACTTCAGACTCCCCAAAGAGCTTCAGCATGACGAGCAGGCCTGCAAGGACTTTGAAATTGAAAAAGCTATTGAGATTTTGAAGAAGTAACTATATAGTAAGTTAGCAATGGTCCTTTAGCTCAGCTGGATAGAGCACTTCCCTCCTAAGGAAGGGGTCGTGCGTTCGAATCGCGCAAGGATCAACCAGGCCACCACGTGTGGCCTTTTGTTTTTTAAGAGCACATCTCAGCAGAATTCCTCGAACTTTTATACTGTTTTTCGAAATCCGGCCCGCCAGTCTTATTTTTTCATACTGAAAACAAATATTTTGATTCTCAACATGAAAATAAGGCCCATCTCAAAAGAAATTCCCCGGATTTTTCTACTGGTTCCCGAAATCCAGTCCACCAGTCTTATTTTTTCATACTGAAAATAAATATTTTGATTCCCAACATGAAAATAAGGCCCATCTCAAAAGAAATCCCCCGGATTTTTCTACTGATTCCCGAAATCCAGTCAGCCAGTCTTATTTTTTCATACTGAAAACTAAAAAACATCTTCACAACATGAAAGGCTTCAGAATGGAGCATTCAGACAATAGTCTTTGATAAGTCTGAGAATAATATCTGTCTTAATCGGATCTTCTCTGCCCTCCATTGTAAAGATCAGATTCCTGCCAAACTTATAACCGGCAGAAATATAAGCCATAAGTTTACCGGCGTTATTTGCAATATAGGAAGGGTCATTCATCAAACCAAAATGCTCCCATATAATAAATTCTCCTGTGACAAGGTTGAGAATAAAGAAATCAGGTTTATAAACAACACCGTCAATTACAATGCTCATCTCATAAACATAAGGAACCCCGAGATTAAAAAGAAAGTCTGCTATAATCATTTCAATTTTTGATCTTACAAAATCCCCTTTTCTGGTCTCATAAGGATGTGTTTTCTTATCAACTGTCTTGGCATTGGTTCTGTCCCACCTTGGATTATTCGAAGAGAACAGTTTCAAAGGAGTAATAAGTTCCCTTTTTAAAGGATGCAAACTTGTCAGTGCATCTTTTTCTGGCAAAAGTTTTTCAAGACTCCTGAAAGAACTGGAAAGAACCTCTTTTACAATTTTAAAATCCCTCAGAAGTTTTTCCATATACTCCTTCTGAGCCATGGCAGTAATCTTTTTTATTTCTTTATCTGAAATATACTTCCTGGTTTTACCATTTCTTATGTAGAAAATCCCTTTACCATGTGTACTTTGTGCTATCAGAACGCCTTCCGGCTTTTTGGAAATCTCATTTTCGAGGCGACTGATCATCCGGTTACATAAACCTATAAGGTTTTTCAAAACATTAATAAAAATATCTTTCATACCCTATATGACAACCGGGGAGACCCCTTTGTTGAAAAAAAACGGGAAAAAACAAAAAGAAAAAAACAAGAAAAGAACTACTGAAGCTTTCCGGCAAGCTGACCGCAGGCGCCCTTTATTCCCCTACCGCGGGAAATGCGGATGGTATATGGGACACCAAGCTCATCAAGTTTCCTGCAGAAATGATTGATCTCCTCCCTGGATGGAGTCTGGAAATCAAGCTCAGGACAGGGGTTGAAAGGAATGAGGTTAACAATCACGGTCAGAGACTTACAGAAGGAAGCGAGCTTCCTGGCATCAAGATCGGATATGTTCACGTTCTTAATCATGCAGTACTCAAAGGTAAAGCGCCTTCCGGAAACACTCTGGAAGTTCTTGAGCGCAGCTTTCAGCGTACTCAGATTGTAAGCCCTGTTAACAGGCATTATTGAAGAGCGGATTGTGTCATCTGCACTGACAAGAGATACAGCAAGCTTGACAGGGACACGCCTTTTTGCAAGCTCATTAATGCCCGGAACAACACCGCAGGTTGAAATGGTAATCCTTCTCATGGAGAGGTTAATTCCATTCTCATCGTGGAGAAACTCAACAGCCTTAAGAACATTATCAATGTTTGCAAACGGCTCACCCATGCCCATAAAGACAACATGGTCTATCTTCCCGGGAGCATTTGACTGAAGAAGAAGGAACTGCTCGCAGATTTCACCGTAAGTGAGGCTTCTTCTGAGCTTCAGGGTACCGGTGCGGCAGAACTTGCAGCCCATGGCGCAGCCGCTCTGGGAAGAAAGGCATGCGGTAAGGCCGTCGGTCTTATCACGAAGAAGAACGCACTCAATTATGCTTCCGTCAAAAAGTCTGAGACCAAGCTTAACGGTACCGTCATCATCTGACTGCACCGCGGCAACTTCAGTTGTGTAGAGGCAGAAGGAGCTCTCCTCCAGAGAAGAACGGAGGGAAGCAGGAAGGTCTGTCATTTCGGAGAAGGATTTCACTCCCCTTGTTATCCACCTGTAAATCTGTTTTGCCTGAAAACCCTTCTTCAGCTGAAGGCATGAAGAAATCTCGGAAGGATTCATACCGATGAGTGAAATCTTTGTATCTGTTTTATCTGTTAAGCTTTCCATCTATAGGTATAATAACAAGTGGGCAAAAAAACGGCAATGTAGTATAATTTGCCACAATCGATATTTTCAGGAGACTTTTAATGAGTTTAAATTGCGGAATAGTCGGCTTGCCGAATGTAGGAAAATCAACCATCTTCTCAGCGCTTACAAGTGCCCCGGCAGAAGCCGCCAACTATCCCTTTTGTACTATAGAACCCAATGTCGGCGTGGTTAACGTACCGGATGAAAGACTGGACAGGATTGTAAGCCTCATCCCAACAGCCAAAGTCATACCGGCCGTAACGGAATTTGTAGATATTGCCGGCCTTGTAGCAGGAGCTTCAAAAGGTGAAGGACTTGGAAACAAGTTCCTTGCAAACATCAGGGAAGTCGGAATAATTGCCCATGTTGTAAGGTGCTTTGAAGACCCGGATGTAATACACGTAAACAACAGGGTCGACCCGGCAGGAGACATTGAAACCATCAATATTGAGCTTGCCCTCGCAGACCTTGAGACGGTTAGCAAAAGATACGAAAAGCAGAGCCGCCTTAACAGGGTTTCAAAAGAAGCCAGGGACAACGCAGTACTGCTCCCGATCTACGAAAGGCTCATGGAAGCCCTCCAGAACGGAAAACCAGCAAGATCAGTTGTAACGGATCCGGAAGAAGCAGCCCTCATCAGGGATCTCTGTCTGATTACCATGAAACCTGTAATCTACGTCTGCAACATTGATGAAGAAGCAATTGCAAACGGCAACAAACATGTGGATGTGGTTAAGAAGATAGCTGAAGCTGAAGGCTCACAGGTAGTGTGCATGTGCGGAAAGACTGAAGCAGAGCTTGCCCAGATGGATGAGGAAGACAGGGCCATGTTCCTTGAAGACCTCGGACTTAAGGAAAGCGGAATGAATGCCCTCATCAGGACAGCCTACGCTACCCTGGGACTCAGAACCTTCTTTACTGCCGGAAGTGATGAAGACCGTGCATGGACTTTCAAGGCCGGAAGCAAGGCTCCTCAGGCAGCAGGCGTCATCCATACAGACTTTGAAAAAGGCTTCATTAGAGCAGAAGTATACGGATGCGAAGATCTCTTCACTTACGGTTCTGAAGCAAAGGTGAAGGAAGCCGGAAAGCTCCGCCTTGAAGGAAAAGAATATGTTGTGCAGGATGGAGACATCATGCACTTCCGCTTCAATGTATAAGGAGGAAACTCCCATGAATAGAAACAGAACAAAGGCATTTGTAACAGTAATTCTTCTAGCCTTACTGATGGTCCTCTCCTCATGTCAGGTCACGCAGAACGTAAACTGCACAAACAGCTCGGATCCGCTCATGGGAGGAAGTTCAACCACCATCAAAACTGATTCCTTCTTTGAGGGAGTTCTTGAAGACCTTTCATCCTGGAAGAGCACAGGTTCAAATGACCCGGTAGTAGACGTAGCAATCAGTTCCTTTGCCCAGAACCTGAGTAACAGCAAATACTCAGATTCAGTAAGATTCATAAAAACAGATGAACACTCCTACTCCGGCACCTTTGTTTTCACTGATTTCAAAAAGCTCATCCAGGACCTTTGCGGCGAATACAAAGACCAGAACCTTCTCACCCTGACCACCACAAAAGACGGAAAAACAAGACTTGAACTTAACATAAGTCTTGAGAACTACGACGTGCTCGCTTCAATAGTGCCCTTCCTCTCCGACCCGAACTTTGAGGTCTGGGGTCCAAAGTACAACGACTACCTGTCAGAAGAGGAATACAAGGAACTTGTTTCCTTCGTCCTGGGAGAAGAAGGACCAGCGAGCATAGACAGCTCCATCATAACCATAACCCTCAAAGCTCCGGGAAAGATTACTTCAACAAACGGAACCATCAAACAGAACAACACCGTTGAGTTCTCCTTCCCACTCATAAAATTCCTGCTTTTGCACGAACCTCTTTATTTTTACTGTGAAATTTAAGGAATAGAAATGAAGAAACCTTTAATTATAGTTTTACTTGTACTGACAGCACTAACCCCGGTTTTTGCACTCTCCTGGCATTTTGAAGCAGACGTTGCAGCCTGCGGAGTGCTCAACGTCCCGACTGCAGACTACCTTAAAGAGACCCTTGATAAAAACCTCATTTCTGCCGGCTTTACTGCAGACGCAAACCCTGTAGGTCTCAAATTCACAAACCTCAGCATAAGCGGCGGAGTCTCGCTTCAGTACACAACAAAAACAGCAGCCTATCACAACGTGTGCCTTAAGGCAGTCTTTGCCTATGGCCCGGACATTAAAATCACATACAACTTCCCTGGTTCCAGATTCAGCGCCGCCCTCAAAGGCAGAATGCTCTTCTGCAACTACATCAATTCTCAGGACAAATTCCTCGCCTTCAACGCTGAAGCCATACTCGGTTACAGACTCGGCGACAGAGACAAAGGCATAATTACAGTCCTTCTTCCCCTCAGCGCCAGCATAAGAAAAGACATACTTGGAATCACCGCGGGAATCGGAGTCAACATAGGTGCCGACATAGTTTTCGGCAGGAGGGCAAACTGATGAAGAGAACAATAACTAATATTTGCCTGCCGGCAATGCTCTTGCTTCTGCTCCTCCTTCTCTCCTCCTGT
>JAIKXP010000023.1 GCA_024684115.1 Sphaerochaetaceae bacterium | reverse complement strand
CCCTTCTCTTTCCGACCAGCCGGTTGAAGAGCGTGCTTTTGCCTACATTAGGTCTGCCGATTATTACTATATTCTTCATACCAAGATAGTAACAAATAAAGTGTTTTATTTAAAGTTGTCTTTGTCGGGGTGTACAAGGTTGTATGCACACGTTTTTTCCAGTTCTTTGAAAAGAATTTTCTGAGACTTGAAGATTTTCAAGTTCCGAAAAAAACTTAAGAAAATACACAACCCGTTTAAGTTGCAATATCTCTAATTTAAGGTATTAGGCTTATTGAGAATAAGAAACCAATATTATAAAATCATGTCCTGTAAACATAAAAAGCAGATATGCTAAGGAGGGTTTTATGTTTGCTTATATAGATCCCGGTACGGGCAGTATGCTTTTTACTGTCATTATCGGTCTTGCAACTGCTGCATTTTTTGCTATAAAAGGGCTTTTTGTTAAATTCAGCTTCCTTCTCAAAGGAGGAAAGATTGATAAAAATTCAATAGACAGCAACAAACACGAATTTGTTATTTTCTCCGACAGTAAACGTTACTGGAATGTATTCAAACCAATCTGTGATGAATTTGAAAAAAGAAAAGTTGGTTTAGAATACTGGACCATGTCCGAAGATGATCCTGCTCTTTCTGAGAAATACAGCTATGTACACTGTCTCTACATAGGAAATGCAAACAGTGCATTTGCCAAACTTAATACAATGAATGCTGATATCTGCCTGTCTACAACTCCGGGTCTTGATGTCTATCAGTGGAAAAGGTCAAAAAATGTAAAACACTATGTACATATCACGCATGATGTATGCGCAATTACTGCATACAGAATGTTTGGAGTTGATTTTTACGACTCTATTCTTCTTCCGGGAGAAATGTTGATTTCGGAGTTAAGAGCTATTGAAAAGCTCAGAGGCATACCGGAGAAGCAGGTTGCCGTAGTTGGCTCGGTGTATATGGACGGACTTAAGAAGCAGTATGGAGAATACCTAAAGACGGCCCCTCAGAAGAAAAATGAAATAACTGTTCTTGTTGCCCCTTCCTGGGGAGTGAGCAGTATTCTGAACAGGTTCGGAAGCCGTCTTCTTAAGGCTCTTAAAGAAACAGGCTACAACATTATAGTAAGACCTCATCCACAGTCCTTCACTTCTGACCCACAGCTAATGGAAAACCTTATGAAGGAGTTCCCGGAAAGTGACAGTTTTCACTGGAACAGGGATAATGACAACTTTGCCGTCATGGCAAAGTCAGACATTTTGATTTCAGACTTTTCCGGTATTATCTTCGATTTTGTCTTTACTTTCGGAAGACCTGTAATCTACGCAGACACGAATCTAGACCTCTCTCCCTATGATGATGCATGGCTTAAGGAAGAGCCATGGAGATTAAAAATCCTTCCGGAAATTGGCAGACAACTTAAAGAATCAGAGTTTGATAATCTTAAATCTTTCATCAAAAACATGCTTGAAGACAAAAGTTATGAAGAGAAAAGAAACGAGATTATGGATACAGCATGGAAACACCGCGGTGAAAGCGCCTGTCTTGTTACAGATTATATGCTGAACAAAAAGAAAGAACTGGATAAGGAGGGAAAATAAATGTGGAGATTCATTACAAATTTGTTTATTTCCCCCTTAAGCTATGTCATAGAAGTAGTTTTTGTCCTTTTCTATAAGATCCTTGATAATTTCGGTCTATCAATAATAGGTGTGAGTCTTGCCGTTCAGATACTTGTTCTACCACTGTATAAAAGAGCGGACAAAATCCAGGACGAAGAAAGAAAGAAGCAGAAATCCATGGAAAAATGGATTACTCACATAAAGAAAACTTTTTCCGGAAATGAAAGATACATGATGATAAGTGCCTACTATAGGGAGCAGAATTACAAGCCCTACTATGCACTTAAGAGCTCTGTTTCTCTTCTCCTGCAGGTCCCGTTCTTTATGGCTGCCTACCAGTTTCTTTCCGGTCTTCAGTGCCTCAACGGTGTATCTTTCCTGTTTATTAAAGACCTGCTTAAACCAGATGCGCTTTTTTCAATCGGTGGCTTTACTGTCAACATACTGCCCATACTGATGACAGTCATCAATATCCTGTCAGGCTTAATCTACACAAACAAGCAACCGGTAAAGGAAAAGATCCAGCTATTTATTATGGCCGGAATATTCCTTGTTCTTCTTTATAACAGCCCATCAGGTCTTGTTCTGTACTGGACCATGAACAATGTTTTTTCACTTATGAAAAACATATTCACAAAGTTTGTAAAGAAACCAGGAAAAATAATCAGAAGAGCAATGATACCGGCAGGTATAAGCTTGCTGATATTTACAATCAGCCAGAGGTATTCCTTCTCCACTACAAAGATGGCGTTCGGCATAATCCTTTCATTTGCGTGCTTTATCCCCGAACTGTGCGCCATAGCCCTACCCCGCATACGAAAAAGAATTAAATCTCATACCCAGATTCAGGAAGAAAAACACACAGGACAGACATTTGTTATTACAGGTTTTGTTCTTGCCATTCTTACAGGAGCCATTGTTCCACTTTCAGTTGTCAGCTCTTCTCCTCAGGAATTTGTTATGGAAACCTACGGGCCTCTAAAACTGGTGTTTAATTCTTTCTCTGTGGCCATTGGGTTCTTTGTTATATGGGGTGGTATCTTCTTCAGCTTTTCATCAGACAAGGGAAGAAAGGTATTTATTTATGCATATCTGATGCTTACAGGTCTTTTCCTTGTGAATTTCTTTATATTCGGGAAAAACATAGGCCTTATTTCTCCAACACTTGTTTTTGAGAAAGCTCAGAGTTTCAGCAAAGGCACCAATATTCTAAACATGCTGGCATCCTTTGCGGGAATGCTTGTTCTGCCTGTTATTTACAAGCTTTCCAAAAAAATTGTCAGATATTTAATACCAATACTGATGCTGAGTCTTCTCTCTCTGGGAACAGTATGGACTGTTAAAATAGTTAAGGAAGCCTATCCAATAAACAGAAATGCTGAAGTGCCTTCTCACGGCGTTTTTAATTTGAGTACGAAAGGAAAGAATGTTGTTCTGTTTATGCTGGACAGGGCAATCAGCGGATTTGTGCCATATATTGTAGAAGAGATACCTGAAGTTAAGGAGGCTCTTTCAGACTTTACCTACTATCCGAATACCATTTCCTTTGGTCCTGCAACAAATTTCGGAACACCCCCTCTTTTCGGAGGCTACGAATACACTCCTACGGAGATTAATAAACGTTCAGAAGAAACTCTCGCGGAAAAACAGAATGAAGCTCTTACAGTTCTTCCTCTGCTGTTTTCTGAGAATGGATATGAAGTTACAGTTTGTGATCCCCCATATGCCGGTTATTCATGGACACCTGATCTGTCGATCTATGATGATTATCCGAAAATTAATGCTTACAACCTTATAGGATTTTACAAGAATGATGAGACAGTTATATCTGTGACTGAGAGTTATCACACAAGAAGCATGTTCTTCTACGGTGTAATGAAGTGCCTTCCAATTAGAGCAGCAAAGGAATTATACGATGATGGTCGCTACTTATGTGCAGAAGAAGTAATGGCAGATGGAATTGAAAAAACCCTTGCTGCTTTACAAGCCCTTCCAAGAATCACGAATGTAGTTGATTCAGATACCAATACTTTCCTCATGATTCAGAATGACACTCCTCATCAGCCATGCATTCTCAATTATCCGGAATACACTATGAATGCCACTGAAGTGACAAAAAATGAACCTTTAAGCAGAACAAGCTCAGATGGGTCTGTGCTAGACTTATCATCAGGACATGTGCGCAGTCACTATCATGTTAATGCAGTTTCGCTGATTATGGTTTCAAGATGGATCAAATTCATGAAAGAAAACGGTGTATATGACAACACAAGAATAATAATTGTTGCTGACCACGGAAGAGAACTCGGTGCTTTTGATTATATGAAGCTTTCAAATGGAATTGATGTAATGCTTTACAATCCTGTACTGCTGGTAAAGGATTTTAAAGATTCTGACAACTCTTCAGAGACAGGAATGAAAACTTCCTATGAATTCATGACACATGCAGATTCAGGAATAATTGCAATTGAAGGACTTTTTGATAACCCTGTAAATCCATTTACAGGAAAAGCTCTGACAAATGATGAGAAGACCGCCCATCCGCAGATAATTACAACATCCGGAAACTGGATGACAGGAATGGGAAAAATCATTACGCAGTTTGATACCTCAGACGGTCAATGGTACTCGGTTCATGACAATATTTTTGACGTTAACAACTGGAAACTTGAGGAGTAAGCATGCAGGCAATCATTTTGGCAGCCGGAATGGGGAAAAGGCTTAAAGAACTCACAAAAAACAATACCAAATGCATGGTGGAAGTAAACGGTGTTACACTCATTGAAAGAATGCTTCGCCAACTTGATGAAAGAAAACTTTCAAGAATAATTATAGTTACAGGATACAAAGGAAGTGAACTTAAGGAATATGTAGACAGCCTGAAAATAGGTACTGAAATAGTCTATATTGATAATCCTGTATATGACAAAACAAACAACATTTATTCTTTATCCCTCGCAGAAAACTGGCTCCTTAATGAAGATTCTCTTCTATTTGAGTCAGATATAATCTTTGATTCCAGTCTCCTGGACAGCCTTCTTTCTGACCAGCGAAGTACGCTTGCCCTTGTAGATAAATTCAGTCCCTGGATGGACGGCACATGCCTCAAGATTGGAGATAATGACGAGATAAGAGAGTTCATATCAAAAGAACAGTTTGATTATTCTGAAACTGATGAATACTACAAAACCGTTAACATATATAAATTCAGTAAAGATTTCTCAAGAAACTACTATGTACCGTTTCTAAAAGCTTATCAGGAAGCCCTTGGACTTAATGAATACTATGAACAGGTCTTAAGAGTTATTGCCATGCTTAATGAACCAGTAATTAAGGTAAAAAGACTCAACGGACAGAGATGGTATGAGATTGATGATGAACAGGATCTGGATATTGCTGAAGTGTTGTTTGCAAAAAATCCTGAAGAAAAGCTCAAGAGAATTGAAAGTAGATATGGAGGCTTCTGGAGGTTCCCTCAGATGCTTGATTTCTGTTATCTGGTAAATCCCTATTTTCCTCCCGAGAAAATGAAAAATGAACTTAAAGCATCTTTTGAAACTCTTCTAACTCAGTATCCCAGCGGAATGAGTGTAAACAGCTCTCTGGGAGCGAAAAACTTCGGAGTACATAAAGAAAATATTGTTGTAGGCAACGGTGCGGCAGAACTCATTAAGAGTCTTTTGGGATTGCTTCAGGGTAAAACAGGATTTATAAGACCCACTTTTGAAGAGTACCCTAACCGTTATAATGCCGACAATTCTTTATATTTAATCCCTGATAATCCTGATTTTTCTTATGATGCACAAACTGTGATTAAATTCTTTTCCAGAAACAGGGTTAACAATCTTGTGATAGTAAACCCGGACAATCCAAGCGGAAACTACATAAACAGAAACGGAATTTTGGAATTGATAAAATGGTCAGAGAGAGAGGGAATCAAGTTGATTATTGATGAATCCTTTATTGACTTCGCAGAGGAAGAGAACAGTTCAATAATTGACCAGAACCTGCTCACAGAAAACCCGCATCTGTTTGTAATGAAAAGTATTTCAAAATCTTATGGTGTACCAGGGCTCAGACTGGGAATTCTTGCCAGTGGCAACACCGGTTTAATCAGCGAAATAAAAAAAGATGTATCTATCTGGAATATAAATTCTTTTGCTGAGTACTATCTTCAGATTTATGAGAAATATAAAAATGATTATGAAAAGGCTCTGATTCTCTTTAAAAATGAAAGAAACAGATTCTTCAGGGAACTCTCTTCTCTACCATATTTGAGAGCCTGTCCTTCTCAGGCAAATTACATTATGGTCCAAATCTCTGACTGCGTTGATTCTTCAAAATTACAGGTAAAACTTCTTGCAGACTATAATATCCTTGTGAAGAGTCTTAAGAGTAAAACTGGCGGCAAAAACTATCTGAGAATTGCAGTAAGAAATACAGAAGATAACAACAGACTTCTGAAAGCTCTCAGAGAGATTCTTTCAGGCACTTCTCTATAAATTCATTAGAAGAAAGAGCCCCGTCTCCCTTGTCTTTAAGCAGAGCCAGGAATTCTGTATTTCCCTTGTGACCTTTAATCGGAGATACCACCGCGTCATAGACACCAACTCCATCTTCATCAAGGTTCTCCCAAACTGCTGCAAGTGTCTCTTTCATAAGACCCGGGTCATTTACTACGCCAAAGAAGTCTTCCTGCCATCTTGGAACCTCAAACTGGGGTTTAATCAGAGCTATCATCCACCTCGAGAACGTGAGGTCCAGTACATGTCTGGCTGCCCCCTTGAGGGAGCGGAAGGAGAGGTCTGCGACTGCAAAGTCCGGTTTTGGATCAAGGTCTGAGAGTGTCAGGTTCATTATGTTACACTTCTCATGAATTACAGTGCGGCTGTCCGAGCGGATCTTGAAATCAAGCAGATTAAAGCCCACATCTACACAGTGAACAGCTTTTACGCCGCGCTGAAGAAGACAGTCTGAGAAGCCACCTGTTGAAGAGCCCGCATCAAGAGCAACCTTTCCTTCAATAGAATCAAGCTGAAATGAATCCAGAGCTTTTTCAAGCTTAAAGCCTCCGCGGGAAACATACTTTGGAAAAACAACATCTACAGATGAAGAAGATGGGAAAGAACGCCTGGGGTCAGTACAGAGCTCTCCGTCTACATAAACATTTTTACAGATAACAAGAGCCGTAGCCTTGTCTTTATCAAGAGACGGGTCATGATTCTGAAGAAGTTTTATGACTGAAACTTTTGCCATCAGAGGGTAAACCTCTCAATGGAAAGAGCCTTTCCTGTTTCAGCATCGCTAACAACCTTAACTCCGTTAATCTGAGCCGGAGTATCTGCAGCCTGAGCCTTGATAGGCAGCTGGGTTTTCTGACGGCGGATAGCAAGGTTCACATCACATCCTATTACGCTGTCAGACGGGCCGCACATACCGAGGTCCGTAATATAGGCTGTATGATTGCGGATTATTCTCTCGTCTGCAGTCTGAACGTGTATGTGGGTACCCACCACTGCCGTTACCTGAGTTGCAAGATAGAAGGCAAGAGCCTCTTTTTCTTCACAGCTTTCAGCGTGGACATCTACAAAAATCTGACGGGCCTTTCCCTTTAACTGCCTCAGGCACTCTGAAACGCTTTTGAACGGGTCTTCTATGCTTGGCATGTTCACCCTTCCCTGCACGTTTATAACCGCGGCTCCACCAGCCTGTAGTACAGCTGAAGCATTTGAGTTTGAGAGGGTGAAGCCGGAAGAAACAGATGGGTTTGCAAAACAGTAGCCGTGACCCGGAAGGGTTGAGCTGTAGTTTGCAGGCCTTAGAATGTTTGGCTGACTGTCAAGAAACGGGAAGATTTCATCCTGCTGCCATATGTGGTTTCCGGATGTGATTACATCTACTCCGCTTCTGAAAAGAAGATTCATGTTGTCAATTGAAATCCCGAATCCATGGCAGGCATTTTCTCCGTTTGCAATAACAAAATCGGCATGCATCTGCTTTCTAAGATTCGGGAGTTTCAACAGAAGAACCCCGCAGCCGGAGTCAGAATAGACATCTCCAAGCAGCAGGGTTGTAAACTTATTTTGCATATTCAACTGCGCGCATTTCGCGGATAATTGTTACCTTGATACGGCCCGGGTATCTGAGCTCGGCTTCAATACGGCCGGCTATTCCCTTGGCTATTTCTCTGGCTTTGTCATCTGAGACAGTTTCTGCATTTACAAGAATTCTGAGCTCACGACCAGCCTGAACTGCAAATGCCTTGTCTACGCCTTCGAATGAAACAGCTATTTCTTCAAGGCTTTCAAGGCGCTTGATGTAGGTATCAAGTGTTTCACGTCTTGCACCAGGGCGGGCAGCGCTGATTGCGTCTGCAATCTGAACAATTATGCTCTCTATGCAGATTGGATCAACGTCTCCGTGGTGGCTTTCAATTGCATTAACAACACGCGGGTCTTCACCGAGCTTTCTTGCAAGTTCTGCTCCGAGTTCTGCGTGGTTGGCTTCGCTTTCAGATGCAATTCCTTTTCCAATGTCATGGAGAAGTCCGCCACGACGGGCAATTTCTACATCTGCTCCGACTTCAGCAGCAATCATGCCGGCAATAACAGAAACTTCACGGCTGTGGTTAAGTACGTTCTGTCCATAGCTGGTTCTGTAGAAGAGTCTTCCGAGGGCTCTGATTGTTTCCTGGCTGATGTTTGTAAAGCCAAGGTCAAAGACTACCTTCTCTCCTTCTTCTGCAGCTATGCGGTTAACTTCCTTTGTAACCTTTGTAACAATCTCTTCAATTCTGGCCGGATGAATACGTCCGTCCTGAACAAGGCGTTCAAGAGCAACACGTGCAATTTCCTTTCTGACCGGATCGAAACAGGAAATAACTACAGCTTCAGGTGTGTCATCAATTATGATGTCAACTCCGGTTAAAGTTTCAAGGGCGCGGATGTTTCTTCCTTCACGGCCTATGATTCTTCCCTTCATTTCATCACTCGGGAGGCTGACTGAACTTACAGTTATTTCTGAACAGACGTCTGTTGCGAGGCGCTGGATTGTGGTTACGACTATGTCGCGGGCCACTTTGTCAGCTCTGGCCTGTGTTTCCTGTTCAATCTTGTTAATCAGGACCTGGCCGTCACGACGTGCCTCATTTTCCATTCTCTCAAGAAGAATGTTTTTAGCTTCACCACTGGTCATGGAAGCAACTCTTTCAAGTTCCTTCTGCCAGTTGTCTTCCATCTGGGATACCGCTTCTTCGCGGTCATTGAGTTTTTCTTCTTTATCCAGTTGCAGAGCCCTGACAGATTCCAGTTCTTCTCTGGTCTTATCGAGGTTCTCTTCTTTCTGCTGAAGTCTACGCTCATAGCGCTGAAGTTCGGACCGTCTTTCACGGTCTTCCTTTTCCTGCTGAAGCTGTTCCTTCAGAAGTCTATCTCTACCCTCAAGCAGTATTTCCTTTTTCTTAGCTTCAGCCTCTTTAACGGCTTCCTGACTAAGTCTGACGGCTTCCTGCTCTACTGAGGTAAGCTTAAATTTTCCATAAAGCCAGCGTCCAAGCCAGCCCAATCCTAAACAACACAGACAAAGAAGGAGCAATACGATTACGGAAACCATACTTTCCCTCCTATAGTGTTTAAGGATAAGAAAATCAAGGCCTGTTGTCAATCTTAAACACTAAAAGGCACCATTCAAATTGCAACAGAAGAGATAAGGAGTACGTTTAGAAAGTATAAATCTGTTAATTACCACTACGAATCCAGAAAACACCAGTGCTTTATAATTCTCTTTCCCCCACCCATGTTTTCTTTTTATCTCATTCTCATATTAAGGGAACCCGGACAAACTCGCACCGTTGCCTTCTTATATGTTCCCCCATATTCACCGTCAAGATTCCAGTCAATTTCCCTGTTTTCATCGGTTCCTGTAACGGTAATTCTGTCTGTCTGGAATGCAATCATGTGTTTTCTATTTAACTTATGGGAAGCCAGAGCAAAGGCCACCGAGATAGTGCTGAAGATGTTTTTAGGCTTTTTGATAAAAAGCACTTCAAAAAGGCCGTCTGAGAGGTTTGCCTTTTCGTTCTGAATTATTTTGAACCCGCCGACATAATGCGAGTTTGAGATAATTGCAGCAGCAACTTTGCCTTCAAAGCTATGCTGCCCCGCCTCCACCTTCAAGGAGTATTCATTGATAGGAAAAAGTTCTTTAACCGCCCTGTATACATAGGCAAAGTATCCGAACCTCTTTTTTTCTTTCTGCGGTGTTGTATAGGTGATTCTTGTAATGGCTCCGAATGCTGCCACATAGAAGAAAGGACTGTCTTCAAGAAGCCCTGTGTCTATACTGACACATTTTTTAGAACTGAGAATCTCATCCAGAGCCCCCATTATGTCATGGTTTAAACCCAGCGAATGTGCAAAATCATTTGTAGAACCGGCCGGTATGTAGCCAAAAGGTGTCTTACACCCCGTTCTGCAGATAAAACCTGCTATGCCGTTCAGTGTTCCGTCTCCTCCCGAACAGATGATAAGGTCGTAGGAATCCAGATTTGCAGCTTTCAGAAAATCATAGTCTTCCTGTCCTCCGACTGTAGAATACACAACCGGTTCATAGCCCTTCTCTCTGATTGCATCAGTTATCTTTCCAATGAGTTCGGCAGCCCGGCCTTTTCCTGCTACCGGGTTGTAAATA
>JAIKXP010000020.1 GCA_024684115.1 Sphaerochaetaceae bacterium | reverse complement strand
AATAGCAGTCAGAACCCTCTTCTCAAAGATGATAGGGTACTTCTCTCCCTCTTCCAGAATTACGTTAAGAACCCTCTGTTCAAGGATAATCGGGTAGGTCTCAACTTCTTCAAGAATAGCAGTAAGAACCCTCTTCTCAAGAATAATCGGATATTTTTCAGCTGCTTCAAGGATTACGTCCAATACCTTCTGCTCAAGGATAATCGGATAGGACTCTGCCAGATCAAGGATTTTGAAAAGCATGATTTTTTCCTTGATAATCTGACTGTCTTCCTGAGAAACAGGGAGCTGTTTTTCAAAGGCAAGCTGGTAGGTTTTTGAGAATTCAGATATTGATTGAATAATCTCTTTCTCAAGAACTATAGGCTGAGGATAATCAGCGGAAAGACTCTTTTTAACAAGTATTGAAGCATGTGTATTATCAACAGTTTCAGCTGCAGGAATCTCTGTTTCAATTACTTCCGGCTCCGGGAAGACAGGAACTATCTCTTTTTCAATAACTTCCGGTTCCGGATAAACAGGAACAATTTCTTCTTCAACTACAACTGGTTCCGGCTTAACTACCGGTTCTGGAACTGGTTCCGGTTCGGCTGCTGGCTCCGGCTCTGGAACTGGCTCCGGCTCTGGAACAACAACCACTTCCGGTTCTGTAGCAGGCTCTGGTTCGACAACCGGCTCGGGTTCAGTCTGTGTTACAGCTGCAGGCTCTTCCTGAGGGGCCGTTTCCCTGCCGCAGTTTTTAAGGCCAAGCAGAATAAGAATTATTATCAATACGAGGATGACTATTTCCAAAAAACGTTTTGGATTGTTTTTCTTCTTTTGGTTTTTGTCTTTTTCCTTATCCATAGTTTAAATCCCAATCAACTCTATTTATATGGAATCAATTTTATAGAACAAGGATACGAGGTACAAGGACTTTTAAAACGCTGGAAAAGAAAAGGCTTGATTCATTATCTATGGGAAACTATAATGGTTATATCGTATTGTTTTGAAAAAACAAACGCTTGGGAGAGAGACATGAAGAAAGTTGTACTCACAACACTTGTACTCGTACTCGGACTGTTTATTATTACTGCTCAGTCCGTGTCAGAAACAAAAGAAGAAGCTGCATATGTAAGCTTCACCGATTCCTGCGGAAGAACCGTAGAAATACCGTCATCCATTACAAAAGTAGCTCCGAGCGGAGCAGTAGCAACCATGTATTTTGCTACAATAGCACCGGAATATATGTGTAATGTGAACTCGGCACCGGACAAGGAACAGATGGTTTATCTCCCTCAGCAGCTTGCTGCACTCCCTGCTACAGGCAGCCTCTACGGCTCCAAGTCAACGGTAAACTATGAAGAGCTGATTAAGACCGGAGCACAGATACTTGTAGATATAGGAGATTACAAGAGCTCCATAAAGGAAGACCTTGATGCACTTCAGGCCCAGATCGGAATCCCGTGCATCTTCATAGAAGGAAACCTTGAGCACATGGCCCAGGCATTCAGGACTCTCGGAAGCATCCTTGAAGGAAAAGAGGAGAGAGGAGAAGCTCTTGCCGCTTTCACCGAAAAGACAGTTGCCATGGCAAAAGAGAACAGTGCAAAGGTAAAGGATGAAGAGAAGGTGAGAGTGCTCTATACAACAGGAGCAGACGGACTCGGAACAAACGCAAAAGGCTCAACACAGGCACAGGTTCTGGACCTTGTGGGCGCAGAAAACGCAGTAGTTCTTGAGAAGGTAACAAACAAGGGTGGCGGAAACGTAATTAACGCTGAGCAGCTTTACAATGCTGACCCTGATCTCATTGTTTTCTCATCCGACAGTATCTACGACAGCGTAGCAAATGATTCTGTATGGTCTAACCTCAGGGCAGTCAAGGAAGGAAAGTACTATGAAATTCCTGACAAGCCTTACAACTGGCTCAGCGGACCACCTTCAATCAATATGCTTGCCGGCATCTGGTGGCTTGGTAACCTGGTCTACCCGCAGTACTACGATTACAGCGTGGAAGAAGTCATAAAAGAATACTACAGTCTGTTCTGGAACTACAGTCTTAGTCAGGCAGAGGTAGAAAACCTCCTTTCAAGGGCCCGTTGATGAGAAGATATGGATTGAAGTTCCTTCTGCTTATACTGCTCTTCATTGCAGTATTTCTCATATCATTTCTGATGGGAAGGTATGAGATTAGCGTTTGGACAACAGTAAAAATCCTCATTGATGCACTTGTAAGAACCGTCACCGGCGGTTCTTACGGGCTTTCAAAGACCTGGAGTGTAGAAGCCCAGACAATAGTTTTGAACGTAAGGCTTCCAAGAATTGCCTGTGCAGCCCTTGTAGGAGCAGCACTCTCTGTAGCGGGAGCCTCATTTCAGGGCATGTTCAGAAACCCAATGGTAAGCCCGGACCTGCTTGGAGCTTCAACAGGAGCAGGCTTCGGAGCAGCCCTTGCCATATTCATAGGCGCTTCATACTATGCCATTACTTTTTCTGCCTTTATCTTCGGTCTGGCCGCGGTGTTTCTGACCTACAGTATTTCAAGATTAAGTAAAATAAAGACCACACTTGCACTGGTGCTTTCAGGAATAGTGGTAGGCTCCCTTTTTCAGAGCGGAACAAGCTTCATAAAGCTCGTTGCAGACCAGGACAGCCAGCTTCCGGCCATAACCTACTGGCTCATGGGCTCCCTTAGTTCGGTTAAGGGCAGAGACGTGCTTCTCTGCGCAGTCCCGGTTCTTATAGGACTCATCCCCATCATGCTTCTAAGGTGGAGAATCAACCTTCTGACCGTGTCGGAAGCAGAGGCGAGGAGCATGGGAATAGAAACAACCACCCTCAGATTCATAGTCATAGTCTGCGCAACACTCATGACAAGCGCAAGTGTGGCGGTAAGCGGCATGATCGGGTGGATAGGCCTTGTAGTTCCGCACTGCTGCCGCCTCATCTACGGACAGAACTACAGACAGCTGCTGCCTTCAAGTGCCATAGCCGGTGCCACATTTCTCATGATAACTGACAACATTGCCCGTACAGCGGCAACTTCGGAGATACCGCTTGGAATCCTTACAAGCCTCATAGGCGCACCGGTTTTCATCTATCTGATAATCAAGGGAGGTACAGCAAGTGAATCTTGATGTAAAAAACCTCTCTTTCTCATACGGGTCAAAGGGACCCGGAGTACTAAAAGATGTCTCGTTTTCAGCCTCATCAGGGGAGATAATAGTATTTCTCGGACCTAACGGGGTGGGTAAGAGTACGCTTTTCAGATGCATACTCGGCTTTCTCAGGCCTGATTCAGGACAGGTTCTGATTGACGGAAAAAGTACCCTCGATTACAAGAGACAGGAGCTTTCCCGTCTTCTTGCCTATATTCCGCAAAGCTACAGCCCGGCCTTCAACCACAGTGTTCTGGACAGTGTACTTATGGGAGTGACCGGACAGCTTGGCATGTTCGAGATGCCCGGTAAAGACAAGGAAGAAAAAGCACTCAGCGTAATGAAGGAGCTTGGAATTGAGAACCTTGCAAACAGGGGAAGCATGAAGATATCCGGAGGAGAGAGACAGCTCATGCTCCTTGCCCGTGCCATAGTGCAGGACGCCTCCCTTCTCATTATGGATGAGCCGGCTGCAAACCTTGACTTTGGAAACGCATTCAAAGTCATGAAAAGGGTCACTGAACTCAGGGAAAAGGGCTACACCATGCTTATCTCAACTCATAACCCGGACCACGCCTACAGGTATGCTACAAGGGTAATTGCCATGAAGGATGGAAAGGTGATTGCAGACGGTAACCCGTCGGTTGTTCTGACTGGTGAGATAATGAAGGAGCTTTACTCAATAGATGTTGCCGTCAGTACGGTAAATGTGGGAAAATCAGAGTATAAGGTCTGTACACCGGTGGGATGAGAATTAAATGAACAGGATGGAATTCTGGACGCCTGACATGATCAGATTCATGCAGGATGCGGCAGAAAAAACGCAGTATTTCAGCTTTATAGCGCAGAGAGTACGCTCTCTGTGCCCCCAGGCGCACACTGTGTGTGATGCCGGCTGCGGTACCGGCTCCCTGTCCCTAAAACTCTCGGAGCTCTTTGACTCTGTCACCGGAGCAGATATAAACAGAGACGCGGTGCAGGCTCTGAAAAGTCAGGCGGAAAGAAAAAACATAAGCAACATTAGACCACTGTGCTGCAACCTCATCGAAGATGACAGGCAGAAGATCCTTGGAAACGGAAACTTTGATGTCATGGTTTTCAGCTTCTTCGGAAGAATAGGAGAGGCTCTTGCAATTGCACGCCGCCTCGGGTGCAAAAAGATAGTAATAGTGAGAAGGAACTATAGAAATCACAGGTTCTCCCTGTCTCAGGTGCCTCTTGATTCCTCCTGGTCAAAGGACTACAGAGAGGAACTTGAGGGACTTAAGTACAGTGTGGAGGACTTTGAGATTGAGTTCGGCCAGCCTTTCAGAAGTCTGGAAGATGCGGCCAGATTCTACGAAATATACAGTAGGGACACTGACCGTTCCCTGCTTACCAGAGAAAACATAGAGGCCCTTCTTGAGAAGACAGGGGACGTGGAGTTTCCGTACTACCTCAGGAAAAACAGAAAGTGTCTGCTGATTTCAGTTGACCTTACATAACAGGGAGAGAGTTATGGGTGTTTATTCAGAAGTAAAGAAAATGTTCATGCACGCACAGGATGCAGTTGTGTGCACAATAGTTTCATCGGAGGGTTCATCGCCCAGAAAGGCAGGGGCCAGTATGGCTGTAAGCCCGTCAGGCAGATGCTTCGGCACGATAGGCGGCGGAGACCTTGAAAAGTTCTG
Organism: Sphaerochaetaceae bacterium; assembly: GCA_024684115.1. Classification (GTDB taxonomy): domain Bacteria; phylum Spirochaetota; class Spirochaetia; order Sphaerochaetales; family Sphaerochaetaceae; genus UBA1265. The sequence goes on along the minus strand of JAIKXP010000020.1, from coordinate 6,255 downwards.
CATTCAGAAGGCCCTTGAGGTGCACGCTGATAAAAAAAGTTTTGTCAGGGAATTCAAACTCAACGAAAAAGAGAAGGATGACGTGGCCATGATATGTGGCGGAAACGTAACCGTGTCCTTTACCTACCTTGACTGCCGCAAGGTATCGGATGATGAGCTGAAGGAGATCTTTCACGAGGAAGAGGTGCGTCCTCAGGTCTACATCTTCGGAGGCGGCCATGTTGCAAAAGAACTTGTTCCCGTTCTTGAGCATGTGGGCTTTGATGTGACAGTTACAGACAACCGCCCTGAGTTTGCTTCAAAAGAGCGCCACCCAAAGGCTAAGAAGGTAATTCTCGGAGATTACACCGATATAGGTGCCCTGGTGGATATAAAAGATGAAGACTATGTAGTAATCATGACCCACGGTCATGCCTTTGACAGGGACGTACTGCTTCAGGCCTGCAGAACCGGTGCAAAATATGTTGGATGCATAGGAAGCCGCAGAAAGGTTGCCATGACCCAGCAGTATCTCAGAGAAAATGGAATCAGCGAAAAGCGTATCTCAGAAGTCCATGCACCGATAGGAATAGAGCTATACGGAGACACCCCTGAAGAGATAGCAATCTCAATTGCTGCAGAGATGATTAGATTCCGCTACCAGCCGGAATAAAGAAAAAGAGCCGTAACCATCAGCCGGGAAAACCGGCTTTTGTTACAGCCCTATATTTTACTTTGAACTTCCGTAGAATTTGTCATCCCACTTTCGCTCGGCGTCTTCCACCTTTGCTTCAGTGTCGTAGACTTTCTTCTTCAGTCTCTCAAATCTTTCATTGATATCATCAGAACCGGAGGTGTAGCGCTCCCTGGCAGACTCTTCAGCTTCCTGTTTTGTCCTGTCTTTGCCCTTGTAGTACCTGCTGTTCTGTTCTTCCATATCATCATTATTAGGATTTACCGGAAGAATGATTGCAGCCAGAAGGTATATGGCAAGGCAGGGCAGTACTGCAGTGAAAACACCTACAAGAATAAAGGCCAGCTGTACTCCTCCTACCGGAAGATCCCTCCACTCGGCAATTCCGTGACAGACTCCAAGCAGATCCGCCTTCCTTGATCTGTATAATCTCTTAGTGGCCATATTTCTTTCCACGCTCCTCTTCAATTGTTGCGTTCAGATAGTCAATCCTCTTTTCGAGCTGGTCTATCTGTCTGAGCAGTTCCTGACGGCTCATACGTCCTTCTTCCTTGTCCATCTTTTCCATGTACTTCCTGAAAGCTGCAGGACGGTAAAGAATCATCCTCAGTGCAAGAAGTAAGGAACCAAAGACAACAATCGTTATCAGTAAGTCACTCATCAGCCTTTTCCTTTAAGCCTTTCCTTGAGAGCCTCAAGCTCTGCTTTTGCAGCTTCTGCTTCTTCCATGGTTCTGAACTGCTTTTCAGTGTTGGCTGACTGCTCACGCATCTCACGCTCTGCATTCAATCTGTCAATCTTTTCTTCCATGCGGTTGAAACGGTCCATTGTGTCCCAGCTTGAAGCATCAGAAGCAGTCTTTGCAGCCCTTGCCTTGGCCTTTGCAGCTTCAGCATCTGCCTTAATCTTCTCATATTTTGTTCTGGTAGCCTCAAGTTTATCTTCAAGCTTACAGATGTCCTGCTTGTAATGTTCAATCATCTCTGAAAGTTTTGCAAGTTCGGCCCTGGTTTCATCGGCACGTTTTATGACTCTATTCTTCTCTGTTATGGCTTCACATGCAAGATCATCCATGCCTTTCTGTACAGCCATCTCAGCTCTGCGTGTCCATCTGTCAACTGCTGCCTCAAGCTCTGCAAGCTCCCTTTCAGACTTTGTCTTTGCTGCAATTGAACCGGCACATGCGCTCTTAAGCTCAATAATTGTATCTTCCATCTCATTTACCATAAGGCTGATCATCTTTTCCGGGTTCTCTGCCTGGTCGAGAAGTGAATTAATATTTGAATTGATAATGTCTTTAAATCTTGAAAAAACTCCCATTTTCCGGGCCTCCTGTTTTTTTGTATTCATGTCTTCCAATAAGCAGAAACCGTGCCAACTTCATTTTAAGGCTCAAAAACCACATTGTCACAAACATAAATGGTAAAATCTGCCATAATATGTTGGTAAAATACACCACTTATGGTAAATTTAACACATGGATAATTACAACGAACCCTACATAGGTGAATCAGAAGTATTTCAGGATTTCTTAAGAAGACTCTCAGCTGCAGCTCCGGTCAACAGAAGCGTATTATTGATAGGGGAAAGGGGAAGCGGAAAGGAGATAGCCGCAAAGAGGCTTCACTACCTTTCAGGCAGATGGCAGAAGAACCTTGTAACGGTAAACCTTGCAGCCCTCACGCCAACCCTCATAGAAAGCGAACTCTTCGGCTACGAGAGCGGAGCCTTCACGGGAGCAAAAGCCTCAAGAGCCGGAAGGTTCGAAGAAGCACAGGGAGGAACGCTCTTTCTAGATGAAGTGGCGCTCATCCCCATGTCCGTGCAGGAAAAAATCTTAAGAGTTGTAGAATACGGCACCTACGAGAGGGTAGGCTCAGCGGAAACCAGAGAGGCAGACGTCAGGATAGTCGCCGCCACAAACGCCGACCTCAGGGACCTTTGCAGAAAAGGACTCTTCAAGCAGGACCTTCTGGACAGACTGAGCTTTGAAGTCATCTACGTCCCGCCACTCAGAAAGCGCCCCGAAGACATTATGCTCCTTGCAAACTTCTTCGCCGCCAAAATGGCCCTGGAGTGCAAACGCCCCGAAATGCCCCATTTTTCCGAGAAGGCTGTTAAGTGTCTTTTATCCTACCCGTGGCCGGGCAATGTCCGTGAGCTTAAAAACACCGTCGAGCGCGCAGTCTACAAATCTCAGGGCAGTGAAATAGACTGTATTGTTACCGATCCCTTCACAAATCCCTTCTCAGATGAGCCTGAAAAAGCAGAAGTAAAGAAGGAAGAGATTAACCTCTTTTCCGTCTCCCTTCCCCAGGCCAGGGAAGAACTGGAAAGGAAATATCTTGCTGAGGCTCTTGAAAAAAGCGGACACAACCAGAGGAAGGCAGCCGCACTCATGGGAATCTCCTACGACAGTTTCAGAGGCTTGTACAGGAAATATTTTAAGGTTATATAAGTCTGATATCGCTTCTATAAAAGCCCGGATTTTTCTTAAAAAAGTTTTAAAAAGTTTAATTGACAGCCACAATGTGAAGTGTTATATGTAGTGTAAGAAAGCTTCGCCAGACACTACATTTTGTGTCTCTTACGAATAAAACAAACTACAGAATGGAAATAGGATAATCACTCACGGGAGGGGAAAATGTATCAGGTAATAAAGAGAAACGGCGGCATAGTTTCTTTCGACATAAAGAAGATTGAAAACGCTATTGTCCGCGCTTTTGTTGCTACAAACACCAACTACAACGAAGACGTAATCCAGATGCTTGCACTCAGAAGCACTGCTCACTTCTCAGGCAAGGTCAAAGATGAAAAGATCACAATTGAAGACATCCAGGACGGAGTTGAGAAGACTCTCGCTCAGGCCGGATATGAAGATGTTGCCAAGGCATACATCCTCTACAGAAAGCAGCACGAAAACGCCAGACAGGCAGCCCAGACTCTTGTTGACTACAGAAAACTTGTTGAAAGCTACCTTGGTGCAGATGACTGGCGTGTTAAGGAGAATTCAACCGTCAACTATTCAATCGGCGGACTCATTCTCTCCAACAGCGGAGCAGTTACAGCAAACTACTGGCTCTCAGAAATCTATGATGATGAGATTGGCCAGGCCCATAAAAATGCAGACTTCCACCTCCACGATCTTTCCATGCTCAGCGGCTACTGTGCAGGATGGAGCCTCAAGCAGCTCATAAGAGAAGGTCTCGGCGGAGTTAACGGAAAGATTTCATCAGCACCTGCAAAGCACCTCTCAACACTCTGCAACCAGATGGTCAACTTCATCGGTATCATGCAGAACGAATGGGCAGGAGCTCAGGCCTTCTCCAGCTTTGATACATACCTCTCAGCCTTCGTAAAGGCAGACAAGATGGAGTACAAAGATGTAAAGCAGTGCATTGAGTCCTTCGTATTCGGCGTCAACACTCCTTCAAGATGGGGCACACAGGCTCCGTTCTCAAACATTACCCTCGACTGGACAGCTCCGGATGACCTTAAGGACCTTCCGGCCATAGTCGGCGGCAAGGATATGGACTTCACCTACGGTGACTGTCAGAAGGAAATGGATATGGTTAACAAGGCCTTCCTTGAGATCATGATCCAGGGAGACGCAAACGGAAGAGGTTTCCAGTATCCTATCCCAACCTATTCACTGACAAACAATTTTGACTGGTCAGAGACAGAGAACAACAAGCTTCTGTTTGAGATGACTGCAAAGTATGGTACTCCGTACTTCTCAAACTACATTGGAAACACAGAGATGCAGCCTTCTGACGTAAGAAGTATGTGCTGCCGCCTGCGCCTTGACCTCAGAGAACTCAGAAAGAAGAGCGGCGGTTTCTTCGGAAGCGGAGAGTCCACAGGATCAATCGGTGTCGTAACACTCAACATGCCGCGTCTCGGTTACCTTGCTTCAGATGAGGCTGACTTCTACAAGCGCCTTGACCACCTCATGGACATTGCAGCCCGTTCTCTCAAGACAAAGAGAGACACAGTTACAAGATATCTTGAAAACGGACTCTATCCGTACACAAAGAGATACCTCGGCTCATTCAACAACCACTTCTCCACAATCGGACTTGTCGGTATGAATGAAACATGTCTTAACGCAAAGTGGATAAGGGAAGACCTCACACACGAGAAGGCTCAGAAGTTCACTGCAGCAGTTCTTGACCACATGAGGGAGAAACTTTCAGACTACCAGGAGCTTTACGGAGATCTTTACAACCTCGAAGCAACACCTGCAGAGTCCACAGCTTACCGCCTTGCAAAGCATGATAAGGCAAAGTTCCCTGATATCATCACAGCCGGTACGGAAGATTCACCTTACTACACAAACTCTTCCAACCTTCCTGTAGGTTTCACGGAAGATGTATTCAAGGCTATGGAGATTCAGGATCCGCTTCAGGTCAAGTACACCAGTGGAACAGTATTCCACGTCTTCCTCGGTGAGAAGCTCTCAGACTGGAAGACAACTGCAAAGCTTGTAAGAACCATTGCAAACAACTTCGAGCTTCCTTACTTCACCATGAGCCCGACTTACTCAGTATGTCCGGATCACGGCTACCTGGTCGGCGAAATGTGGAGCTGCCCGCACTGCGGAAAGAAGACTGAGGTTTACTCAAGAATCACTGGCTACTACAGACCGGTTCAGAACTGGAACACAGGTAAGACAGAGGAGTTCAAGGACAGAAAGGAATATGTTCCTGAGAGATCAATTCTTCTGAAAAAGGACATTATTGACGGAAATATGACATCATCCACGGAAATATCCGCAGATTGTGGTGATTCTGGAAAAGACATTATTGACGGAAATATCTTGCTCTTCACAACCAAGACTTGCCCAAACTGCCCGACAGCCAAGAAGCACCTCACCAATGCAGGCGTGGACTACAAGGTAATCGATGCTGAAGAGGAAGCAGGACTTTCCGAGAGATACAGAATCCAGAGTGTTCCGACTCTCATCGTCGACGGACAGGCTTACAATGGAGTAGGTCCGATTCTTGCATGGATTAGAAACCGCAAGGTAAACGTCGGTTAATCCGTAGTCCAAGACAATCAGTCCCCGGGGTAACTCGGGGATTTTTTTAAGGAGAGAAAATGACCTTTAGTGGATTCATCAAATCAGATCTCGTAAATTACAACGGACACATCGCTGCTACAGTGTTCACACTCGGCTGTAACTTCCGTTGTCCTTATTGTCACAACCCAGAGTTCGTGATTATGGGTTCCGATGAGACATATTTCGGTGAGACCTATCCCGAGGAGGAAATCCTCGCTTTCCTGAAGAAGAGGGGAGCATTCCTCGATGCTCTTGTAATCTCTGGTGGTGAACCAACCATGCACAAGGAACTCCCTGACTTCATGAGAAAGGTCAAGGCATTGGGTTTGAAGATAAAGCTGGACACCAACGGCAGCCGACCGGATGTCCTGAAGTCGTTTCTAGACGAAGGGCTGATTGATTACGTCGCCATGGACATCAAGGTGCCTATAAACAAGTATCATCTTGTTGGGTTCTGGGACACGGACAGTCTGTTGAAGTCAATCAGGATTCTCGAGGAGTCGGGAATCGACCACGAGTT
>JAIKXP010000127.1 GCA_024684115.1 Sphaerochaetaceae bacterium | reverse complement strand
TCCTGGCAGGCGAAAAATGAAGAGCCTTGTCACTGTGGCAATTTAGCTATGAGAGTTGTATCTAGGGCTTAAAACAAAAAAAGGGCATTACCAATTTCATCTAAATATAAAACCAGGAGCAGGTTGACTCCCAGTCGAGTGTGTGAGTGATGAGTGATAAAGAATCAATCGGTAATGGCCTATTGTGAGGATAACACAGGCTATCTACAAATAAAAGGAAAATATTATTAATTGTTCATACCGAATGACATAGCAGTGTTTTCTGATAATTTGTTTACCATTTTCCTCATTTTGTAATAGTGCTTCATATTATTGTGCTGAGAATTTTTTTTTCATTCCCTGGACATGTTCAGGTGGAGTGCCTTTATGTCCTCTGGACGTAAAATCACTCTTTAATCGAAAGGCTCTGCTTTAGTTGCCTGTGTAGGTAGAGGGGCTGATTTATTGACACAAGTGCACGCTAGTAAGAAAATAACAGTGTATTTTTCTGTTGAAGAGGAGGGATATTATGATTACCAGACAGGAAATCAAGGCAAGGGGAAAACTTGCATTTAAGGCAAACTATTGGAAATGTGTACTTGTCTCATTGATTATTATTATATGTATTGGAAGTGGAGCCGCTGCAGGTTCATCTCACTATCATGATCATTATGCAGATCCGGAAGTTCATGTTGTCAGAGAGTCAGTTGTTGTTGAGGACGGCGTTGTTTATTCAGTAAGGGAGACAAGTAATGTAACAGATTATTTCAGAACAGCAGTTCTTGTTGCAGCTTCAGTTCTGCTTGCTTCTGTTGCACTTCTTCATACTTTCCTGCTTAATCCTCTTTCAATGGGATGCAGAAACTTCTATGTAAAGAACTCAGATGCCCCTGCCGGGCTTGGAGAGCTTAAGAGGGGATTTAAGCCGAACTACTGGAAGACAGTTGGAACACTCATTCTCAGGAATATTTTCCTGATTCTCTGGTCACTTCTTTTTATAATTCCTGGAATCATCAAGAGTTTTTCATACAGCATGGTTCCTTACATTCTTGCAGAGAATCCGGAGATGGGCTGCATGGAAGCAATCAAGCGCTCAAACGAGATGATGAAGGGCCACAAGATGGACCTGTTTGTTTTTGAGCTTTCATTCATCCTCTGGCATCTGTTCTCACTGGTAACTTGCGGAATTGCCGGAATTTTCTACGTAAATCCTTATGTTGACAGTTCTACAGCTCAGTTCTACATTGCCCTCAGAGACGGTCAGCAGATGGCTTGATAGAGATATTTTGAAAGGATAAGAGGTCGGACATTGTTCCGGCCTTTTTTATTCTGTATTATTTTCACTGGAGGAAGAAATGACTGATTACAACCAGCTTTGTGAAGAACTGAAGAGCTTATCTGAGGGAGTGAAGTGGGATATTACAGTCCTTGCAAATGCTTCTGCCCTTATCTGGACTTCAATGGAAAACCTTAACTGGGCCGGGTTCTATATTATGAAGGAGGGCAGGCTTGTCCTGGGACCTTTTCAGGGAAAGGTTGCCTGTACACAGATAGAAGTTGGCCGCGGTGTATGTGGTACTGCCGTCAAGGAAGACAGAAGCCTTGTTGTTCCTGATGTTCACAAATTCCCCACTCATATAGCTTGTGACAGTGCAAGTAATTCAGAGATTGTCATCCCTATCCATAAGGATGGGGAAGTATACGGGGTGCTTGATATAGACAGTCCTCTGTTTTCACGCTTTGATTCATCCGATCGTCAGGGGCTTGAGGCATTTGTAAATATTCTTGAAGAAAGAATATAAAAAACCAGGGCCTGTGAAATCACAGACCCTGGAAACAAGTTATAAGGAAGGAAATAACTTGAAAAAAAACACTTTAATATGCTCTGTTCATCTACTGAACTTACACAGGTAAAATAACATCAATCCTTTTTGTTTTCCCTATTTTTTATAAAAACTACACATTTCTTCATAAAACCTTCATAAACTACTTCATAAAGCCGGGTAGTAAGAAGCCCGGCAACGATTGAGAGCTTTGCCGGGCAGGGAAAAACAAGTTATTAAGGAAGGAAATAACTTGGAACAGCTTAGCTGCTCGAAAGAATAGTATCACATCTTCTGAAACTTGACTACCCGGCTAAGTATCGATTTTTCGGGTTTTTGTTTCTGTTACAGTTCGTAGCCAGACTGCTATAATGGGAATGAGGTTGAGTAAATGATTTATGGAATTAAGACAGCTCTCGCAAGGATGCTAAAAAACCCCGAAGCTGAAAAAATACTGGCTGAAGAACTGCCATTTTATGAAAGGATTATCTCTGAGAAGGGGAATCTCTCCCGCTCTGTCGAGCAGCTTTCTGAAACATACGGCTTCTCTTCCATTGTATCTGGAATAGGAGAAAAGCTCTCTGGTCTGAATACTCCTGAAAACATGGTAAACGAAGAAGAGAGAAGACTCATGGAGGCTTTCAGGAAGATAGATGAGGGGGATAAGGCTTCAGCTGCAGTATCTGAGCTTCACCATCAGAACTCAATTGAACCCGGGAAGACCTGGCTTGATACAGACGGAAAGCCGATTCAGGCCCACGGTGGGGCTGTGTTCTATTGGAATGGCTGGTATTACTGGTACGGAGAGAATAAGGAGCACACGGATACAAAGAACGGTGTGTGGACCTGGGGTATGCGCATGTACAGATCAAAAGACCTGTGTAACTGGGAAAGCCTGGGAATAGTTGTTCCTCCCGTTATTGATAACCCGAACTCTTTCTTTTTCCCAACCATGAAACTGGACAGGCCCCACCTGCTGAGGTGTCCGGCTACAGGTATGTTTGTCATGTGGATGAAGGTCTGCGGACCTGAAGCTTCTTTTGCAGTTCTTCAGTCTGAAAAGATTGATGGCCCTTACACTGTTGTGCGCGAATTCTACTGTCCTTTCGGTCATAGAGTCGGAGATTTTGATCTTGTTATGGATGATAAGAGTGGAAAAGCATATGTCTATTTTGATGCAGATCACAACAGTGTCATGTGCATGGAGCTTTCTTCAGATTATCTGGAAGCTGTAAGGGAAGTTAACTCAAGCTACAGAAACCTGAAGTCCCCGTTTACAAGAGAGGGAATAGCGCTGTTTGAAAAAGATGGCAGGAAGTTCATGTTTACAAGCAGCATGAGCGGATATATACCGAATAAAAGTGACAGCGCATCTGCCTCTTCATGGGAAGATGAGTTTGTAAGTCTTGGAAACCCTCATATTGATGATGAAACAAATGCGTCCTTTAACAGTCAGATTACAAAGGTTTTCAGAATAGAAGGCACAGACAGGTTCGTTGCCATGGCAGACAGGTGGATTTCCTATATTCACATAGATGCAAGGCTCTCAGATATTGTTTTCCGCGTAAGTGCTGCTGATCACAAATCTGCAGATGTTAAAGTAACAGATCAGGAGAGAAAGGAAGCTCTCAGTATAGACAACATGGAGAGGGTTAACACCTCTATTGCAACCTATGTGTGGCTGCCGGTCCAGTGGAAGGACGGAAAACCCGTTATCAGGTGGTATGATGAGTGGAAACCTCAAATTTCGGTTGTTAATAAATGATTTTGGGCTTAAAGTGTCTAATACATAACCCGAGCAAGGAGTGTTTATATGCCACTACATATTGAAACTGAAGCCAGCCGCTGTCTTAACTGTAAAGTCCCCATGTGTCAGAAAAACTGCCCCATTTCAACACCTATTCCACACATTATCCAGATGTTTAAGGAGAATAAAATTCAGGAGGCAGGAAAAGAGCTGTTTGAGAACAATCCGCTGAGCGTTGTATGCGCTACGGTCTGTAACCATGAGGCACAGTGTGCCGGTCACTGTATACTTGGAAGAAAGAGTACACCTGTTCAGTTCTATAATATTGAACACTTCATCTCTGACAGCTATCTTTCCCGTTTCAAGGCTCAGGGAATAGTAAAGAAGAACAAGAAGGTAGCTGTAATAGGCTCAGGTCCGTCAGGCCTTACAGTTTCCATTATCCTTGCTCAGAACGGGTACGATGTAACTATCTTTGAAAGAAAAAACAATATAGGCGGAATGCTCAGATACGGTATTCCTGAGTTCAGACTTCCACAGAGTGTTCTGGAAAGATACCACAAGCTCCTTGATAAGCTTGGAGTTCAGATCAGACTGAATACTACTATAGGAGGAGCTCTGAGGATAGACAATCTCTTCAGAGACGGCTATTCATCTGTGTTTGTAGGTTCAGGAGCATGGCGTCCGAGAACTCTGAATATAGAGGGAGAGAGCCTTCCAAATGTTAATTTCGGTATAAGCTATCTTGAAAACTCTCTTCACCATGTAATAGGCAGTACCGTTGCCATAATTGGTATGGGAAACGTTGCTATGGATGTGGCTCGTACAGTCTTCAGGCATGGGGCAGAGCATGTCATGCTGTTCTCAAGAGATGGCAATGCTACTGCAAGTTCCCAGGAAATGAGTTATGCAAAACTTGATGGCGCTGAATTCATTTATGGTAAGCAGATTGTAAGGATTACTACTGAAGGACCTGTTTTCAAGAAGTCAATTCTCAATGAAAACGGCGAATCTGTGGGAGTTGAGGGAGAGGAAGAGCTGGTTAAGGCTGATAACGTAATTATTGCCATAAGCCAGGTTCCTAAGGATAAACTTATCCTTTCAACAGACCATCTTGAGGGAAATGCCAAAGGTCTTCTCATTGTTGATGATAAATACATGACCACTCATGAGGGTGTTTTTGCTGCAGGAGACGCGGTAACCGGTCCACTTACCGTGGTTCATGCAGTAAACGCTGCAAAGATTGCTGCAGCCTCAATGATGGAGTACATGGAAAAGCACTGAAGTATCAGTAGATACGGTTTTCTCTTTGTCTGTTATGGTTTTTATGGCTCATTTGCCAGTTCTCTCTCAATATGTTATGATACAGTAAATATTTCAGTGTATTTCATATTGATTTTCAGGCATACACTCCTGATTCTTTTTACCATTGGTATCTAGTCCCCTTTTCTGCAGAGAGTGTTTTTTCAGGCCTGAAACAAGAAAGCAAAAGGAGAAATAAAATGGCTAAAGACATGAGCTATCTTAAGGATCTTCCTATTGCAGTCCTCGGTGGAGGAGCAGTTGGAAAGACTTGTGCAGCAGACTGCAAACTGGCTGGTAGAGAAGTAAGACTTTATTCCAGAAGCATGAAATCAATCAGAGGAATTGAGAGAACCGGAATTACCCTTGATGGAGTGCAGACAAACCTCTATGACTTCAATCGTTCCTGTAAGGTTTACCTTGATGTTGTCAGCACAGATATGGCTAAGGTTGTAAAAGGAGCCGGACTGATTGTAATAGGAGTCCCGGCACACGCACATGAACACTACATGAGAACCCTTGTTCCTCTTCTTGAGGACGGTCAGGTTGTTCATATATTCACCGACAGTTATGGAAGTCTTCTTCTCTACAAATATATGAAGGAAGCGGGTTGTGATAAGAAAGTAATAGTCGGAGGCTGGAGCTCGGCTCCATACGGAACCCGCATAAGAAAGGTCGGTAATTTCAGTTTGCCTCATGTGAGCGCAAAATACAGAGCCATAACACTCAGGGGAGCAAGTCAGCCAATGGCAGATATTGATGACTTCATTGAATCTTCAAAATACCTCCCATGTCTTGATGCTGTAACTCAGGGAGATGGGCCTGTTAAAGGGAACACTGTTCTTGATATAGGATTCTCAAATATTAATCCTGTAATCCATGTTCCGGCTTCTGTTCTCGGGGTGTCAAGCATGGAAAACTGGTCCAAAGTCTATGGTAATGAACCGGGCTC
>JAIKXP010000125.1 GCA_024684115.1 Sphaerochaetaceae bacterium | reverse complement strand
GGATACGGCGCCTCCTTCAACGGACTGTCCGCCCTGTTAAGCATGCTTAATTCCTGTTCAAGCGGCGTCAGTGTGGTGAACATTGACAACGGCTTTGGCGCAGGTTATCTGGCGTCAATGATAAATCATATGGAGAAAAGATAATGAAGACTGTTTATATAGATGCATCAATGGGTGCTGCGGGCGATATGCTTACTGCGGCACTTCTGGATACCATGAGCGGGGAGAGAAAGGCAGATTTTGTGTGCAGGCTTAATTCTCTGGGCCTGCCGGGCATAAAGTACACTCTTGAGAGGGTGGAGAAGTGCGGGATTACGGGCAGCCACATGAGCGTTACCTTTAACGGAGAGGAAGAGGGCGGGCACCACCATCACCATGAACATGAGCATGAACATGAACACCATCATCATTCTTCCATGCATGATATTGAGCACATTGTCCTCTCCCACCTTTCAGTTCCTGAAAATGTCAAAAAGGATATTATGGAGGTCTACAACCTCATTGCTCAGGCTGAGTCCCACGTTCACGGAACCACAGTGGACCAGATTCATTTTCATGAGGTGGGAACCATGGATGCTGTTGCCGACGTTACAGCTGTGTGCCTTCTTTTTAACGAAATAGGAGCGGACGAAGTTGTTGTGTCCCCGATCCATGTCGGCAGCGGTACCGTCAAGTGTGCCCACGGGGTGCTTCCGGTTCCGGCTCCTGCCACAGCTTTCATTCTTCAGGGGTGTCCCATCTATTCTCAGGATATTAAGGGAGAGCTCTGCACCCCGACCGGCGCTGCGCTTCTTAAGCACTTCTCTTCATCCTTTGGCAGCATGCCGGTTATGAGCGTTTCTTCCATAGGATACGGCATGGGTAAGAAAGACTTTGAAAGGGCTAACTGCGTTAGGGTCATGGTAGGAGAGAAGGAAGGCTCTTCAGATTCTGTGTGCGTTCTTGAGTGCAATATTGATGATATGACAGGGGAAGCCCTGGGCTTTGCACAGGAGGCTCTTTTCTCTGAGGGCGCTCTTGATGTCTTTACCTCTCCCATTTACATGAAGAAATCCCGCCCGGGGCTCATGCTCAGCGTAATCTGCCGCCCGCAGGACAAGAGCAGAATGGTTAAGTGTATGTTTAAGCACACAACAACCCTCGGAATCAGGGTAAGAATGAGTGAAAGATATGTTCTTTCCCGTGATATGGGAGAAAAAGAGACAAGCCTTGGGAAAATCCGTTTCAAGAAGAGCTCAGGCTATGGAGTTGAGAGAGTAAAGTATGAATATGATGACATCTCTTCCATAGCCAGAGAAAAGGGCCTTTCCCTTGAAGAGGTAAAATTCCTTATCTGATCAGCCCAGAAGGTTCGTGAGAGCTTCCCTGTCAAGAATACAGACAACAGGCGGATCATAAGATATTATTCCCGTTTCCTCCATCTTTTTAAGTTCTCTATGCAGAGAGGGACGGGAAACATTCATGTTCATGGCCCATCTGGAAATGGAGCCCGGGATCTGCACGTTTGAACTGCCGCTCTGCCTGGAACGTATTAAAAGCCAGAAGGCAGCCTTCTGAGCTATTCCGCTGTAGGAAAGCAGCTCAAGGCGCTGCTGAAGCATGTATGCTGCAGAAGAGATCTCTCTTGTAATGTTTTCAAGAATACTTACATTATTCTGCATAAGTTTCATTATTTCATTTTTCTCCAGCATGATTATGCTCACAGAATTCAGGGCTATAATGTCACACGGATACTTTGAGACCTTTGAAAAGACCGCTGCAGGTCCTATCATCTCACCTTTTCCCTTCACTGAAATATTTATCTGACTTCCATTCGGGAAAGACTTCTGGGCTTCAACCTGACCGCTTAGGATAAGACCTATATGAGTGGCTGGAGCCATGAGGTGAAAGACAGTCTCTCTCTTTTCATAATTCTTTATGGTATAATGTGTTGAGCTAAGTATTTCTTTCATCTGTTCTTCTGAGAGGCCCTGAAAGAGGGTACTTTGAGTGAGAGCATGATAGTCCATCAGTGTATACTCCTTTTTCTATGATTGTATCTACAGATACAGATTATTGGTAGAGCCTCTGTTATTCTTCAATAGGAAACTGAGGTTAAAAATGATTCGTAAGATTATTCATATAGATGAAGAAAAGTGCACAGGCTGCGGGCTCTGTGCTCATGCATGTCATGAAGGGGCCATAGACATGGTCGACGGCAAAGCAAGACTGGTGCGTGAGAATTTCTGTGATGGACTTGGGGACTGTCTTCCGGCCTGTCCTGCAGGTGCCATAACCTTTGAAGAAAGGGAGGCTCCGGAATATGACAGTAAGGCTGTCTCAGAGGCAAAGCAGAAAAAGCTCCTGCCAGGCGGACCTTCCAGACTGGCCCAGTGGCCATGCCAGATTAAGCTTGTTCCTGTTGAAGCTCCTTTCTTTGCCGGGGCAAGTCTTCTTATTGCTGCAGACTGTACTGCATTTGCATATGCGGGCATGCATGAAGAGTTCATGAAAGGCAGGATTACAATAAACGGCTGTCCCAAGCTTGATGGAGTGGACTATTCAGAGAAGCTCGGCGCAATAATCAGAAGAAATGATATAAAAAGTGTAACAATAGTGCGCATGGAAGTTCCCTGCTGCGGAGGTCTTCAGATGGCTGCTCAGAAAGCCGTTATGAGGAGCGGTAAGAATATTCCCTGTCAGGTTGTCACAATTTCAAGAGACGGAAGAATTCTGGGTTAAGGAGGTTATCTATGAGTTATTCAGAATGGAAAGACAAGTCTGCTGATTTCAGGCAGATTGATGTAAGAGGTATTCAGGGAAACTTTTTCCAGGGATTAAAGCGTCAGGCCATGCAGACTCCTGCAGGAAAGGGACTTGAAGTCATCCAGTCTTTTGACCCCATTCCACTGTACGAGGTAATGGAAGGTCTTGGTTTTGAACACCACACAGAGAAGAGGGGAGACGCAGAGTTTCATGCTTTCTTTTACAGAACTGAAGAAAAGCAGGAAGAGAAGGATATACCCATGCGTCCTGCAGCCCTGACAAACATGCCGCTCATTGATGAGAAGCTGGGAAATATTGCGGTTAATTTCTGGGATCTTACATGGAATGACAGAAACCGCTATCTGCCCTATGAGACACGCCTTCTTCTTTCCCTTACAAATGCAGTTGGAGCCGGAAGAATGCGCCAGGCTACAAGAGAACTGGTAAAGGCCTATATTCACGGTCTTGATAGTGCTGCCCTTGATGACGTGTTTGAACTTCTTGCATGGAATCAGGGAATAGGGTACTTCAGTTCAGAAATAGGACCGTCTACCCTGTTTGCAGCCTACAAGTCAATAAAAAGTATGGAAAAGCAGGGCAAGGAACGCAGTGAAATCTGTCAGATGCTCAAGGAAAAATTCGGAGAAAAAAATCCGGACGTAAAGGTCGGATAAACAGAAAACGGGACTGCCGTAGAATGAATCAGGTTCAATCCGTTGTCGTGGCAGTTTTTGTATAAATCCTTATATTATAAATAAACGGGCAAATAAAAAGGTTGGTTGCGGCACTAAATTAAAATTTCTTTAACCTCAAAGAATTAAAAGAAGGTAGCTGTCAACCAACCATCTATAATAGTACCTTGAACAGCCGTAGAAAGCAACTTGTTTTCTATCCCATGCTCGATTTAACTGCTTACATCATTTGAAAATCCGGACTACCCGGAATCTCGTATTTTTGTTTTAAATGGATAAAAAACTGTTTAAAATAGTATATGTAATCAATTTCAAATAATTCTTTTGAGGTCTTTGAAAAGTTTGTGACAGACGCCTATTGGAAAGGAAGGTAATCAGACATGGATAAATATGCAGATATGGCTGTATTTGGAAACGTCATAACAATGGATGAACACAAACCTTTCGCAGAAGCAGTAGCGGTAAAAGGTGACAGAATCATCTATGTTGGTGCAGCAGATGTTGCCAGGAAGTTGTGTAATGAGAATACCAGGATTTATGATTATGGAACTAACAGCGTTTATCCGGGTTTTCTGGAAGGACACTCTCATCCGGGCGGAACAGGCTGGAAAATGTGCTTACTGGAAGTTCTCGACCCAAAAGCCAGTCTGGAGCAGTGTGTTGAGAAAATGAAGGCATACATGGAAGCACATCCTGATAAGGAGATGTATCAGGGCTTTGGCTTTGAGCTGCATGGTGTAGAACCAGATCGCAGTATGCTTGATGCAATTTGTCCTGATAAGGTTATGATGCTTACAGAAAACGCCGCTCATTCTATGTGGCTTAACACAAAGGCCCTGGAGAAGTATGGCATTGATAAAAAGGCCGCGGAAAAATGGGGAACTGCCTGTGTAAGGGTAGATGAAAATGGAGAACCTACCGGCTTTATCCTGGAAGGGCCTGTATTCGAAATCCGGGCAAAAACAAGATATACGGTGGAAGATTTTAAAGAGGCAGTATTATACTGGCAGAACTACTCTCTTGCCAGAGGATATACCGGTGTTTACAGTGCCGGTGCCCAGGTAACAAATGCTATAGAGCCCTTTGCATACTATGCACTGGAAAAGGAAGGAAAGCTCCTTCAATACACCATTACCAGTACTTTGATTAATGATAATACGGATACACCGGAAGAGGATATGGACAGAATTGCCAGAGATGCAGAGGAGCATAACAGCAAACATTATAAACTTACCGGTGCCAAGGTATTCTGTGACGGTGTTATAGAGGGTCGTACCGGCTGGATGCTGGATGAGTATGTCGGTATGCCCGGATTCTATGGCGTGTCCAGATTCAATGACCATGAAAAAATGGTCCGACTGGTTAAGGCTGCTTCAAAACATAACATGAACGTACATGTCCACACCATCGGTGATGCTGCAGTCAGGGCCTGGGTTAATGCAATTGCCGAGGCTGAAGAGGAAACCGGAAACTTTGACATGAGAAATGCTCTTGCCCACCTGCAGTCAGTAAAGCCGGAAGATATCAAAAGGATGGCCGATTATAACATAATTGCCGTCGTAGGACTTATGTGGGTAGAAAAGTCCTATACATTATATCAGCTGATGGTCGATCATGTTGGAAAGGAGAAGGGCGATGCCGGATTCCCTATAAAGGCATTCCTGGATCAGGGTGCTGTTATAGTTTCTCATACCGACTTCCCGGCTTCTACTGCCCTCAGTGCTCCCTGGGCCATCTGTCTCGGAACAATCGGCTACCTGCCATCCAACGGCAAAGAGATGTGCAGACATTCTGACCAGAATATCAGCAGAATGGAAACCATGAAGGCAATTACTACCAGCGTAGCGTACAGCTGGCATGAGGAGGATAATATGGGTTCTCTTGAAGTCGGAAAGCTGGCAAACATTGCCGTATTTGATAAGGATTTTCTGAAAGATGATCTGGCAGAGGTTGAAAAATCCAGGTGTCTTGCCACTTTCGTTGATGGAAAACAGGTTTATAAGGCCTCTGTATAAGACAAAACACTTTAAGGGTAGCAGTTCCTGCCCCGGTTGTGCATAAAACATGAAAAGAGCCTGATCCTCCGTGAACCAGGCTCTCTTTTTCTCTTTTAAAACCGGTGCTTTTTTACCAGCCGCGTTTTGCACACTCTGCACACATGATGAGGAAGGATCCTACACCGTGCAGGTCGTTTGTAGATGTGGCCCTGCCGTAGTAGTGCTCAAGGTTGCCGACTCCTGTTCCTACACAGACGTTACCAATCTGGATGTCTTCACCTTCAAATGTAATTGAAGCCATAAGGCCGTCATAACCCTTCCTTGCAACAGGGAGGTACTTCTCATCAAGAATGCCCATGCGGATGGCCATGCTCATGGCTGCTACATAAAGACAGGTACATGAGTTTTCAACCCAGTTCTTCGGGTCATCAATCTTATCTGTTACCTGGTACCATCTGCCGTCCTTGCCCTGATAAGGAACAAGAGCAACAAGGAGGTCTCTGACCAGCTTCTCAAGGTCCTTTCTGCGGGGGTTGTCTTCATCGATAAACTCAAGTTCCTGAAGTACTGCAACAGGTACCCAGCCTATGGATCTTCCCCAGAACTCTGGAGAAAGACCTGTCTCAGGATCTGCCCAGACGGCACGTGCACTTGCGTCCCATGCGTGGTACCACAGTCCTGTCTTCTTATCTTCAGTGTGTTCCCTCATCAGAAGGTCCTGATCTATTACCATTTCAGTGTATTCTTTTTTATTGAAGCGCTTTCCGTATTCAGCAGAAATAGGACCACCCATGTACAGACCGTCAAGCCACATCTGACTCGGATAGCGGAACTTGTGCCACAGTCCTCCTACACGGTTTCGCGGGAAGTTGAGAATGTAAGGAACAAGTTTGTGTATGGCCTTCTCATATTTAGGGTCTCCTGTCTTGTCCATAAGGGGGTAGAGCAGAATGCCCGGCTGTATGTCATCAAGCTGTGTGAAGCCGTAGTCAATGAAGTTCTCGCTTGAACCTGCTCTGAGCACTTCCTTTGTTTCTTCGTTTTCCTTTACGTTTCCTTCCTCATCAATGAGGGAGTCAACCCAGTCTTTTATATAGTTGAAATATCTTTCATCCTTGCAAATCTGATAGATTTTCTCCATTCCTGAGAGAAAAACTCCCTGATGATAATGAAAACGTGCCTTTGGTGGCAGATCTTCAGCCTTGAATTTGCGCATCATGGTTTCGCACGCAGCAATTCCGTACTCCAGAGAAGTCATACCGGTACTCCTTAAAGATTATTTTTTTTGATTTATAACTAATGATAATACGTGAACACTGTTATTTCAAAGAACTTTAGTCATTAAGACTGTTCCATGGGGTACACAAGCCCTATCTGTGCCCTGATTTCATCCATTATTTCCATGACTCTGACACTTTCAGTGAGCGGCATGGACCAGCTTTGTGTCCTGCCTTCTTCAATTG
>JAIKXP010000104.1 GCA_024684115.1 Sphaerochaetaceae bacterium | reverse complement strand
GTCTCCTTAACCTGAGAGAGAGCTATTATCTTTGTCTTTAAGAAAATGAACATGAGAACCATTCCATATACGGAGGCAGGCACAGGAAGAGGAATCAGATAGCTCATGATTTCCCCAAGAAATGAGACTGCAAGAATAACAGCGAACTGTGCCAGATATTTCATCTCATAAATTTTAACCCGTGCAGAGGCAAAAATATATAAAGTTTTGACTTTATTATTTTCATATTGACTTTAATAAAAAGTTTGCATTCTAATAACAGCGGTTTTATCATATTTCATGACAGGATAATCCTGATTTTCATTTTATAAGGAGAGAAAAATGAAAAAACTTATTACAGTTCTTCTTGTTCTGTTACTTGCACTGACAGCAGTTTTCGCTAATGCAGCAGCAGAAAAGACAGCCGGATCTGTTTACTGGCTTAACTTCAAGCCTGAATCAGACGAAACACTTCAGAAGCTCGCAGCTCTTTACACATCAAAGACTGGCGTTCCTGTAAAGGTTGTCACAGCTGCCTCCGGAACATATAACGAAACACTTACAGCTGAAATGGACAAGAGCGCTGCTCCTACCCTTTTTGTAGTAGGAAACCAGGCAGCAGTAGGAACATGGGGAGATTACTGCTACGACCTCAAGGGCACAAAGGTTGCCGGTGAGCTCAACACAGACGCTTACAACCTCTACACAGCAGACGGAAAGCTTGCTTCAATCGGTTACTGCTACGAGTGCTTCGGTATCATCGTAAACAAGGAACTTCTCGAGAAGGCTGGTCACAGCATTTCTGAAATCAAGAACTTTGCTACACTCAAGGCAGTTGCAGAAGACATTCACGCAAGAGCTAAAGAGCTCGGATTTGACGCTTTCACATCAAGCGGCATGGACGGCAGCTCTTCATGGAGATTCACAGGCCACCTCATCAACACAGATCTCTACTATGAATCAAGAGATGCAGGTTTCTGGACAGAGTGTCCTGCTGAGATTAAGGGAACATACCTTGCCAACTTCAAGAACCTCTGGGATCTCTATATCAGCAATTCTTCATATGATCCTGCTGTTCTCGCAACAGGCGGATTTGATGCAGAAGCAGAGTTCGGAAAGAAGCAGGCTGTTTTCTATCAGAACGGTAACTGGGAGTATGATGCTCTTGTAAACAACTACGGTCTCGACAAGAACACACTCAAGATGATCCCGTTCTACTGCGGAGTTGCAGGCGAAGAGAAAGCCGGTCTTAACTGCGGAACAGAAAACTGCTGGGCAGTCAACGCAAAGGCTTCAAAGGCAGATATTGAAGCAACACTCGAGTTCATGTACTGGATGGTAACAGATCCAGAGGCAACAGCCCTCCTCGCAACAACATTCGGTTCAATCCCATACAAGAAGGCAGCAACACCTGAGAACGTATTCCTTGCACAGGCAAACGAATATGCAAACGCAGGCTGCTACACTATGACATGGGCATTTAACTTCACACCGAACG
Organism: Sphaerochaetaceae bacterium; assembly: GCA_024684115.1. Classification (GTDB taxonomy): domain Bacteria; phylum Spirochaetota; class Spirochaetia; order Sphaerochaetales; family Sphaerochaetaceae; genus UBA1265. Next base: position 25,803 of record JAIKXP010000104.1, on the reverse strand, counting down.
TAGACTCATGGAGAGCCGGTATGGTATCAGCAATGAACCAGTATGATGCTGCTCGCACAGCAGAAAACTGGAAGCTTGTTGAAAATGCATTTGTACAGGGTTGGGCAACTCAGTATAAAGCAGCCAACAAATAATCTTAATTGATTCGTGGAGCCGGATTATTCCGGCTTCCACAGGTGTCTCTGAAGCTTTCAGGGGCATCTGCGGAAAGTGAATTCACACAAATTACGGGGGAGAAAAAAAAATATGGCAAAAAAAGGGAAAAAGAGTTCTACATCTGTACTCAAACGCCCGATTATCAAGTGGTCGCCTCTATTTGTAGGTCCGACTCTTGCTGCATTTATACTTGGCTTCATCTGGCCATTTATAAGGGGCTTTGCTCTTTCTTTTACAAAATTCAGAACAACTTCAGATGCAAAGTTTCTGGGTTTTTCACATCTGTTTGACAACTACATAAACGCTTTCAAGGATCCGAGTTTCCTGCATGCCTTCTGGTATACAGCCCTCTTCACGGTGGTATCGGTCATCCTTATCAACGTTCTTGCTTTTGCAGTTGCGTATGCACTTACACAGAAGATCAAGGGAAGCAATCTTTTCAGGACAGTATTCTTCATGCCTAACCTGATTGGAGGAATAGTCCTGGGCTACATCTGGTCCATGATCTTTGACGGCATTCTTTCAAAAATGAATACTTCAATCCTCCTTGAAACCCGATATGGTTTCTGGGGCCTTATAATCCTCATGTGCTGGCAGCAGATAGGATACATGATGATTATATACATTGCCGGCCTCCAGGCCGTGCCTGAGGATATGCTTGAGGCGGCCAAGATAGATGGAGCCAGCAAGTGGCAGACACTCTTCAAGGTAACCATTCCAAACGTCATGCCTTCAATTACAATCTGCTTCTTCCTGACCCTTTCAAACGGCTTCAAGCTCTTTGACCAGAACCTGGCACTCACAGGCGGTCAGCCGTTTAACTTCAAAGAAGACGGTTCAGTTGTAAAGACCACCGAAATGCTGGCACTGAACATTTACAACACCTTCTACGGTCAGAATACTGCAGCCAGAGGAACGGCACAGGCCAAGGCAGTTCTGTTCTTCATACTCGTTGCAGTGCTGGGCCTCATACAGCTCAGATATACAAGAAAGAGGGAGGTTGAACAGTAATGGCTCAGAAATCACTTCATGCAGAAAAAGTTTCAAGAACAGTTCTTACAGTCGTCTTTTCAGTTATAGCAGTTCTCTGGGTTTATCCTGTCTTTGTTGTTATCCTGAACTCTTTCAAACTCAACACCTTTGTAAAGACAAATACCTTTGCCTTCCCAACCGGTGAAATGTTTGCAGGCTTCAAGAACTTCATCAAGGGCATGACATTCGGTAACTATCCGTTCTTCAAGTCTGCTCTTTACAGTTTAATCATTACGGTTGCTTCAACTGCCCTCATCCTGATCTGTACCGCCATGACAGGCTGGTTTATAGCAAGAGTCGACAACAAGTTCTGCCGTATTCTTTACCTTATCTGTGTCTTCTCCATGGTCGTTCCGTTCCAGATGGTCATGTTTACCCTCTCCAAAACGGCTGATGTGCTGAAGCTCAACACTCCGTGGACCATACCGGTAATATACCTGGGGTTCGGTGCAGGACTTGCCATCTTCATGTTCACAGGTTTCGTAAAGGGAGTTCCAAAAGAAATAGAGGAAGCTGCATACATAGACGGCTGTGGTCCGGTAAGAACCTTCTTCACGATTGTTCTTCCTATTTTAAAACCGACCCTCATCTCCGTAGGTATTCTTGAAATCATGTGGATCTGGAATGACTACCTTCTGCCTTACCTTGTTCTGGACAGAACCAAGTACATGACCATCCCGATTCACATCCAGTACCTGAAGGGAAGTTACGGTACTGTTGACCTTGGTGCTACCATGGCACTCATCCTTTTAAGCATTATTCCGGTAATAGTCTTCTACCTCCTGTGCCAGAAGCACATCATCAAGGGTGTTGCAGCCGGTGCTGTAAAGGGTTGATGAATGAGAAATAAATCCCGACATGCCGGGGTCCTCCTCCACATAAGCTCCCTCGCGGGAGCTTACGGGATTGGGGACTTCGGTCCTTCAGCCTATGAATTTGCAGACTGCGCCGCTTCCTGCGGTTTCAGATACTGGCAGATGCTTCCACTCGGTCCGACCGGCTATGGAAACAGTCCCTATTCCGCCCTCTCCGCCTTTGCAGGAAATGAGGCACTCATCTCCCCGGAGATTCTTCGGGATGAGGGCTATCTGACGGATGAGGAACTGCGGGGCATTTCTTCAGCCTTCTCAGATGTGCCTTCCAATCATGTTGATTTTGTCCGGGTAAAAGAATACAAACTTCCGCTCATTGAAAAAGCAGCATCAAGGGCCCTCCTGGACCCGTCCTTTCTTTCCCATCTGGAAGAGTTCAGCAGGAAGAACTCCTACTGGCTTGATGACTACGCCCTCTTCTATGTGCTTAACCGCAAGTACAGGGATTCAAGGTGGTACAGTATCTGGGACGGTGGAGAAGGATTCAGAGACCCTGAGGCACTGAAAAAGGTTTCTGAGGCTCATGAAAAAGAAATAAAGATATGTAAAGCCATGCAGCTTTTCTTCCAGAAGCAGTGCACAGCCCTTAATGATTACCTTCATCTTAAAGGCCTCAAGTCCATAGGAGACATTCCTATCTTTGTCGGAAAGGACAGTGCAGATGCCTGGTCCTGCCTCGAACTTTTCAAAACCGACGGAAAGGGTCACTTTACTGAAGTCTCCGGTGTTCCGCCAGACAACTTCTGTGAAGACGGTCAGCTCTGGGGAACCCCTGTCTACGACTGGGATTACCATTTAAAGACAGACTTTTCCTGGTGGGTTTCAAGAATCAGAAGGTGTTTTGAACTTAATGACATAATCAGGATAGACCACTTCCGCGGTTTTGATGCCTATTATGCAATCCCATCAGATGCAGAGACGGCAAGGCACGGAGTGTGGACCCACTCCCCGGGACGAGAGCTCTTCACGGCGCTTAAGAAAAACCTTGGAGATCTCCCCATTATTGCCGAGGACCTTGGAAACATTACTGCAGAAGTGAGAAGACTCAGAAAGGACTTCTCCATGCCGGGCATGAAGATTGCCCAGTTTGGTTTTGAACTCACAAGGTACGGAAAAATCCGCTTAAGTCACGAGTTCCTGCCTCGCAACTATACGAGAAGCTTTGTGGCCTACACAGGGACCCATGATAATGACACTACCTGTGGCTGGTTCTCTTCAATTCCCGAGAACCTGAAGAAGGCAGTTCTTTCCTACCTCGGAACAGATGAAGAAGGCGTTACGGATGCTCTTATTGAAAGCGTTCTCCTAAGCCGTGCAGATACAGCCGTAATTCCGGCTCAGGACATACTGAAGCTGGATACACGTGCCAGGATGAACTACCCTTCAACCTGCAATGACATAAACTGGTCATGGCGCATGGAGAAAAACACTTTCCCTCAGGAGTCCGTCAGCTTCTACAGAGGTTTAATTGAAAAATCAGGGAGGCTTTAATCAGATTATCTTTCTGAGTTTTTCAGCCATCCCGCTTAGAATACCTGGAAGCTCTGAACCGTTGCAGTTCAGGGCTTTTTTCATGTCTTCTTCAAAGTCTTCAGGCAGGGCGCTGCAGTTCTCCAGGGCATAGGATATAAGTCTTTTCTCTCCCGGATGAAGAAGTCTGTTTATGGCAAAGAGTGCATCAAAGTAGCTTTCCATGAAGGCAGATCGTCTGTGGCTTATGCTGTTTAAGTCCTTCCTTTCAAGGGCCTTTTCAATCTGTTCAAGGTACGAAGAGAAAGGCTTGTCCTTCATGAGCATGAAGGTCCTCTTTATTATGTTCTCCCTGAGCCCTTCCGGATAAGGTGTGTCTATTATTCTCTTGAGCTCTGCTATAAAACCCTCGGGGTCATACTCTATCCTTAGATTCTTAAGTGTGTACAGAAAGCATGTTGTATAGGCATTTGAGGCTCTGCATTCAAGCCACACGGACTTAACGTGCTTTTCAAAGTCCCCTGCATCAAAGTACATGAGGTCAAACTCTCTGTTTATCTCATCTACAAGAAACTCATCCCCGGGTCCGAAATAGTCTCCGTATATTTCATATCTGCCTGAGAGTCTTTTTACGAGTTTAAGCCTCTCTTCAGGTTCAGGCACCCTGTCTGTGAATATGTAGATATCATAATCCGAGTTCTCATCACCCATACCCGAAGCCCGTGAGCCTCCGGTTCCTGCGGCCCTCACCCCTTCAAGAGAAAAGTAGCTTTCCAAATACTTTGTAATCTCACTCATGGAAGAATTATAACCCTATATACTTATGATGGAAAGAAAAGGACTGCAAAGTTTGACAGAGATGTGAAACAGGCAAACTGTCTGGATCCTATACAAATCAGGAAAAACGAGACAGTCTTCATCCATTTCAACTATTTAAGTGTGATTATCTAAAATTCTTCATCCAATCAACCTGGAAAAATATTTTTCACTGAAAGATAAGAGCAAACGGTGCATTTATTTCTCTCATAAAGCTTTGCAGGTGATATGGGCAGAAAAGGAAAAGGGCTGTAACCATTGCTACAGCCCCTGTGTGCGGTTAAGTCTTAAATCAGACAGTTGTATAGTTGTCGAAGTAACCCTGGATGAGGATGACAGGAGTTCCCTTGTCTCCGCTTCCGCTTGTAAGGTCGCTTAAGGAACCAAGAAGGTCGGTAAGCTGTCTTGGAGTTGTTCCCTCACTGGCCATCTGACCCTTGAGGTCTCCGTGCTTGGCCTTAATACTGCCTTCAATAGCCTTCTTAAGCTCATCTCCGCTAAGATCCTTGTACTCGTTGTCTGCAAGGTACTTGAGCTTAAGCTCGTTAGGTGTACCGCAAAGTCCCTTTGTGTAAGCCGGGGAAACAACAGGGTCTGCAAGCTCCCAGATCTTACCTACCGGATCCTTGAAAGCTCCGTCACCGTAGACCATGACTTCAACATTCTTTCCTGTCTTTTCCTTGATTCTCTTCTGAATATCTTCAACAAGGTCCTGACAGTCTCTCGGGAAGAGCTTAATAGAATCTTCTCTTGCCTTATTTGAACCGAGAAGACCGTACTTCTCGTTGCATCCGCTGCCGTTTACAGGAGCGTTTAAAATGTCATCCATACCGAGAACAACTCTGGCTCCAGCCTTTTTGAGAAGCTCCTTTGTTCTGAAACGTGTGTGAATGTCACATGCAATTACAGTATCGGTATAATCAAGAATGCTCTTAGGATTGTTGGCAAAGATTACTTCACACTCTGCTCCGCTTTCCCTGATAAGGTTTGAATAGTATTCAACATAATCAACACCTGTGAACTGATGCTTGTAAACACCGAAGACCTTTCTGTACTCTTCAAGACTCAGAACATCTGTGTAAGGGTTAATGTTGCTCTCATAGAGCTTTTCAACATCAAGAATTGAGTTACCGACCTCATCACTCGGATAGCTGAGCATGAGGACAACCTTCCTGACTCCCTTTGCAATACCTCTGAGACATATGGCAAAACGGTTTCTGGAGAGAATGGGAAACACTACGCCAACAGTACCGCCACCGGTTTTTTCCCTTACATCCTGTGCTATATCATCAACAGTTGCATAGTTGCCCTGTGTACGGGCTACAACGGATTCAGTAACTGCAATAACGTCTCTGTCATGAAGTTCAAGACCAGTTTTAAGTACGCTTTCAGTTACGAGCTCAGCCAGATTGTCCCCCTGTCTGAAGACGGGGCATCTGACTCCGAAAGAGGCGGTTCCAATAGTTCTCTCCATTTATTATTCTCCCATTTCTGCAATGTAAGGAAGTGTACGGTACTGCTCTGCATAATCAAGGCCGTAACCGACAACCCATACATCAGGAATTTCAAATCCGAGGTAATCAATACTTACAGGATAAGTACGGTTAGTCTTTTTCCTGACAAGTACTGTTGTCTTTACTGACTTTGTATACCTTGATTTAAAGTTTTTGATAAGGTAGTCGAGGGTATGACCTGAGTCAAGAATGTCCTCGACTATAAGTACATCTCTGTCCTGCTGGTTTTCACGGCAGTCCATGATGATTCTGACGTTACCTGAAGCCTTTGTTGCATCTGAGGAATGGCTGTAGCTTGAGACAGCCATGAAATCTACAACGTGTGGAATGGTCAGGTAACGGCAGAGGTCAGCCATGTAGATAAAAGAACCCTTAAGTATTCCAACCAGAACAAGCGGCTCGGTAATGTCCTTATAGTCACTGTTGATTTGAGAAGCGAGTTCCTTTACTCTCTCCTGAATCTGTTCTGCATTTAACAGGGTTCTTTTTAATCTCATAATATCTCCATTGCTGTAATAATAAGGTTTTCGTTGATAGTTGCGCGGATTGAGAAAGAAGCTGCGCTCTGCTCTTCCCATGATCTTGCATACTTGAAGTCTACTGTATATGTTCCAGGATGCTTTGCAATCAGTTCAAAGTGATAAACACCACCTGCACCAACAATTTCCTTATCTACAGGATCTGCTACATAGTCACTGACTACGCACTTGAGTGACTGAGTATCTTCAACTGTCCACTCATATCCTGTTGTCGGATTACCGGCTACATTTACAGTAATTTTGCTCTGATCAGCTACCGCCTTGAGCTGAAGACTGCTATTTGTGAGCACCTGCTCTGTTCCCTTTTCCTGTTCAGTTTTTTTCACGGCGGAAACCCCTGATGCGCAGGATACTGCGAGGAAAAGAAAAACAACCATGATAATGAACATTGTTTTCTTCATGGATAACCTATATCACAATTTATGGTCTTGGTTCAATATAAAATATCCCTGAGTTCCCCGTCATTTCTCAATATGAAGTTCCCGGGCACAACCCCTCTGACCAGGGTAAGCGGATAGACGCGGCTGTTTCTTCCTATTATGGTTCCAGGATTAAGAACGGCTGAGCAGCCGACTTCAACATGGTCCCCGAGCATGGCACCGACCTTAAGCCTGAGAGTTTCATAATCTTTTCCACCGTCATGAATTACTATGTTTTTTCTGTCGCTTCTTATGTTGCTTGTAATGGCCCCGGCACCCATGTGGCTGCAGTAGCCCAGAATGGAATCTCCAACGTAGTTGAAGTGAGGTATTTCAACACGGTCAAAGAGTATGGAGTTTTTAACTTCCGTACTGTTTCCTATAACGCAGTTTTTTCCTGCAAGTACACTGCCCCTGATAAAGGCACAGTGACGCACCTCTGTTCCTTCCCCGATTATGCAGGGTCCGCTTATGGAAGCTGAGGGTGCTATTACGGCACTTCTGTGAACCCACACTCCTTTCATTACTTCTTTATAATCCTCTCCGAGAGACGGACCCAGGGAAAGAATCAGAGCCTCTATCCCGTCCAGAGCCTCCCACGGATAGACAAAAGAAAGCAGGTAGTCACCTGCAATGGTGTGATTAAGATCAAAAATATCTTTAATTGTGTACATACGGCGTCCCTTAATATCTGTAAATCATACTATAATGGAAGCAAGGAAAAAAGATTATGGAAACAGATGTAATCTGCATGGGCATGGCCCTTGTTGACTCAATTATTAAAGGTTTTGATCCGACTCCCGTATCAAAATCAGGTTTCAGGGCCCGTTCCTGTACACTGAACCCGGGAGGAGAAGCGGTAAATGAGGCAGTGACCGCTGCCAGACTTGGACTTAGAACCAGAATTCTCTGCGCCCTGGGCCAGGATATGGCAGGAAGTCTTATTGAAGGTTTTCTCAGGGAAAACTCTGTGGACACTTCCCTGATCATTCACCCCGCTTCCCACAGCACCCCGGTTACAACCATGTTTGTAAATGAGGACGGAAGCAGAAAGTCCATTACAAACACCTCCCACACCTACAACTTCAAACCGGAGGAAAGACTTGATTCTCTTGAGGGAACAAAGGCCATAATTCTGGGCTCTCTCTTCCGCGCCCCGTTTGACAGCATCTCTTCCATTAAAGCAGTTGTAACTTACGCTCAGGAAAGAGGAATAAAGGTCTTTGCAGACACAAAGCTTCCAAACTTCAGGTTCCTGAGCCTTGAAGACATAAAGAGCACCCTTCCCTACATGGACTGGATTACTCCGAACGAAGATGAAGCCAGGTATTTTTCGGGAAAGGAAGAGCCCGAAGAGATGGCAAAGGTGTTTCTCTCATACGGTGTTAAGAACACAGTAATTAAGCTTGGTCCAAGGGGCTGCTTCTACATGGGAGAAAGCGGAACATTTACACTGCCGGCGCTAAACATAAAGGCCGTAGATGCAACCGGAGCCGGAGACAACTTTATAGCCGGCCTCGTGTCTGAACTTATCAGGGGAAAAGACGTTTACAGTGCCCTTCAGTTTGCAAACGCATGCGGAGCCGTCTGCTCAACGGAAGTCGGGGCCTGCACGGCACTAAAAAGCCGGGAACAGGTGCTGAGCACACTCAGGGAGTTTTCATATGATTATTAAATATGAAGAACTAAAGGCCATACTCAGGGAAAAACTCATAAAACTAGGAGCAGATGAAAATACAGCTGAGATAACAGCCACCATTATCTCAGAGAATGATCTTGACGGAATTACCTCTCACGGCACAGGGCGTTTTGTGCGTATCTGTGAGATGATAAAGCTTGGCAAGATAAAGATTAACAACACAGCTGTCAAGGTCTCCGGCAAGGGATCACTGGAAATCTGGGACGGACAGACAGGCCCAGGTCCTGTAAATGCTCAAATCTGCATGAACCGTGCCATGGAACTGTCTGAATCCTACGGCATAGGCTGCGTAGCTCTCAGAAATACCAACCACTGGCTGCGCGGAGCTACATACGGCATTCAGGCAGCTAAAAAAGGATTTGTCGGAATCTGCTGGACAAACACAACACCAAACATGCCCGCCTGGGGCACAAAGGAAGCCTGCACCGGAAACAACCCGATTGTTTTCTCAGTTCCGTACAAAGACTCATACATTGTCATGGATGGAGCGCTGGCCCAGTTCTCCTACGGAGCACTGGGAAAAGCAGCCTCCAACGGGAAGCAGATGCCCGTTGACGGAGGCTACGACAGTGAAGGAAAGCTCACAACAGAACCCTCTGAAATTCTTAAGACAAGGCGTGTTCTTCCCATTGGTTTCTGGAAAGGCTCCGGTATTTCAATTCTTCTTGATATGATAGTAAGCGGTTTAAGCGGAGGACTCTGTGTGCCGGAAATTGGAGAGCTCGGAAGTTCTACCACTGATGAAAGGAACCTGAGCCAGATCTTCATAGCCATAAAGGCTGACAGAAAGACCATGGACAGTAAGGCCGAGAGCATAATCAGCTTCATTAAAAACAGCGAACCGGCTGAAGAGAACTCACCGGTCTACATACCGGGAGAACAGTCTCTTAAGAGGCAGAAGATTCAGAGTGTCGAGGGAATAATAATTGATGACTCAATCTGGAATGGAATAGAAAACAGAAAATGAATAAGGAGCATAGTCCTTATTTCCGGTAATCAGCCAGTCAATCGAACAGTTCATGGCTTCAGCAAGCACCACGAGTGTCTCCAGTTTCGGATACCCGTTCTTTGATTTTGTATTAACCATACTCTGATAGCATACACCGGTGATTCTGCACAGATTTCTAAGTGATTGTATTCTGCTATGAACTACAGCTATTTCCAGTCTGTGCCAGAATTCCTTGTGTTTATCCATTATAACTATCTCCACTTCCGCTATTATAACTGAAAAAAGTATACCATGTCACCTTAAACAGTATACAAATACACAAACCCTAAAAGGTAAAACCGATAAAAAAACCGGCTCAGACGGATGTCCGGCCGGTTTCAAACCTACAGGTTTTAAATTAAAGAATAGTTCCGTTAGGAATTACACTGTTCTTGTTGATAACAATGATTCCGTCGTGGATTGAGTAAGCTTCTGTGTCACAATCAGGACGCGGGATATCATCAATACCGATACGGCAGCCTTCACCGATTCTGGCGTTCATATCAATGATTGCCCTCTTGATGATTGAGCCCTTACCGATACCCATGTTTGGAATGCCCTTTCTTGCATTGTCTGCTTTCTCTTCCTCTGTTTCGTAGTTGGTTGAACCCATTACGTATACACCGTCAAGTGAAGCTCCGCTTTCAATGATTGTACGCACACCGATGATTGAGTTGACAATATAGGCGTTTGTAATGATTGAACCCTCGGATGTAAGTGAACTTGAGATGTTGCAGAAGTTGATCTTTGAAGCCGGAAGGAATCTTCTGTGTGTGTAGATAGGCATCTCTTCATCATAGAAGTTGAATCTTGGCTGAACCTTTGCAAGGTCAACGTTTGTGTCATAGAAGGCCTTGATTGTTCCAATGTCTTCCCAGAATCCGTTGAACAGGTATGAAGCGAGCTTGTGAGTCTTCAGCAGGCCCGGAATAATTTCCTTACCGAAGTCTGTTTCTGTTCCGGCAAGAGCTTTTTCCATGACGTCTGCAGAGAAGATGTAAATACCCATGGATGCAAGGTATTCGTTGCTCTCGTCAGCTTTTTCGTTGAGTGAACTCTCGAGGAAGTCCGGGTTTACCTTGTAATCGGAAATATCAAGATCCGGGGACGGCTTCTCGTAGAACTTTGTAATCATACCGTTCTTGTCGGTTGCCATGATTCCAAGACCTGTTGCTTCTGCTCTTGAGATTGGTTTTGCAGCAATTGTGAGGTCTGCACCTGAATCCTTGTGACGCTTGAGCATGTCCCTGAAGTCCATTCTGTAGAGCTGGTCACCTGAAAGGATTACATAGTAGTCAGCCTTCTGGTCGTGGAAGTGCTTGAGGTTCTTTCTTACTGCGTCTGCAGTACCCTGATACCATGACTCACTGCTGTAAGTCTGCTCAGCTGAAAGGATCTCAACAAATCCGTTGCTGAACTGGTCAAAGTTATAACTGGAGGTAACGTGGTTGTGCAGAGAAGCAGAGTTGAACTGAGTGAGAAGATAAATCTTCATCATTCCACTGTTGATACAGTTTGAGATAGGAATATCAACAAGCCTGTACTTACCTGCAAGAGGAACTGCAGGTTTTGATCTGTCTTTTGTTAAAGGATACAGTCTGGTACCCTTACCGCCTCCAAGAATAATAGCAAGAACTCTGTCTTTTTTCATTTTTTACCTCCTGTTTTTCTTTCTCTGGTTATTCTTTCATAAACCTTTATGTATTCTGCTGCAGATGCTCCCCAACTGAAATCCTGCTTCATGGCCCTCTCCACTACTTTGCCGAAGTTTTCGCGGTTATAAAGCTCTACAGCCCTTTTGACATGCTTAACGATTTCTTCAGGACACAGCTCTTCAAATACAAGACCTGTTCCCTCATCCGGTCTTTCATCAAGGTCAATGACCGTATCTGCAAGACCGCCTGTCTTTCTTACGATTGGAAGCGTACCGTAACGCAGTGAATAAAGCTGGTTAAGGCCGCACGGTTCATAACGGCTCGGCATGAGGAAGAAGTCAGCTCCTGCCTCTACAAGATGGGCAGCCCTGTTGCTGAAAAGGATGTTTACGCTGAGATTTTCATTTCTCGCTGCAATCTCCTTAAGCTCCCTCTCAATCCTGCTGTCGCCTGTTCCGATTATTACAAACTGAATCTTCATTGTCCTGAGCATGTTTTCAAGACAGGGAAGAACTGCATCAAAGCCCTTCTGGGATGCAAGACGGCTTATCATGGCAAAAAGAGGAACGTTTGCAGCCTTCGGAAGACCGAATTCCTTCTGGACTTCAGCCTTAACCTTTGCCTTTCCGCCCATTCTTGCGGCAGAGAAGTGATAAGGAAGGTTCTCATCATGAAGAGGATCCCATTCCTTTGTATCTATACCGTTTACAATTCCCTTGAGCTTTGTCTTTCTCTTTCTTAAAAGTTCATCAAGACCGCAGCCCTGCTCCTGACCCTGAATTTCCCTGGCATAGGTCGGACTTACGGTTGTAATGAAATCACTGAAGGCAATTCCGGCCTTCAGCATGTTGACCTGAGAATCCCTGAAGAGATTCTCATGAGGCTTTACTCCTGAGAAGAGATAATCCATCCTCTGGAATGTTCCCTGATAGGCCAGGTTATGGATTGTAAAGACTGTCCTTGTTCCCTTGTAGAAAGGATTGTTCATTTCTTTAAGGAAATAAGGGAGAAGACCTGCTGTCCAGTCGTGGCAGTGGATTACATCCGGCTTCCACTTTATGGCAGGACACATCTGAAGTGCTGTCTTACATAAAAGAGTAAATCTCTCAAAATTATCCGGATAGGGTTCAAAACTGGTATTTCCATAAATACCCGGTCTGTCACAGAAATACGGATGACAAACAAAGTAGTACTTTACTCTGTTTACTGTCTTGAGTCTTATTTCGACTTTCTCAACGGAGGAAAGCATCTCAACATTCAACTTGCAAACTGACTTGCCTGCATCTTCCGCCTTAGTGTTATAGGCAGGAACAATAATCCTTGAGTCCTGTCCGCTGGCATTAAGGGCAATTGGAAGCGCACCGGCAACATCAGCCAACCCTCCCGATTTGGAAAACGGGACGGCTTCACTGGTAACCATTAAAATATTCATACATTAAATTATGAATCAGATTTCAGAAATAACAAGTGAAAAAGACATCAGAGTAGCACTATTGAAGGGAAAAGAAGGTGAATTACCGCTACTATGAGGCAAAACCAGCCTCCTGTAACGCACCCGTTCTTATCCGTGCTGTATCCGTCAATCTGGTCAACGGGTTTGAAAACCTGCCAGATAAGAAGGGCCACTATTGTCAGTGTCGGGATGAGATCCCCGAGGAAGGCCGGGCCCGGATCTATTGGAAGAAAGCAGAGACCGAGGGCTATTATCACCCCGGCTATTATGGAAATCTTTCTGTTTCTCCTGCTCTGCTCGAAAAGGCTTCTTATGTTTATGAGTATGATAAAGCTTGAACCGTATCTGTAACTGAGGAGTACAGCGGACCACAGGAGGAGATACAACTCACAGAAAAGATAGAACTGAGCCATAAGATGATTATAGCATACATTGACAGTTATCTTTCAAGCGTCTACCATGTAATCCGTCCAGGGGTGGAGACCATGTCTCCTGAGATCAAACCCTCGAACCTGATACGGGTAATACCGTCGGAGGAAGGCACATGAAAAAATCATTTATCATTCTGTCTCTTTTTGCACTTTTACTGTTTCCTGTACTCGCTCAGAGCGTTGCAGAGAAAGCTCAAACAAAAGAAATCACCGTTTATGCCTATGACTCTTTCACAAGTGACTGGGGTCCGGGACAGGCTCTGGTAGAGGCTTTTGAAGCCAAAACAGGTACAAAGGTCAACCTCATAGGTTACCCGGGAGCTGTTGAAATGCTCTCCCAGGTGGAATTTGAAGGCAAGAACTGCAAGGCTGACGTAGTAATCGGCATTTCAGATACAATGGCCTGTGACGAGTCCATGTTCACAGTCTGGCAGCCGGACTGCTATGAGAATCTTGAAGGTTACAATCCGGAAAGCGGACTCATTCCTTTTGATTACGGAATCTTTGCATTTGTGTTCAATTCAAGGGCAAACATGATTGCCCCGAAGAGCCTTGAAGACCTCACGGGTGAGGGATTCAAAAACATGGTTATACTTATAGATCCAAGAACATCGTCCGTAGGACTTGGATGCCTTATGTGGACCATAGAGGCCATGGGTGAAGAGAAGGCCATGCAGTGGTGGCAGGCTATGGCAGAGAACGCACTGACCGTTTCAAGTTCATGGTCAAATGCATACGGACTCTTCACCGAAGGAGAGGCTCCGCTCGTGCTCAGTTACACTACAAGTCCGGTTTACCATGCCATGTGGGACGGGCACAATGATTTTGTTGCCCTCGAGTTCAGTGAAGGCCATTATATGACAACAGAGTACATGGGAATCCTTGAGACTTCCACTAAGAAGGATCTTGCAAAGGAGTTCTGCAACTTCATCCTTACAGAGGGCCAGAGCAAGATTGCAACGGATAACACCATGTTCCCGGCCAACAGGACAACAGTTCTTCCTGAGGCTTTTGAATGGGCCCTCATGCCGGAAAAGATTTTAAACGAAAACGTTAAGACAGACACAAGTCAGATTGACAGATACATTGATCTATGGACAAAGGCTGTCGTAAAGTAAAACAGTTGTTCCCCCGGCTTTTTTCTACCGGGGGAATAGTTTTATACTCCCTCATCTTTACTCTTCCTCTTCTGATAACCCTCCTTCAGACAAATCTGGGGAGCCTCAGGGAGGCTGTGAGTAACTCCTACTACCTCCACATACTGCGCTTTTCCTTCACACAGGCCCTGCTGAGCGCCCTTCTGTCTCTGGCTGTAGGAATTCCGGGCGCCCTGATTATGAGCTACAGGAGCTTCAGGTTCAAAAGGCAGCTTAAGGCCCTTTTCTACCTGCCCTTCATACTCCCGCCCATTCTGGTAGTGCTTGGTTTTGTAATCTTTTACGGCAACAGCGGCTACCTCAACAAAATCCTCTTCTCCCTTTTCGGAGTCAAAATCAAGATTCTCTACTCCTTCACCGCCGTACTTCTGGCCCACACATTCTACAACTTTCCCATAGTAATCACACTGGTCAGCAACAGCATAAACAAGCTGGGTCACAGCTGTGAGGAGGCAGCCCTTGTGGACGGAGCCTCTGCGTGGAAGAGCTTTACTTCAATAATTCTGCCGCGCATTCTCCCCTCAGCCTTAAGTGCTGCAATAATTGTTTTTCTCTATTGTTTTACAAGCTTTGCCATAATCCTTGTTCTGGGAGGCGGGCCTCAGCTTACAACACTTGAAGTTGAGATTTACAGACAGGCCAGAATCAGTTCAAACATACCCATGGCCTCAGCGCTGTCCATTCTTTCAACCGTGACTGTTGTAATTGTTCTTCTCATAAACAGCGCAGTTGAAAACAGAAGTTCTGAGTACGAGACCGACTACTCTGGTGTAAGGGTTTCAAGGCTTTCCTTTGTTGAGCGCATCTACCTTACCCTTGTCACCCTGTTTGTTTCACTGCCGCTTTTAAGTATATTCATTAAGTCCTTCTCTGCTTCAGCCTGGAAGAGTGCTGCAAGGGTTATTGGAAGTGCCGTAAATTCACTGGGAATTGCCCTTGTATCCGCTGTGGTTTCCACCCTTCTTGCCCTGAGTCTTTCCTACCTCATAAGTCTTTCTTCGGGAAGGAGAAAGGGATTAATTATGACCTACTGCACCCTTCCCATGGTAACGAGCTCGGTTATTCTTGGCTTAAGCTACTATGTTGTTTCCCGCAGTTTCGGCTTTCTGCCCGGCTTCTTCCTCCTGGCCCTCTCTCACGGAGCACTCTCAGCCCCGTTTGGAGTGAGAACAATTACATCTGTCTGGAAGGACATACCGCCGGAGCTTGCAGAGAGTGCAAGAACCTCAGGAGCCGCTGAATCTACAGTGTTTTTCAAGATACACCTGCCGCTTCTCAAGCCTGCAGTGCTCTCCTGCCTCATGTTCTCTTTTGCAATCAGCATGGGAGAGCTTAATGCGACCATGATTCTCTCCCCTTCTTCATTTACAACCATTCCTCTTCAGATCTACAGGATGGTTGCAGCCTACAACTATGAAGGGGCCTGCGCACTGGGTTCAGTGCTCTGTCTCATCTGTTTTTCAGTGTTTTTTGTTTTTTCCCGTGACGGGGAAGATCTCAGTTAAGCCTGTTTTCCTTTATGCTCTGAATCTCATCCCTCAAGAGGGCTGCCTTTTCAAATTCAAGGTTCTTGGCACACTCAAGCATCTGGGCTTCAAGCTCCTTTATGTACTTCTTCCTCTGGGAAGAATCAAGGAGGTTGTAGTTTGAACGCCTTATCTTTATGTCAGTCTTGCCGTCTTCAATCTCATCCTGTCTGTCTCTTTCGAGAATGTCCTCAACAGCCTTTCTGATTGTCTTCGGCGTTATGCCATGCTCTGCGTTGTACTTCATCTGAATAGCCCTTCTGTGGCTTGTTTCTTCAATGGTTTCACGCATGGCGTCACTTATTCTGTCGGCGTACATGATTACCCTGCCCTCTGCGTTTCTGGCAGCTCTTCCGGCTGTCTGTATGAGTGATGTGGTACTCCTGAGAAAACCTATCTTATCTGCATCCAGAATGGCTACAAGGGCAACTTCAGGAAGGTCCAGTCCTTCCCTCAGGAGGTTGATTCCAACCAGTACGTCAAAGGTTCCCATCCTCAGGTCCCTGAGAATCTCAACCCTTTCAATTGTCTCTATGTCGGAGTGAAGGTATCTGACCTTAACGCCCTTGCCTGAGAAGAAGTCAGAAATATCTTCAGCCATTCTCTTGGTCAGGGTTGTAACAAGAACCCTCTCTCCCTTTTCAGTGCACTTTTTAATCTCTCCGTACAGGTCTTCAATCTGTCCTTCTGACGGACGCACTGATATTTCCGGGTCCAGTAGTCCTGTCGGTCGGATTACCTGCTCCACAATTCTCACCGACCTCTGCTTCTCTTCCTTTCCCGGAGTTGCAGAGACGTAGATCCTCTGACCTGCCACCTTGTCAAACTCATCATACTTAAGGGGTCTGTTGTCCAGGGCTGAGGGAAGACGGAAACCGTAGTTTACCAGGTTGACCTTTCTGTTGTGGTCTCCCTCGTACATGGCTCCGATCTGTGGAATTGTAACGTGGCTTTCATCTATGAAGGTAATGAAATCAGGCTGGAAGTAATCAAGGAGGACCGCAGGTCTTTCTCCCGGAGCCCTGTCGCTTAGGGGCCTTGAGTAGTTTTCAATTCCAGGGCAGTAACCTATCTCCCTGAGCATGTCCAGATCGTACTCTACCCTGGACTTTATCCTCTCAGCCTCAACAGGCTTTCCTGTGTTGGTAAAGTACTCCCACTGGTCCTGCATCTCATCCTTTATCCTGTCCAGAGCTGCCAGAATCTGATCCTTTGGAATAACGAACTGCTTTGCCGGGTAAAGGGTGAAGGTCTCTTCCTTATCGAGTTTTTCACCTGTAAGGGGGTCAAACCACTGAATGCTTTCAACCGTATCCCAGTCCAGGGTAATTCTCACCGCGCTCTCAACGTACGGCGGCCATATGTCGATTATATCCCCATGTACGCGGAAGTTTCCGTGCTCGAGAATTACATCATTTCTCTCGTACTGCATGCGGCTCATCTGCTCAAGTTCCTGAGCGTGGTCAAAGAACATGCCGGTGCGGAAAACGTGTGTCATATCCCTCAGTGATACCGGGTTTGCAAGGGAGTAAATGCAGGAAACAGTTGAAACAACTATGACGTCCCTTCTTTCCATCAGGCTGAAGGAGGCGCTGAGCCTCATGCGGTCTATCTCTTCGTTTACATCTGCGTCTTTTTCAATATAGAGGTCCTTCCCCGGGACGTAGGCTTCAGGCTGGTAGTAATCGTAGGTTGATACAAAGTACTCAACCCTGTTTTCAGGGAAGAATGACTTGAACTCACGGTATAGCTGGGCGGCCAGTGTCTTGTTATGGGATAGAATCAGGGTCGGGCGCTGGACCTTCTCTATTATCTTGGCCATGGTGTAGGTCTTTCCGCTTCCCGTAACACCCTTGAGTGTCTGGAAGCGGTCTCCGGCCTTAATGCCATCCGAGAGTTTGTCTATGGCCTGCTGCTGGTCGCCTGATGTTTCAAACGGGGCGTGAACAACAAACGGCTTATCCATCCACTGAACGCTGCCGTGTACGTTTCTGACTACCTCCCCGCCCCAGGAAGCATCAGGTCCGAAATCTTTCTTTTCCATAGCCTTACCTGTTAAGCCATCCTACGTTTTCGCTGGTTCGCTCTACAAGTTCAACCTTTATGGTCATTTCGGTTCCGTTTCTGTTTATCTTAAGCTCTGCAGTATCTCCAGGTCTTGTGTTGCTCATGGCCGTAAAGAGGTCTGAGTACTCTGAAACCGGTACACCGTTTATGGCTGTAATTACATCTCCTCCGAGATAGATTACAGATTCTCCATAGAGAACCTGCTTTGTTCCGCCCTTAAGTCCTGCAGAAGCGGCCTTACCGCCCTGAACTACCTGGCTTACGAGAAGGCCTTTTGAAACGCTGAGTCCTGCGTAATCAACTATCTGCTGTGAAAGCTGTACAGGAACAATATCTATCCAGCCTCTGTTGACCTTTCCGTATTTAATAAGGTCCTGGGCTGAGGCATATGCCGTGTTTGAGGCAACTGCAAAGTTAAGTCCCTGGCTGACTCCGGTATCT
This sequence comes from Sphaerochaetaceae bacterium, assembly GCA_024684115.1. Classification (GTDB taxonomy): domain Bacteria; phylum Spirochaetota; class Spirochaetia; order Sphaerochaetales; family Sphaerochaetaceae; genus UBA1265. The sequence continues at coordinate 7,568 of JAIKXP010000104.1, read as the reverse complement.
GAATAGATTGAGGAGTTAACTCCGATTACATATCCGTTCTTGTCCAGCAGCGGTCCTCCGGAGTTTCCCGGGTTTATGGAGGCGTCTGTCTGAATCATTCCGAGAAGTATGCTTCCATTCTCATCCCTTATGGTTCTGCTAAGTCCGGAAATAATACCGCTTGAAAGCGTTCTGTCGTAACCGAACGGGTTTCCTATTGAAAGTACTTTCTGTCCGACCTTGAGGTTGTCTGAGTTCCCGAATGTAAGGTAGTCAAACTCCCTGCCGTCCTCTGCGCTTATTTTCAGTACGCATATGTCGTTCTCGCTGTCGCTTCCGACCATGGTGGCGTCATACTGGCTTCCGTCATAAATGGTTACGAGGATTGAAGTTGCACCTTCAACTACGTGCAGGCTCGTAATAAGGTATCCGTCACTTGAGATAAAGAAGCCCGAGCCCACCCCTGATGTCGGGATTACATCAAGGAAGGAGGATACGCCTGCCGTCGATGTACTTATATATACAACTGCCTTGCTGCATCTGTCAAAGATTGATATGTTCTGAAGTTCGTCTGCACTGTAGGTCCAGTCCTGTGAATCTCCCTGGAAGATTGTGAGTCCGTTATCACTGTAAAAAATATCATTAACAGGGACTCCTGCAAGTTCTAAAAGCCCTCTTTCTCCGTACTCCGAGATTACCTCTATCATGGCATTTCTCAAATCAGTACGGCGCTTCCTGTTCTCAATTGAACGGGTCCACATGACAAGGGCTACAGCTATGGCAATAACAATTATTGCTGCCACAACAATGAGAACTATTTTCAGAACTTTCTTAGGTATCTTCACAGGTAGTTTCATGCTAGGAATTCTACATAATATTACGTTCTCAGTTCAAGAACGGCCGGGGCTCAATCACACTGCTCAGTCAGGACGTTTTGTCATGACGTTTTGTCAGGACGTTTTGTCAGGATGTTATTTCGTTGTCAAACGGCGGGTTACAACCCTCTCTGGTGCAGTTGTATGCGGCACACTCCGAGGCAAACTCCATGGCAAGCTTCATGTCCGTTTCACTGATTCTGAAGTCTTCAAGCTTGTTTCTTCTGTCAAGCCAGACAAGAATAGCTCCGTTGTACACGTCTCCGCAGCCTATTGTGTCTACAATCCTGTGCTGCGGTTTTGCAGACGGACAGAACACTTTTGAATTGCGGCTCATCCACGTGCTTCCACGGCTTCCGTCGGTGATTATGAGGTACTTTTTACAGATTTTCAGAAGCTCCTCAGGAGTGTGGCCCCAGTAGGCAAGGTCATCCTGACTGATTCTCACTATATCAGACATGGAAGCAGCATGATCCAGGGCCTTTATGTACTCATCCCTGTCAATAACAAGGTTTCCCCTTATGTTCGGATCAAAGAATTTGATTATGCTCTCCTTCTTTTTGAAGAAGCTGTTCATTTCCCTGCGGACATTTCTGTCAATAAAGGAAACCGAGCCGTAGAATATGCAGTTTATGTCTGAATTCGATGAAAAGGCCTCTTCCAGTTTCTCTTCCGTAATTGAGAAAGCGCTGGTACCAATCCAGTCAAATTCATAGGTATTTACCGCTCCCCTCGAGACAGCCGTAGTTGTCATGGTAGGGGCTCTGTCATTACAGAAAACCGGATCAAAGATGATTTTGTTATCTATCAGGTGACTGAGTATTCTGTTTCCGTATTTATCAGAAGAGACGCCACCGAGAAAACACGAAGGAGAGCCGAGTCTTGCCACAGTAAGGGCAGTATTCAGCGGACTCCCGCCTACGAAGAACTCATTTTCCTTGATATCAATCAAGGCTTCACCAATTGAAACAATCATAACCTTAAGTGTATCATATCCAGACAAAATACCAAAGGGTCCCTTTGGAAGGACATTCGGAGGAAAAATGGCTGATAATTTCATAGAGAAAATCATTGAAGATGATCTTGCAAACGGAAGAGTTCCAGAAAATAAAATAGTTACAAGATTCCCGCCTGAGCCAAACGGCTACCTGCACATAGGACACATTAAGAGCATCTGTCTTAACTTCGGTCTTGCAGCTAAGTACAACGGCACCTGTCATCTTCGTCTTGACGACACAAACCCCGCCAAGGAAGACATGGAATACATTGATTCAATCAAGAGCGACATCAGATGGCTCGGTTTTGACTGGGGAGAGCATGAATACTATGCCTCAGACTACTACGACCAGCTTCACGAGATTGCAATTGACCTGATTAAGAAAGGTCTGGCATACGTTGACAGCCAGAGCCCTGAAGAGGTACGTAAGAACCGCGGGACCCTCACCGAGCCTGGAGTAAACAGCCCGGACAGAGACAGAAGTATTGAGGAGAACCTCAGGCTCTTCCAGGAGATGGGAGAAGGAAAGTATCCTGAAGGCAAGTTCCTTCTGAGGGCAAAGCTCGACATGGCTTCCCCAAACATCAACATGAGGGACCCTGCCCTTTACAGAATCAAGTTTGCAGAGCATCCGAGAACAGGAAACAAGTGGTGCGTCTACCCCATGTACGACTTCACCCACCCTATCAGTGATGCAATTGAAGGAATCACCCACAGTATCTGTACTCTCGAGTTCGAAGATCACAGACCTGCTTACGACTGGGCCTGCTCCATTGACAACATTGAGCATGCTCCTCACCAGTACGAGTTTGCAAGGCTCAACATAAACTACCTTGTCATGAGTAAGAGAAAGCTCCTGCAGCTTGTAAACATGGGAATTGTCTCAGGCTGGGATGATCCGAGAATGCCTACAGTCAGCGGTATCCGCAGAAGAGGCTACTCTCCTGAGTCAATGAAGGACTTTGTAAACAGAGTCGGAGTTGCCAAGGTTGAGAGTGTTGTAGACTACTCCCTCATGGAGTTCTGCGTAAGGGAAGACCTTAACAAGAGAGCCCGCCGTGTCATGGCTGTTCTGGACCCGATCAAGCTCGTAATCGACAACTATCCGGAAGACCAGACAGAGTACTTTGAAACGGACAACAATCCTGAAGATCCGTCAGCCGGCAAGAGAAGCCTTCCTTTCACAAAGGAGCTTTACATTGAAAGAGAGGACTTCATGGAAGTTCCTCCCAAAGGCTACCACCGCCTCTATCCGGGCAACGAAATCCGTCTCAAGGGCGCCTACTACGTTACAGCTACAAGCTTCGAGAAGGACAGCGAAGGTAAGATTACTACAGTTCACTGCACATACGACCCGCTTTCAAAGGGTGGAGAGACTCCTGACGGCCGCAAGGTCAAGGGAACAAGCCACTGGGTAAGCGCTCAGTACGCTATCAGCGGTGAAATCCGCCTCTACGACAAGCTCTTCAAGGCCGAGAATCCGGGAGCAGAGACAGGCAACTATCTTGATGACCTCAACCCGGAAAGCCTTGTAGTAGTCAAGGACGCAAAGCTTGAGCCGAGTCTTGCTGAGGCAAAGCCGGGTGACTACCTGCAGTTCATGAGAAGCGGCTACTTTACTCCAGACTACGACAGTACGTCAGACCACCTTATCTTCAACCGCACCGTCACTCTCAAGGACAGCTGGTCAAAGCAGATGGCTAAGAACAAGTAATATTTATTAATTTAAATCATTCAGGGCTGCAGTGATGTAGCCCTTTAATTTTGTTTTTACAGTGTTTGAGCTTGAGATTGGTAGTAAAAATGCATGATTTTTCATGATCCTACTACCGCTGGTAGTAAAGGACTAGATTTTTTAAGAATTTCTCTACCATGGTAGTAAAAATAGCCAGGTTTTCATCAAATTCCTACCTGGTTGAAGACAAAATAAGGGCTGCAACCTTGAATGATTACAGCCCATGAATTCATCAGTTGAACTTCTTGATTATAGCTTCAAGCTCAGAGAAGCGCTCCTTAAGCTCTTCCTTAGTCTTAGCCTCAACAACAAGGCGGAGGAAAGGCTCAGTATTTGACTTACGGACGTTGAACCACCATGTCGGGAATTCAATTCTGTAGCCGTCAAAGTCGTAGACCTTTTCAGGATTCTTATCCTTATATGCATCATAGAGAGCCTGCATGGCTTCATCCTTGTGCTCAAGCTTGAAGTTGTTCTCACCGCTGTTTGCGTAGACAACAATCTCATCAATAAGATCGCCGAGAGTCCTGCCCTCTTTCTTCAGTTTTGCAACTGTCTGGAGAACCAGAAGGGAAGCAAGAATACCGCTGTCGCAGTTGTTGAAGTCTCTGAAGTAGTAGTGACCTGCAAGCTCACCGCCAAAGATACAGTGCTCCTGCCTGATCTTCATCTTTGCAAATGCATGACCAACCTTCCAGATGAATACCTCTGTGGCACCCTTTTTCGTAACATACTCTGTTGTAGACCTTGAAGTTCTGATATCAACAAGAACAGAGCCCTTTTCCTTCTCAAGATAGTAAGCACCGATTACAGCAGTAATGTAGTCCGGCTGGATGAATCTGCCGCGCTCATCAATGAACATAACTCTGTCAGCATCACCGTCGTAGATAACACCAACATCACTCTTGTTCTTAAGAACAGCTTCCTTGATCTGTGCACAGTTCTTTTCCTCAAGCGGGTTTGGCTCGTGAGCCGGGAAAGTACCGTCAAGCACGTCGTTAATGTACTTTGCGTGGTCTCCGAAGAGCTCCTTAACGTAGAGGTTACTCATACCGTTTGACGGGTCTACAGAAATATTAAGTCCCTCGAGATCCGGCAGGAACTTCTTCTGATAATCAAGATAAGCCTGGTGAATATCTTTCTCAATAATCTTACCCTTCTTATCCTCTGCAACCGGTTTAACCTCTCCCTTGTTGCACAGTCTCTCAAGATCCTTCAGTCCTGTATCTCCACCGACAGGAATAGCGTTTGTTCTTGAGATCTTCATACCGTTGTACTGTTTCGGGTTGTGGCTTGCAGTAATCTGAACAGATGCATCTGCCTTAAGATATACGGTAGCAAAATAAACCATCGGAGTTGTAGCAAGGCCAATGTCCCATACATCTACTCCAGCATCATTAATACCCTTGCAAAGGTACTCATGAATCTCATCACTTGTGAGTCTTACATCTCTTCCTACAACAACAAACTTACACGGAAGAAGCTGAGGAAGGAAATAACCTACCTTGTAAGCCGTCTCCTTATCAAAGTCCTGATTATAAACACCTCTGATGTCGTAAGCTTTAAAAGCACCCATTTCAATCTCCTTAATTAGTGTTTTTTTAAGTATTCATCGAAAAAGTCCTTCTCAATCAGCTGGAAGAACTTCACTGTCCCATCCTTAAACTCAATCTTGTGCACGGTATCCAGAAAGAGCCTGGCAAAGAGCCCGGCAGCCTTAACACTACCAGTCTCTCCCTTGCAGAAAGCCCTCGCATACTTCTTTCTCACCTCCGTAACGGAGGCGATGCCCTCAGGATCAAAAGATCTTTCAAACTTTACATATTTTTCCGGATTGCTCTGCGGCACCTTGAAGCCCAGTATCCTGGGTTCCCTCTTGTAGTCTTCATAATGATAAATGCCGTTGATTCTATACAAAAAGACCCCGAACTCCCTTAAGTTTCCTTCTGAGTCACCGTACCACAGGGAAAAGGTTCTTTTGTCAACAGGACCTCCGAATTTCTTTTCAAGTTCCTTTATGAATTCCAGAGAATCCCCGTCTATTTCAGCCATAGAAACCTCATTGTCTTTCTTTTTTTTATCTTAGCAGATATAATCGCCTAACAAAAGGACTTTTTATGGATTACGAGGCAAAGGATTTTGGCAAAATCCTCAAGAAAAACGGCCAGTCACAGCGTCATGACATGCTTGAAAATCAGACAGACTGCATGCGCGTCTATGACAGAAACATGGCATCTTATCCGGTTACGGTTGATCTTTACGGCAAGTACGCAAGAGTAACCGATTACGGCGACACACCCATGGATGATCAGAGCCGCGAGAAGTGCCTGGATATCTGTTCACGTATGCTCTACGTTGATAAAGATAAGGTAATCTATTCATACCGCGCCAAAAGATCAGACGGAGAACAGCACGAGAAAACCGAAAAGACTCCCGTAGTTACAACCGTCATGGAAAACGGCCTCAAGTTTACCGTAGACCTCACGAGCTACACAGATACAGGACTCTTCCTCGACCATGCAGTAACCCGCCAGATGATCCGCGAGCGCAGCATGGGCCTAGATGTGCTCAACCTCTTCTCCTATACCGGCAGTTTCTCAGTATATGCTGCAGCCGGCGGAGCTAAGAGCGTAACAAGCGTAGACCTTTCAGCCACATACACAAGGTGGGCTGAAAAGAACCTTAAGGACAACGGCTTCTTCGGGCCGTTTTACAGATGCGTCTGTCAGGATGCCGAGAAGTTCCTCGACGAAGCCGCAGAAAAACACGACAAATACGACATTATAATCTTTGATCCCCCTGCTTTCTCAAACAGCAGAAAGGCTGAACATGACTTTGATGTTGAAAAGGACTGGAGTGCATGGATTAAAAAGATTGTAAGAATTATGAGACCCGAGGGATTAATTCTGTTTTCAACGAACCTCGGAACATTTAAGATGGATAAGAGGCGGATAAGAGGTTTATCCGTCAGAGAAATAACCGGGTACGTATCAGCCCCGGGCTTTAAAAAACACAGCAAAGGTGCTGTCAGGAGTTGGCTAATGGCTTTTGATGATGATTCACTCTCACTCGACTGGAGTGAAGACAAAGAGACTGACAAGAAGAAAGAGCAGTCAGTTAAGAACAAGAGCGGGGAAAGAGACTATTCCCGCAGAAAAACAGATAGACCTGCAAGGTATTCCGAGAGAAGAAGCGGAGAAAGAACCTACGGCAGATCAGAAAGATCAGAGAGATCAGCGAGATTCGACAGATCAGACAGATCTGACAGATCAGACAGATTCGAGAAATCAGACAGATCTGAGAGACCTTACAGAAAAGAGAGAAACGACAGACCGTACAGGTCAGAGCGCGATAGATTCGAGAAGTCAGAGAGATCTGACAGGTCAGAGAGACCTTACAGATCAGAGCGCTCCGAAGGCTACCAGAAGCGCGAGAAATCAGACTGGTCCGACAGACCATACAGATCAGAAAAATCCGATAGATTTGACAAAAACGACAGATATGAAAGATCTGACAGATACGAGAGATCTGAACGCCCGGAGAGAAGCTACAGGGATTATTCAGAGAAGAAGTCCTACAGCCGCTCAGACCGCAGCTCCAGATACTCCGAGAAATCTTCAGACAGAAAATATTCTGACAGAAAGGATAAGAGAGAGGACAGCAGCAGGACCTACGGCAAGAATGAATACAAGAGGCCGACTTCAAAACCTGCAGGAAGAGAGAGGCCATACGGCTACGACAGCTTCCGTCCTGCCCGCTCAAGAAATGACAGTTCAGACTTTTTCTGGAATGATGAAGATCTGGATAAATAATTTGCCGTTTGTGATTGACAGAAAAGGCCTTTTGGAGTAGATTCTTTTCTGTTGACGCATTCCCTTGTAGCTCAGTCGGTAGAGCGGGTGGCTGTTAACCACTAGGTCGGCGGTTCGAGTCCGTCCGGGGGAGCTAAGAACTGTAACAGAAATGTTGCAGTTCTTTTTTT
>JAIKXP010000074.1 GCA_024684115.1 Sphaerochaetaceae bacterium | reverse complement strand
TTTTTTGTGCTAATTTACTTAGGGAGTTTTTGTAATGGGAGTAACTTTTCGTGGTGGAACGCATCCGAAAGGCTGTAAATCTCTGAGCTGTAATGAGCCGTTACGCAGATTTGAAACCAAGGGAGAGATAGTATTACCTCTTGTACATGGAATCGGAAGACCTGCAAAACCGGTTGTCAAAAAAGGCGATCCTGTTCTCGTTGGACAGATAATTGCCGAAGCAGAAGGATTTGTTTCAGCTAATGTTGCGTGTTCATGTTCCGGAACTGTTAAAGCTGTTGAAAAAAGGCGTACTATTTCCGGTGCATTGCTTGAGTGTGTCGTTGTAGATAACGACGGACTTTACACCAAGGCAGAAGGCATAGGTGTAAAGCAGGATATCAGCAGTATTTCCGGAGAAGAGATTATTGAGCGTGTCAAACACGCCGGTATTATCGGACTGGGAGGAGCCGGATTCCCGACTCATATCAAGCTTGCTCCAAAAGATCCGTCAGCAATCAAGTATGTTATTGTGAACGGAGCCGAGTGCGAGCCTTATATTACATGTAATGATCAGCTCATGCAGAGTGAGTCTGAAGGCATTCTCAGAGGTCTTGAAATCATTCTCAAGCTGTTCCCGAATGCAGAGGGAGTCGTTGTCATAGAGGACAACAAGCCTAAGGCCATTGAGGCCATGAGAAAGGCACTCTCCGCAAGAGGATCAGAGGGAAGGATGAGAATTCAGCCTGCTGTAACAAAGTACCCGCAGGGTGGTGAAAGAAGCCTTATCCAGGCTATTGCCGGTATGGACTATCCGGTAGCAAAGCTTCCTGCAGATGCCGGCTGTGTTGTACAGAATGTTGGAACCGTATATGCAATCTGGCGCGCTGTTGAATACAATGAGACACTTTATTCTCATGTACTTACAGTAACCGGAGACGCTGTCAGTAAGCCTGCAAACTTCTTTGTTCCTGACGGGACACTGGTTTCAGAGCTCATTGAGGCCTGCGGCGGAATCAAGGAAGGAGTAGAGCTCAAGAAAGCTATCTCCGGTGGTCCTATGATGGGATTTGCCATGAGTTCCATTGATGTACCGGTTGTAAAGACAACAAATGCCATAACCCTTTTACCGGAAGATCCTGTAGAGAAAGCGGAAGCACAGATGACTAACTGTCTGCACTGCGGGCGCTGTTCTACAGTCTGTCCTCAGGGACTTGTTCCTCAGCTTATGGCAGATGCCATTGCTACAGGTGACCTTGAACGCTATGAAAAGAAGCTTTACGGTCTTGAATGTATTTCCTGTGGTTCCTGTACCTTTGTCTGCCCGGCAAAGAGACCTCTTACCCAGATGTTCAAGATGAAAAAGACAGAAATACTTGCAGCTAAGCGCGCACAGGCAGGAGGTGGCAAATGAACGCAATAAATATTTCCTCCAGCCCGCATGTAAGGGACAGGTGGTCAACAAAATTCATAATGGGAATTGTATTCCTCTCCCTCATGCCGGCAGCAATTGTCGGTGTCATGTCCTATGGAACACATGCTCTCTTAATCATTCTCTGTTCAGTCGGAACCGCTGTTCTCTCAGAGTTCCTCTTTGACAAGCTCTGTCACAAGAAGAAGATGAACTGTCTTGACGGAAGTGCTGCAGTAACAGGACTTCTGCTTGCTCTTTCTCTTTCTCCGAGCACACCGCTTTATGCTCCTATTCTCGGAGCCATCTTTGCTATTGTTGTAGTAAAGGGATGTTTCGGCGGTCTTGGAAAGAACTTCCTGAACCCGGCTCTTGCTGCCAGATGTTTCCTGCTTATCTCATTCAGTAATCCAATGACTACATTCACAGTGGATTCTGTTTCTTCAGCAACACCTGTTGCAGAACTTCTTGCAGGAAAAGCAGTCAACATTACATCCATGTTCCTCGGAACTTCAAATGCCGTAATCGGAAGTTCGATCATTGCCCTGCTTGCGGGCGGACTTCTTCTGTGGGCCTTTGATATTATTCACGGAGAAATCTGTTTCTCAGTACTCGGCGCATTTACAATCTTTGTAGGCCTTTTCGGCGGACAGGGATTCGATCCGCTGTTCCTTGCTGCAAACCTCTGCGGCGGTGGTGTTGTAATGGGTGCCTTCTTCATGGCAACAGACTACGTTACTTCTCCGGTAAGCCGTCTCGGACAGTTTGTCTACGGAACAACAATCGGTGTTCTGGGCGGACTCTTCCGTGTATTCGGTTCTTCCGCTGACTCATTCAGCTACTCAATCCTCATGGGTAACCTTCTTACTCCGCTTATTGATACGTACATTGTTCCAAAGCCGTTTGCTTACAGGAAAAAGGCAATAGCACGTATGAACGGAGAGGTTAAGAAGCCTCTTACCAAGAGAATTCCTAAGCCTGTCGTAGTTATCTGCGTAATTACCCTGATTGCCGGTCTGGCTCTCGGCGGTGCATACAAGATGACTGAAGAGACAATCAAGGAGCAGAAGAAAAAGGCTGCATGGAAGTCCTATCAGACAGTTGTTCCAGAGGCTGTAAGTTTTGCAGAAATTGCAGATGCTTCTGCTTATGAAACAGGCAGCAGAGTTACTATTAACGAAGCCGTTATCGGTATGGACGAATCCATGAATGTTGTGGGTTACGCCATAGCCGTTACAACTGCTGAAGGTTATGAAGGTAACATAACACTTTCTGTCGGTATTTCAGCAGACGGAGTAATCAACTCCATCTCCTTCACTGAACTCAAGGAAACTCCGGGTAAGGGAATGCTTGCCGCTGAACCTGCCTTCAAGGATCAGTTCAACGGTGCTCCTGCAACAACACTCAAGCTGGTTAAGGGTGGCAACGCTGCCTCTGAAACGGAAATTGACAGTATCTCCGGTGCTACGATTACTTCAACTGCAGTAATCAACGCCGTAAATACCGCCATTGATTTCTACAACAACGTTATAAAGGGGGAGTGAAGATGAACAAATATGTTGAAAGACTTTACAACGGTCTTATAAAAGAAAACCCCACACTGGTACTCATGCTCGGTATGTGTCCGACGCTTGCTGTATCAACCCAGGCTATGAACGGTATTGGAATGGGACTGAGCACAACAGCTGTCCTTATCCTTTCCAACCTGGTTATCTCACTTCTTCGCAAATCCATTCCTGATGAAGTAAGACTCCCATCTTATATAGTTATTGTTGCATCTCTGGTAACAGTTACAGAGCTGCTCATGGAAGCATATGTCCCGTCAGTCTACGAGGCTCTCGGAATCTATATTCCTCTTATTGTTGTTAACTGTATCATTCTCGGAAGAGCCGAAGCATACGCAAACAAGAACACACCGCTGCTGTCCGTTATGGACGGTCTCGGAATGGGTCTTGGATTTACCGTAGCCCTTACACTTGCCGGTCTGGTAAGAGAGGTTCTCGGAAGCGGAACAGCTTTCGGATTCAGAGTACTTCCTGAAAGTATTGAACCTATCGGTATTTTCATTCAGCCACCTGGAGCATTCCTTGTCATTGCCCTGTTCATAGTCATAATGAACGCAATCGGAATCAAGACAAGACAGAAGAAGCTTGTTGAAGGCTGCGACGGCTGCTGCTCAAAGTGCAGTTCAGCCTGTGAGAAATCAGGGGAGGGAAGTGCAAAATGAAGAGTCTGATACTTATTATTATCGGTGGAGCACTGATCAACAACGTTGTCCTGAACCAGTTCCTGGGCATTTGTTCATTCCTCGGTGTTTCCAGACAGATGAAGGCTTCTGCCTCACTGGGTGTTGCAGTTATCTTTGTTCTTACCATTGCTTCTGCTGTAGCAAGTCTTCTTTATGACTTTGTACTTCAGCCGCTTGGCCTGGACTTCATGAAGACAATTGTTTTCATCCTTGTTATTGCTGCACTTGTTCAGATAGTCGAAATGTTCCTTAAGAAGACATCTCCGGCCATCTATCAGGCACTGGGAATCTTCCTCCCTCTGATTACAACAAACTGTGCAGTTTTAGGTGTAGCCCTCACAAACGTACAGAACGGTTACAATTTTATTGAAAGTGTTCTTTCAGGTTTCGGAACAGCCTTAGGATATACACTTGCAATTGTTCTTCTTGCAAGTATCCGTACAAGAATCTGTGAAGAAGACCTGCCTGAACCTCTTCGTGGAGCACCGATAGTACTTATCTCTGCTGCTCTTATGTCCATAGCCTTCATGGGCTTCTCTGGACTTAGTTTCTGATAGGAGGAATGAAATGGGAACAATTATTATTACTGCTGTTGTCATAACTCTTGTCGGACTTGTTGTAGGAGTTGCTCTTGTACAGACCGGTAAGAAGTTCCACGTAGATGTAGATGAGAGAATCACAGCTGTCCGCGGATGTCTTCCGGGAAATAACTGTGGTGCATGTGGCTTTGCAGGTTGTGATGCCATGGCTGCAGCCATAGTAAGCGGAGACGCTCCTGTAAACGGCTGTCCGGTTGGTGGTCAGCCGGTTGCAGACGGAATCAGTAAGGTCATGGGAGTAAGTTCCAAGGCTGCTGACAAAAAGGTTGCTTTTGTCCGCTGTAAAGGCAACTGTGATGTTACCCGTAATCAGGGTAACTATATTGGAGTTAAGGATTGTAGAAGTGCATACCTTGGTGGACTAAATATTACTTCATGTGATTATGGTTGTCTCGGCCTGGGTTCATGTGTTTCAGTATGTCCTGAAAACGCAATTCATGTTGTAAACGGAGTTGCAGTTGTAGACCGTGCAAAGTGCGTAGGCTGCGGACTTTGTGCAAAGGCTTGTCCTAAGGGTCTTATTGAGCTTATCCCTGCAAAGAACTATGTTGCAGTACAGTGCTCGAACAAAGACAGGGGACCGGTTGTAAAGAAGGTCTGTTCTGCAGGCTGTATAGGCTGTATGCTCTGCACACGTCAGTGTGAGGCCGGTGCTATTACCGTTGTAAACAATATTGCACATATTGATTATTCAAAGTGTACACAGTGCGGAAAGTGTGTTGAGAAGTGTCCTTCAAAGGTTATTCTTCCTCCCGTATCCGGCAGTGTCATGGAGGGCTGATGATGGAGAAGAAAACCATACTTAAGATTGTAATTGCCATTGCCGTTGTAGCAGTAGCCATTATACTGCTGGGCGGTGTTTACGGTGACTCAGTCATGTATCACATCAAGAACAGAGGTGATCTCGGTCCTCTTACAAGAGAAGATATTGAGTACGTTGTTGCAGAGACTCCGGAACCAACCAGCATGGATGGAACCGTAAATGCTGAAGACTGGGCTGAAACATACCCTTACATTGTTGCTACAATGGGCTCAAATGATGAGAACAGCTATATTGTCAGCTACCTTGAACAGGATCCTTACCTTGTAAATATTTATGAAGGATATGGATTTGCCAAGGACTACGGCAGTGCAAGAGGTCATAACTATACTCTTGATGATGTAGCAGCTACAAAGCGTCCTCATGCTCTTGCCAACTGTCTGACATGTAAGACTCCTAACTTTGCAAAGCTCGTAAATGACCTTGGAGTAGGTGTCTATACCATGGATTTCAACACTGTCTATGCAATGATGGAAGAGCCTATCAGCTGTTATACCTGTCATGGAAATGATGCCGGAAACAAGGGTGAGATTGTTATTACCCACTCCTATGTACACAAGGCTCTCGGTTCAGAGATGAGCACAATTGATCCTGCAACCCTGTCATGCGGCCAGTGTCATATTGAGTACTACTTCACACCTGCTGATAAGGAAACCATGATGCCGTACTCAAGCATAGCCACCATGACACCGGAAGCAATCCTTGAGTACTACGACACAATGGTTCTTCCTGATGGGTCAGTCGGTTTCTCAGACTGGACACAGCCAAGCACAGGTGCAAAGCTTCTTAAGGCTCAGCATCCTGAAATGGAGACATTCCTTCAGGGTCAGCATGCAGACCTGCTTAACTGTGCAGACTGTCATATGGCTATTGAGATGGCAGATGACGGAACCGTCTATCACAGCCACTACCTTGCAAGCCCGCTTGAGAGTGAAGTCATTCTTTCAACCTGTGTTGAGTGTCACGGAGACACCGACATGACTGAAAAGGTTCACAGAATTCAGGAAAGAGTAACTGCAAGAGAAACTGAAGTCGGAAACAAGCTTTCAGGACTTAAGGATAAGCTTGCTGCAGCTGTATCTGCAGGAAAGATGAGTGAAACTTCACTTAATGAGGTACGCAAGCTTTACCGTGAAGCCCAGTGGTTCTTTGATTTCTGCTATGTAGAAAATGCAGAGGGCGCACATAACTCAGATCTCGCATTCCACTGTCTGGATGTTTCTGAGGAACGCATCAACGAAGCTCTCGCCCTGCTTTAACTATAATAAGGTACACCGGGGTCCCCTGGTGTACCTTACTGATTTAATATGTCCGGTTTAAAAAAAGTATTAAAATTTATTTCCTCTATGCGTTTTGCAATGATTCTTCTGGGAATACTGGTTGTAGCCTGTACGGCAGGCAGCCTGATTCCGCAGGGGCAAACATACGCATGGTATGCTGAAAAGTATTCAGAACGTACGGCTGCTCTTATCGTGGCAACACATCTTGATGATGCATTTCACAGCTGGTGGTTCATTCTGATTAATGCATTTCTCTGTATAAATCTCATAGCATGTAATCTTGTAAGGCTTCCTTCCCTTATAAGAAGAACAAAGAATTATGCAAAGCCTGATGAGAATCCTGTTGTCAGTGCTCCATATCATGAAGATATAAACACTGCATTTACAAAAATGAAGATGAGCGGGGTGAAGGAGATGGAGAAGAACGGACACAGAGTGCTTTTCTCCTTCAAGCATAGAATAGGGCTCTGGGGTGCCTGGGTTTGTCACCTTGGAGTGCTTCTTCTCATAGTCGGTTACAGCCTGGGACAGATGACATATAAGGAATATGCTGTGTACGGAGTGCCCGGAGACACTCTTGCCGTTCCCGGCACATCTCTTGCAGTTACGATAGATGATTTCAGGATTGAATTAAGGGAAGATGATACGGTAGAGCAGTATACGGCGGACATAACGGCATTCGATCTTTCAAAGAGCTCTGAAGGAAAGAGTGCAACCATAAGTGTAAACCATCCGGCAGACCTTCTTGGCTACAGGTTCTACCAGAATTCAACAGGTTGGGCTGCGAATATAACCATTCTTAAAAACGGAGAGTACTTTCAGTCAAAGGTAGTCTGTGCAGGAGACTATCTTCCGGTTCAGGATAAACCTGAACTTGTTATCTATTTCAACGCTTTCTATCCGGATTATCAGTTCATAGAAGGATACGGTCCTTCAACCAGGAGTGGAAAAGTCTTGAATCCTGCCTATCTTTATTCTGTCTACTACATGGGACAGATGCTTGGAATGAATGTTCTTTCTTCTGAAGACGTACTTACCATAGATGAGTACACAGTATATTTCTCAGAGCCTCAGAGTTACACACTCATTCAGATTAAAAAAGACTCATTCACTTGGCTTGCCTTTGTGGGCGCACTTGTAATAATTGCCGGTCTGTTCCTCGCTTTCTATATTCAGCCACAGAAACTCTGGGCGGTAGAGGAAGAAGACGGCAGCTGGACTGTAAAAGCTTCCTGCAAGAAGGGGGATATGCTTTTCAGGAGACAGTTCGAAACGGAAATTGAAGGGAAAAACAAAGATGCTTCGTATTGAAAACACACTGTTCACAATTGTTCTTATAACTTACTTCCTTTCCATGGCATTTTACTTTCTGTATGTTGTCGGGAAAAAGAAGATATACTCCAGACTGGGACTTGGTCTTCAGATTCTGGGACTGGTTCTTCATACCGCTGCAATTATCTGCAGGGGAATAGGAGCCGGACGCCTTCCTCTTACAAACCAGTATGAGTTTGCATCTGCCTTTGCATGGGGTCTGTGTCTTATAAGCCTTATCTTTATCCTTATTTACCGTTTCTATACTCTTGGAGCATTTGCTTCTCCTGTCTTTCTTGTCATGACAGGATATGCTGCTCTTCTTGATAATCAGGTCAGGGAACTTATGCCGGCCCTCAGATCTGGATGGCTTGGAATCCACGTTTCAACTGCAATCATTTCCTACGGTGCATTCGGACTTGCCTTTGTTCTCGGAATTGTGTTCCTCTTAAGGGACAAGCTTAAGGCCAGAGGTTTTCTTGACAGGCATCTTCCTGACAAGGAAAAACTTGATATGCTCGGATACCGCAGTGTGGCTCTGGGTGTTCTGTTTCTTACAATTACAATCATAACCGGTGCAATCTGGGCAGAGCAGGCCTGGGGCAGATACTGGTCATGGGACCCGAAAGAGACCTGGTCTCTGATTACCTGGATAATCTACGCAATCTACCTTCACCTGAGAATAAGAAGGGGATACCACGGTAAGGCTGCAGCCATCTTTGCCATAATAGGTTTCGGTTGCGTTCTCTTTACTTACGTTGGTGTAAACACCCTTATTCCTGGTCTTCACAGTTACGGTTGATTCACCATCTTCACCTCTTCCCTGTTTAAAAAGCAAAAACAGTTTGTATGTGCTATAATATTGGTACTATAATCAATTCAACATGGGGAGAGGTGTAAAATGCAATTATTTTACCTGAATAATATTATTTCTTTTGAGAACTACCTTGATTTCCTTTTAAGGTTGATTGTAGCTATAGTATGCGGTGCACTCGTAGGGCTTGAAAGGGAAAGAAGGTTTAAGAACGCAGGTCTTAGAACCCATATTATTGTTGCTCTTGCAGCCTGTCTTATGATGATTGTATCCAAGTATGGATTCATGGATATAGTAGGTCTTGACGGTCTGAGACTTCAGGTTGACGGCTCTCGTATTGCAGCATCTGTAGTGCAGGCAATAGGTTTCATAGGTGCCGGAGTCATATACATTAGAAAAGAAAACGCTGTAGGTCTTACAACAGCTTCCGGCCTGTGGGCTACTGTGGGTATTGGTCTTGCAATTGGAGCCGGACTATATGCCATAGGTGTCATAACGACAGCCTTTATTCTTCTCGTACAGTGGCTTCTTCACTCTTACCATTCAAAACAGCATTCATTCAATGTCGGAACACTTAAGTGCAACATTACATCTCACGGTATTTCCTTTGAAAAGCTCAAGGAGATAGTTGAGAGCTATAATCTGACCATAAGGGATATCTCGATTGTGAAAACTTCAGAAGGTGTTGTCGTTACCATGAATGTTCTTTTCAAGAACCTTGATTCTTCAGTGCGTCTGATTGAGAATTTCAAGGAAGGGGAGCTCTTTGACAGTATTCAGTT
>JAIKXP010000065.1 GCA_024684115.1 Sphaerochaetaceae bacterium | reverse complement strand
CTTGGTTTTGTAATAGCCAAATGGAGCAAGAATCCATCCCTGATTACATATAATGAAGAAGTAGACGGAGTGACCACCTATATCTTTTTCAAGTAATTTTACGGGATGGGTTGACATAAAAGGGAAATCAGTCTACAGTACGAAAACGCATCGCAGGGTAGAGCAGTTGGCAGCTCATCAGGCTCATAACCTGGGGGTCGTAGGTTCGAGTCCTACCCCTGCTAAACTTTTACAGGACCAAGTCTAGGCTTGGTCCTTTTTTACGTATAGGAAGGTTTATGAAAAGAGTACTGTATTATGCAAAAACACAGTGGAAGCTCTATGTAATAACACTCATAAGCATGGTAGTGAGTGTAAAAATGTCAGCAATGGGGCCACAGTTCGTGCAGAAGATTGTGGATACGTGCATTGTCGGCGGTCAGGCCGACATGTTCCTCCAGATAATTATTCCCCTCGTGCTGATATATGTGCTTCAAGGAGTGTTTGCGTATATCCATGAGTTTGCTTCTGACTGTATTTCTGCCGGTGTACAGAATGCAATGAGGAAGGACGTCTTCAGGTCTATACTTGGTAAGGATCAGAGTTTCTTCAAGGACAATAACCCGGGAGAACTGATGAGCCGTACCAAGCAGGATATTGAGAACCTGGGATTTGTTATGGGCTTCATTTCCATGTTCGCACTTCAGATTGTATTTCATGTTGTGTACATAACTTACTCCATGGTCAAATATAATTTCACCGGTTCAATTCCTGCTCTGATAATCATGCCTATAATAGGAGCTCTTGCAATTATTTCTGAGCCGAAGGGAGATAAACTTGCCGGCAAAAGGTCAGATGTCATAGCCGATATGAACCAGAGTGCAAGTGAAACCCTCTCAGGAATCAGAACCGTAAAGGCCTTTGGAAGTGAGGCGAGGGAAGCAAAGCGTTTTGATAAGCACAACAGCCTCTTCAGGCACTATTCCCAGAAACTTGACTTTCTCTGGACAAACTGGGGTTCCCCTATGAACTCACTTGCAAGGATCATGATGGCAGGTTCAATACTGTTTTCCGGAATTCAGGTTATAAACGGAAACATGACTTTAGGACAGCTTACAGCCATTTCCAACTACACCGCCGAGCTTTCATGGCCAATGATGGAGATAGGCTGGGTCCTTGCTGAAATATCAACAGCAAGTGCTTCACTTCGTAAAATCTCCGCCATTCTTGACCGCAAGTCCAGACTTAAAGATGGAGATAAAGAGCCTGAGGAGCTTACTGGAGACCTTGAATTTGATCACGTATGTTACGAGGTTGAGGGACAGAAGATTCTTGATGATATAAGTTTCCACCTTGAAAAAGGCAGGTCTCTTGGAATCATGGGAGCTACAGGCAGCGGTAAGACTACCATAACAAACCTGGCCATGAGATACATAGATCCGACCTCCGGAGTAATAAGAAGTGAGGGAATTGACCTGAAAGACATGAAGCTGGACAGCGTGCGCCGTTCAAAGGCAATTGTTACCCAGGATATTTTCCTCTTCTCTGATTCTATCAGGGCAAACATGGAAAAGGGCCAGAAGGGAAAACTCAGCGAAGAAGAGATGATCAAGTCTGCAAAAGCAGCAGACGCCGACTCCTTTGTTTCCCGTCTTCCTGAAGGCTACGATACCGTTATAGGCGAGAAGGGCGTGGGACTTTCAGGCGGTCAGAAGCAGAGGGTTGCCCTGGCAAGGGCCTTTGCCTCAAACCGTCCGCTTCTCATCCTTGACGACGCTACCAGTGCTCTTGATATGGAAACTGAAAAGTTTGTACAGAAGTCTATCAAGCAGAGAAAGGGTGCAACACTCATGATAATAGCCCACAGAATTTCCGCTGTGAGAAATGCTGACGAGATAATAGTTCTTGAAGATGGCAGAATCAGTGAAAGGGGAACCCATGAGGAGCTTCTTGCAAAGAAGGGTCTGTACTACCAGACCTTTATCACCCAGTATCCCGATGAGGAGGTGATCTGATGGCTGTTAATACCTACAGAAAAGACGAAGAATCCTTTGGCGGAAGCAAGAAAAACATACTCTTAAGGGTTCTCAGATACTACTCGGCTTATAAATGGAAAGTTGCCGTAATCATACTCCTTGTTCTTACAAGCTCCTTCATAATCACAGCTATTCCAAAGTTTGCAGAGCATGCAATTGATGTTGATGTTGCAAACCGTGATGTAAGGGGTCTGATAATAACCTGCAGTATTTCAGCAGGACTGAGTCTTCTGCTCTGGCTTGTCATGGTAGTGCGTGAGCATATGCTTTCAAGAATTACCAACGAGATTGTTTACAAAATACGTAAACAGGCCTTTGACCATCTGCAGACACTGAGTCTCTACTACTTTGACAGCCGTCCTACAGGAAAGATTCTTTCCCGTCTGATTAACGACGTGTCTTCACTTAAGGAAATGCTTACCCGTCTTATCTCGGCAATCATTCCTAACGTAGCGCTGATTGTACTCATTACCATCATTCTCTTTGCCTCCAATGCAAAGCTCGCTCTTTCCGTTCTGATTGTTGTTCCTTTCCTGGTTCTGTTTATCTACTTTGTAACCATTAAGGGATTTGTAAACTGGGAGAACTTCAGAAAGAAGAACTCCAACATGAATGCCTATACCCACGAATCCTACACCGGAATACGTGTTATCCAGGCCTTCGGAGCAGAAAAGGAAGCAACAGAAGAAGCTGACAGAGTTATGGAAGAAGTGCGTGTCGGATGGGTAAAGGCCGTAAGAAGGGCAGACCTTCTTAATATAGTAATAGCCTGGAGCCAGGGACTGGGATACTTTGTACTTTACTTCTTTGCCGTTAAATGGCTGCGCCTCGGCGCTTCTTCTGTCGGTGAACTTGTAGCCTTTGCAACATACATGTCCCTGTTCTGGCAGCCTATCAGAAGCCTTGCAGCCATGTACAACCAGCTTACAAACCAGATTACAGGGGCCGGAAGAGTCTTTGAGCTTCTTGATACGGAGTCAATCCTTCAGGAAAAGGAAAACGCAGGAGAACTCAAAGTAACAGACGGGCGTGTTGAGTTTGACCACATAAGCTTTGCCTATCCTGATGAGCCGGAGATTGAGATTCTCTCCGACCTGAGTTTCACAGTTGAACCCGGGCAGATGATAGCCCTTGTAGGTCCGACCGGAGCCGGAAAGACAACGATAGTAAATCTTCTTGTCCGTTTCTATGATCCGGTTAGCGGAGAGGTAAGAATTGACGGACAGGATATAAGTGATGTAACCCTCGCTTCCCTGAGGCGAAACATAGGAGTCATGACTCAGGAGCCGTTCCTCTTCAGCGGAACAATAAGGGAGAACCTTACCTACGGCAAACCTGATGCAACTGATGAAGAAGTAATCTCTGCCTGCCGTCGCATAGGTCTTGAAGACTTTATTCTCATGCAGAACGGAGGCCTTGATGCCGTTGTAAGTCAGGACACCATGAGTCAGGGACAGAAGCAGCTCATAGCTCTGGCCCGTACCCTCATAGCTGATCCTAAGGTCCTTTTGCTTGATGAAGCCACTTCAGCCATAGACACCCGTACCGAGCAGCTTGTTCAGGCAGGTATGGCTGTTCTCATGAAGGGCAGAACAAGCTTTGTTGTAGCCCACAGGCTTTCAACAATCGTAAATGCAGACAGGATCATGGTCATAAGTCATAAGGGGATTGCCGAAGAGGGTAGCCACAGAGAGCTTCTTAAGAAAGGCGGCCTGTATGCTGATCTGTACAGGTCTCAGTTCGAGGAGCTGAACTGACCCGTTATAATTAACTATATATGCATTTGAGACGTCTGGAAGGGTAGTTAAGCCACACCCTTCCAGTTTTTTTATGGTTCTGATTAACCACGGTTTCAAAATGATTAATATTTGCCATTTTCATGCATTTTCAGCTGGATTATTGTTTGATTGTACCCGGGAAAAGAGGGTATGAAACTGAAAAGGCAGGAGGATGCTTATGTTTTTCAAAGAAAGAAAAGAATCTTTACCATTGATTGCACTTTTGTTTTCACAGACGTTCTGCGATCTTCTGCATGATATGGAAGAAGAGGGTTAATTTATGACTTTGAGGGTAATCGGAGACTCCATACTCAAAGGCATTCAGCCAAATCCGGAGTCCGGCAGATACGAGACTGTAGATAATCTCGATTTTGAAGGTGCAACCGGAATGCCGGTTGAAAACTTCAGCAAGTTCGGTTGCACCGTTACTAAAGGTTTTGAATACATTAAGAGACTCTTTTCCAGGAATCCTGTGAGCTCTTATGTTCTTATGGACTTTGGCGGTAACGACAGTGATTTTGACTGGGCTGCCATTTCTTCAGATCCGGCATCTGAAAACGGTGAACACAAACCAAAGACTGATCCGGCTGAGTATCTCAGCGTCTACGGTCAGCTCATTGATTTTGTAAGGGAATGCGGCTCAACACCCATACTCATGACTTTGCCTCCAATTGTTTCCGACAGGTACCTTAACTGGACATGCGAGAAACAGAATCTTTCCTATGATAATATAATGGCCTGGCTCAATAATGACATTGGCAGGGTAAACAGGACCCAGAAGGCCTATTCTGACATAGCCGGGGCACTTGCAGGGTTTAAGAACGTTAAGTGCATTGATGTTAACTCTGCCTTCCTGGAAACAGGTTGTCCTGAAGACTATATGTGTGAGGATGGCATACATCCGAACAATGCAGGTCAGAAACTTATACACAGCTGCATAAGGCAGTCTTTCTCCTGTATCTGAAAATCTGTATAATTTGCCCATGGCAGATAACGCAGATCTCAAAAAACTATTAAGAAAGAGGTATCTCTCTGACAGAATAACCGGCAGGGTTCTTTCGGATTCTCCGTTTATTGGGTTTTCTTCTTTTGATGTTCTTCTTTCTTATATACCCCTGCCGGGTGAGGTTGACGTTACGCCTGTTATGGATAAGGCTCTTGCCATGGGTAAAACTGTTGCTGTTCCCTCCATGGACTATTCTGTTTTCTCCATTATCTCTCCATCCTGGAGGGACTCTCTTGTAAAGCTCGGAAATGGAACCATGGGGCTGGGTGGAAACTTTCCGACCCTTGATGTTAAAACTCTTTCAACTCTTAAGACTCTTGTTCTTCTTCCTGCTTTGGCCTGTACCTCTGACGGCTGGCGTCTTGGAAGGGGAGGCGGATTTTACGACAGACTTATGTCCGTAATCTCTTCCTTTGACTCCGTTACAAGCATCTGTGTCTGTCAGAAAGAGCATGTTATGGACTCCTTTCCCGCAGAAGAGCACGATATAAAAACCGATAAAGTCATACTTGTCTGAATACTATAGAAATAAAAAGACCGGAATCTTTGTGGACTTCCGGCCTTGTATTTATGTTTGTTTATTCTTTTAGTTGTTTTCTCAGCTCTTGCCGTAAATGTGGCGCATTTCTTCAAAGATGTGCTCAATGTTCTTTTTGCACTTTCCGCAGCCTGTGCCGTAGCCTGTAAGCTGCTGAAGCTCTTCAAGGGTTGTTGCCTTATCTGTTTTGACAAGTTCTTCAATCTGCTGGTCCGTTACGTTGCGGCACTCACAGACAACCTTTGCTATAGCGTTTTTGTACGGGTTAGGAAGGTTGTTCTTCTCAAGGTAGTTGTCAATTGCTGCCCTGAGTGCCTTGTCTCCGAGAACGGAGCAGTGGAACTTATGCTCCGGAAGTCCTCCGAGGGCATCTGTAATCATGGAAGGTGTAATGTGGTAGGCCTCACTGAGACTCATACCCTTAACCATTTCACTCATCATACTTGTAGAGGCAATAGCGCTTGCACAGCCGTATGTGAGCCATCTGATGTCTGCAATCTTATCATTAAAGACTTTGATACCGACTCTCATCTGGTCTCCGCATGCAAGAGATCCGACTTCTCCGAATGCATCAGGCTCCCAGTCTTCATCTTTTTCCCAGATGTTTCTGGGGTTCATGAAGTGGTCCTTGACTACATCTGTATAAACCCAATCAGCCATAAAACTGCTGCTCATTTTTCTATCCTTCTGATTCACCTTATCTGGTGGAAATTTCTCTGAGCCTCTTAATGATAGGAGGCAGTACCTGAATAACGTAATCTACATCTTCATCCGTGTTGTACCTTCCAAGGCTGAAACGTATGGAGCCGTGGGCAAGTTCAACATCAAGACCGCAGGCGAGCAGTACGTAGCTTGGCTCAAGTGAGCCGGTAGCGCATGCAGAACCTGTTGAGACTGCAATTCCGTTCATGTCCAGCATGAGGAGGATTGATTCGCCTTCAGCACATGGGAATGAAATATCAAGTGTGCCTGGCAGACAGTGCTCCTGACAGCCGTTAACGACAACATCTGGAATGTTTTCAACAAGGCCTTTTCTAAGGCGCTCACGCATTTCCCAAAGTCTGTCGTGTTCTTCTTTAAGACCTTCTTTTGCAAGCTTTGCTGCAAGTCCAAGACCGTATATAGCCGCTGTGTTGTAGGTTCCGGCTCTTCTTCCGTGCTCCTGCTCTCCGCCGTGTACAAACGGTTCAAACGGGGCATATTTACGGGCATAAAGAACTCCGACACCTTTAGGGCCGTAGAACTTGTGGCCACTCATTGAAACATAATCAAGGTTCCACTTCTTTGCGGAAACTTCAATCTTTCCAATGGCCTGCGTTGCATCTGTATGCATAAGGGCACCGTGCCTGTGGGCAAGTGCCGAGATCTTTTCAATATCCTGGATTGTTCCTGTTTCATTGTTTCCTGTCATGACGGAAACCAGGACTACATCCGGTCCCATAAGCTTCTCAAGTTCGTCCATGCGGACTCTTCCTTCATTATCAACGCCGACAAGGTCAACCCTGATTCCTTCTTTCTTGAGATACTTTACGGTTTCAATTATGGACGGGTGCTCAATTGTAGTCGTAATGATTCTTGAACCCTTCTTTTTTTCAATCAGGGCTCTTGCAATTGAGAAGACCGTATTATTCGCTTCGGAGGCTCCGCTTGTGAATGTTATTTCTTCAGGATGACACTCTAAAAGGTCGGCAACATTTTTTCTTGCGTCTTCGACGTATCTGTTTGCCTCTCTTCCGAAAGAGTGCATGCTTGAGGCGTTTCCATAGACGGAAGCCTCTACCTCTGCCATAGCTTTTACAACCTCGGGAGCAATCCTTGTGGTTGCATTATTATCCATATATACAAGTTTGTTACTCATCATTTGAAAGCTAATGAATAAGTACTTAGCTGTCAAGTTTCAATATGAATTAGTTTAGGCTAACTTGGCTAAAAATTTACTATTACAAGGTCAGCACTTGTGCTTGTTGCAACAGGTCTCTGAACTCCGTAGACTCCACCGTTTTCATACACCCAGTTGTACAGAGATGAGAGGGTCAGTGTGTTGCCGTCTGCAGCACTCACAGTGCCCTGAACAGGATTCAGGAGATCTGAGTCATCCCAGCCTAAGGCCTTGAGGAGAATCTGGGTGAATTTGCTGTGATATTTTGAGCCTGCGCTTGTAGACGTTGTGTAGTAACTGCTGGCTGTGAGGGCATAGATGTCAGGGTATTCAACATTTATCTGGCTATTGAAGAATATGTTGAACAGATCCACATTATCATAGAGGCTTGAGTCTGCACTTACGTTGTTGGCATGTAAGACTCCTCCGGAGTAGCAGAAGTCGCCGAGAATAAGCACCTTGCCAGGGATTGTATCAAGTCTTTCGAGAAGGTCTTCAAGATCATAGGTATCATAGGTTTTGCTACTACTTGTGTCAGTTGTCTTTGTGGCGATGTAGAAATCCTCTGTAAACTCCTGATTGTAATTCGTTCGATCCTGTTCTGATGCTCCGTGGCCACTGAAGTAGAAGAATGTTATATCTGCTTCTGTTGCAGATGCTGCAACGCTATCTATTGCACTCTTGATATTATCTATTGTCGGGGAAGAGTAGTCTGTTATGTCTGTGTACTTTGATATTTCGCTTGCATCTGAACCTAAAAGGTAGTAAATATCTATGTTTCCGTTTGTGAGGCTCTTGAAGCATTTTGCAACCTGAACAGCGTCATCTATGTCCTTTTTCAGGGTTGTTGCTGATGAATCCGTGTAATCATAGCCCACTGTTATCATGTGATATGTTCTGGTCTCTGCATAGGGGTCCTGGGCACAGGAGGAGAGAAGGAGGAGCAGAAGCAAGAGCATTGCCGGCAGGCAAATATTAGTTATTGTTCTCTTCATCAGTTTGCCCTCCTGCCGAAAACTATG